>JBARXP010000131.1:0-26707 GCA_049647405.1 Elainellaceae cyanobacterium | reverse complement strand
GAGCCGGGGCGGGAACTGCCCCCCCCGTCTCTCACAATCTATCTTGCAATTATCATATTTTTAATATGACTAAAAAACTTTCCGTTTAGTGAAGAGATAACTCATTCTAATACAAATCAAACAAATCAAACCTTTTCATATACTTGATTTCAATCCAACCTGTAGTAGAGTCGAAAACATCTTAAATAATAACTAAATTCAGGTTAAAGACATGACTTACTTGCTCTCTAGTCTAACAGATACATCATCTTCAGAAGCAGTAAAAGAATCCCTTTGCTATTATATTAATAATACAAAATGCATTCAAAATATAAAAATCATTTCTGAACATCGGTGCCTCTTTGAACGCCTTGTCTTTTCTGGTGAGCGCATGTTATTTGAAGCCCCTTTAGAAGCTTATGTAAAAATACATTCTTTTCTTCTTGACGGTATACAAACGACCGAAATCGAATGTCAGTGGTTGTACATTGCCGAAAAATAAGGCTTTGAGAACTCTTCATCTCAACTACCTTGATAGTAACAATGAGCAATCAGGAAAAATACGACGAGCGATAGAATTGATAACTGACTATTTTCAACTTATTAAACCCGCAGGAGGGTGCCATGAATAACATGAAACCAAAAGGAAAAAAACTTGATTCTAATCAACCGCATCACAGTGACGGTAGCGAATTAATTCCGGCTGAAGTAGAGGTTGATGTGCAACATGATGATGAAAAATCAACTAAAGGCTCTGCTGTTCCAGGCTCTACGATAGATGATGAAGGTCGGCTGAATAACTTCGCAGTTGAGCCTAAGGTTTATCCGTCGGAGTATCCTTCCTTACCCCAACAACGACGCTATATTTACTGGGGTGTAGCGGCTGTTTCTTTGGTGATCTTACTCATCTTAATCTCAAGGTTTGTGAGTTAACACGGAGTCTCCTTCGTCAATGCATCAAGCCGTGTTCTACTGAAGGCAAAGTAGAGTATTTGTTGTTTGTGACTAAAGTGCGATCGCCACTATTTTCAGAATTGACGGATAAACTTCGCTCATGTAGCTTCCTTCTATCTCTTCAAAGAGCTACCTTTCTCATTTGCTCCAGCTCATGTGGTCAAACCTAAAATCGAGAAGATTCTAGAACATTGACCACTGAATAAGTCGGCAGCCATCATTAAACCATGCTATCTGAGTGTGTTTTTTCTGCCGGAGAACACACTCTATTCGCTTAAGCTTTGACCACATATTTAAGTTCAATATACGCACATTCAATTCTGTTAGTTAGGGTTAAAATCTGACATTCAACTTAAAAAATAAGCTTTTTGCTTTAGCTAAAATAAAAAACTGATTGGTGACCTAATTTCTCTCACCTAAGAGGATGTTTGAGAAGTCGTCAATGCGACTTCAGATCCCCCCTAGCCCCCCTTGAAAAGGGGGGAACCGGAATCAAAGTCCCCCTTCTTACTAGCGTTAGCGGCGCGGAGCGCGGGGATTTAGGGGGATCAGTCTTGTTCCAGCGTGTTGTTTAATACTTTTCAAACATCCTCTAAGATGTGATTTTAACTATCCCAGCCTTCTTTTGCCTAATCTTATGGGTGATGAGGGTTTTCTTGCATGGGTATTTTTCTAAGAGGGTTAAAATTTAATGTCGTTATTCATCAAATCAATCTAGAAATCAAACAAGATTCTGCCACGATTTAAAGGCAACCTACTATTGATGGTTCAATCACATGCCCGTTAAAGATAAGCCTATTCCTCCTTCTTTTAAGCCTTTTAATAATATTTTTCTCATCTTGGGTGTTGTATTCTTGATTGCCAACTTTATTGTGCCTGTCGTCTTAGGGCCTCAAGTACCTGCTGTTCCTTATAGTTTGTTTATTCATCAGGTGCAGGAAGGTCAGGTCGATCGGGTGCAAATCGCCGAAACCCAAATTCGATTCCAATTGAAGGCAGGCTCTGGGACAGGCTTAGACGTAGGGGATGCGCAAGATACCCAAGTGTTTTCGACCACTCCCATCTTCGACTTAGGCTTGCCCAAACTTCTAGAAGAACAGGGGGTAGAATTTGCCGCTGCGCCTCCCTCCAAAAATGGCTGGATTGGTAATGTTTTGAGCTGGGTGATTCCGCCCTTGATTTTTGTGGGTATCTGGCAGTTCTTTATCCGGCGCAGCGCTGGAGGGGGTGGCGGCCCTCAGGGAATGCTTTCGATTGGGAAAAGCAAGGCCAAAGTATATGTCGAAGGTGAGGCGGCCAAGACGACTTTTGCTGATGTCGCCGGAGTCGAAGAAGCCAAGACCGAACTGGTCGAAATTGTAGATTTTCTCAAAACCCCAGGTCGTTATACCCAGATTGGCGCTCGCATTCCTAAGGGGGTGCTGTTGGTGGGGCCACCGGGTACGGGCAAAACGCTGCTGGCTAAAGCCGTAGCGGGCGAGGCTGGGGTGCCCTTCTTCAGTATTTCGGGCTCTGAATTTGTAGAAATGTTTGTCGGGGTCGGCTCTTCTCGGGTGCGGGATTTGTTTGAGCAGGCGAAAAAACAGGCTCCCTGCATTGTGTTTATTGATGAGTTAGACGCGATTGGCAAATCTCGCAGCAGCAACGGCTTCTATGGTGGTAACGACGAACGGGAGCAAACCTTAAACCAACTGCTGTCTGAGATGGATGGCTTTGCGGCTGAAGATGCCACGGTGATCGTGCTGGCGGCTACAAACCGCCCTGAAATTTTAGACCCGGCTCTGCTACGCCCCGGTCGCTTCGATCGCCAAGTGCTGGTCGATCGCCCCGCGTTATCTGGGCGAGAAGCGATTCTCAAGATTCATGTGCAGGCGGTGAAGCTGGGGGAGGATGTAGATCTGCGGGCGATCGCCACCCGTACCCCCGGATTTGCCGGAGCCGATCTGGCTAACTTGGTCAATGAAGCGGCACTGCTAGCGGCTCGCAACGGTCGCCAAGCAGTCGCCCAAACCGACTTTGCTGAGGCGATCGAGCGGGTCGTGGCGGGGTTAGAAAAGAAAAGCCGTGTCCTCAACGATAAAGAAAAGAAAATCGTCGCCTACCACGAAGTGGGTCACGCACTGGTCGGCTCACTCATGCCGGGGAGTGGTCGGGTCGAAAAAATTTCTATCGTCTCGCGAGGCATGGCAGCCCTAGGCTACACGCTACAACTGCCTACCGAAGATCGGTTCTTAATGGATGAAGCCGAACTGCGGGGGCAGATTGCCACCCTGTTGGGAGGGCGATCGGCAGAAGAGATTGTGTTTAACAGCATCACCACAGGGGCAACCAACGATTTGCAGCGGGCGACAGATCTCGCTGAGCAAATGGTGACGACCTTCGGCATGAGTAAAGTTCTGGGGCCGCTTGCTTATCAGCAGGGGGCTCGTCCGATGTTTCTCAACGAAGGGATGCCCAATGCCCGTCGTTCGATGAGTGAAGAAACCGCCCAGGCTATCGATCGGGAAGTGAAAGAGATTGTAGAAACGGCTCACCAGCAAGCCCTAGAAACCATTCGGCAAAACCGCGAGCTGATGGAAACCATCACACTACAGCTTTTGGAAACTGAGGCGATCGAAGGTAAAGCACTACATCAACTGCTCGATCAGGTTCGGGCTGTCCCAGATACTGCTCAATCAAGCGTGTAGGAGATCGGTTATGCATCAGGATTTTGTAGGTGAAGACCTGAGAGGGCGAGACTTTACTGGGTGTTCTTTAGATGACGTTAACTTTAGGAATGCAGACCTGAGCAATGCAAACTTAAACAAAGCCAGCCTCATTAATGCAGACTTGAGCGATGCAAATTTAGCGGGTGCAAATCTGAGCCATGCGGTTTTAAGTCACGCCAATCTCAGCAATGCAAACCTAGTGGGAGCCATCCTGATTGAGGCCAGACTAGATGGGGCTAATTTGTGTAATGCAGATATGGAAGAGGCTAAATTAAGTTCGGCTCATTTTGGCGATCAGGCAGACTTATGCGGGGCTAAATTTACAGGCGCTAACTTAACAGGAACTCGATTCAAAAATGTCAACTTGTCTGGTACCGATTTCCGTCGATCTACTTTGATCGGTGCAGAAATAGAAGATTCAAATTTGGATGACGCCAATCTATCACACGCCAATTTACGCCGATCAAAGTTAATCAATGTCAGCATGTGTGGCGCAAATCTGTTTGGTGTTGATTTGAGTCAATCCATTCTTAATCAGGTCAATTTTCGAGATGCCAACCTTGGCGGATTAAAGACAGACAATACAGAATTTATCGGCATCTCAGGCATTTCTAAGGAAATGGGCAAAAAGATTAGACAGCAAAGTTTTCAAGCTAATTAAATTCATATTGATGCAACCCATCTTGGAGGTTTATATGGCTACATTAACTGAAGGTACCCTCGTCACCATTATCGGTGAAGCCGTTTTGCAGGAGCGTTTGATTCATTTGCTCGTCAAGCTCGGGGTGTCTGGCTACACATTGATTCCCGCGAGAGGAGCCGGGAGCCATGGCAAACGAATGGGCGATATCGCTGGCTACAACACCAATATCGAAATCAAAACCATTGTGACTGCAACCATGTCTGACCAGTTGCTAGAAGCCCTAACTCCGTTTAAGGCGACCCATGCGCTGATCGCCTTTCGACAAGAGGTCGAAGGCTCGTTTGACTAAGCAGCCCCCAATGGCCGTAGCTCCCGTCAATCAGGCTTCGGCTCAGATCTACAGCCAAACCTTGCTAGCCTCAATACTTTTGGGGCACAAAGAATTGCTCGTTGATCGGAGGGCGCACATAGTCAGAAGGTGCGCTTTTGCGAGGGGCTAACTCCAGCGGCTCCGGCGTCATGTCAACGTATGGAATCTTGCTCAGAAAATGACTGATGCAGTTGAGCCGTGCCCGTTTTTTATCGTCAGCTTCTACCGTAAACCAAGGGGCTTCAGGGATATTGGTACGGGAAAACATGTCGTCTTTGGCTTGAGAATATTCTGCCCAGCGATCGCGCGACTCTAAGTCCATGGGGCTGAGTTTCCAGCGACGAGCTGGGTCGGTGGTTCGCGACTGAAACCGTCGCTCTTGCTCGTCATCGCTGACTGAAAACCAATACTTCAGCAAAATGATGCCAGATCTGACTAACATTCGCTCAAATTCTGGGCAGGTTTGCATGAACTCTTCGTATTGTTTATCCGTGCAAAATCCCATGACATGCTCGACCCCAGCCCGGTTGTACCAACTGCGGTCAAAACACACAATTTCACCTGCTGCGGGCAGATGGGCGACATATCGCTGAAAGTACCACTCTGTCTTCTCGCGATCGCTCGGAGTTCCCAACGCAACGACTCGACATCCTCTGGGATTAAGAGGTTCGGTAATGCGTTTGATCGTGCCGCCCTTGCCTGCCGCATCCCGGCCCTCAAATAAAATGACAATGCGGGTGCCTGTATGCTTCACCCAATATTGCATTTTGACTAGCTCGACTTGCAGGCGCGCAAGCTCTTTTTCGTAGAGCTTTTTAGAAAGCTTAGAGCTACCTTCAGACTCAGATATGTAGTGAAATACGCTTCGTTCTGAGTCTGGGTGCTTGTCTTTGTCGTGCTTCTTGCCGTGCTTTTTGCCGTGCTTCTTACTTTTCTTCTTCTTCTTTTTCTCTTTCTCTTCGGTCTGTGCAGCACTTACCTCCAAACCAGAATTTTCCGTACCAGAATTTTCTGTTGTTTCGGGTGTAGAGCCATCTGTGCTGACGCCTTGATGTGTCATTGTCAAAATGTTCCATGACTACTGCTTATCCCCGATGATAGGAATAAAAAACCGATCCAATGTATTGGATCTGACAAAAAATTATTAAAACAATAGAAAATCATCCCGATAGCGTTGCCAAACCTGACCTGCGACTCTTTCTGAAGTGCTGTAATTGAAGTGCTGTAATTGAAGTGCTGTAATTGAAGTGCTGTAGTTGAGGTGCTGTAATGTTGGAAATTGATCGGTGAAGTCTGGCATCAAGAACCAGAAATCTGGAAGTAGAGATACACCGATTGGACCACGCCAATGGTGAAACCCAGAATTCCGCCGATATTGACGATCGCCTGAAGCTCATTTCGCACAATGGCTTGAATATTGGTCTCCAGATTGCGGGGTGGAGTCGCATTCACCCGATCAATAATCACCTGGTCAATGTTGAGAATTGGAATGGTGCGAGCCACCAGTTCTTCCAGATCTCGTTCTAGATAGCGCTCTAGAATGAGGGCCAGCTCTTTACTCACAGGCGTTAGAGAATCTGTCACTGCGTCAGACGTGCGTAGACGGTTGAGTAGCAGCATCGCAATTTGCTCCCACTGCACGGATGCACTTAACCCCTGGAGCAGATCGGCTCCCTCTTTTTGGATATAGACCCGCAGGGTATTGTGCATATTTTTGCGAAGCTGACGCACAGTAAACACGGGCAAGTTTTGCATCGATAGGTTTTGCACCCATTCTTGCAAGCGCTGCTGTAAAGACAATTCTCGAATCAGCTCTGCCAACCGCTTGTTGCTGGCTTCTCGCTCATCTAGGCAATAGGTTCTCAGCCGAACTAGGGTATTTCTCAAGCCAAATAAGTTGGCAACAACCCAGTAGGTGCCGCTTGCCTTTTCTCTAAAGCTCTCATCAATGACTCGAATGTTGCGATCGGTCAAAAAATCGACGATCGCCTGCCGCAGGGCATCGGGGGGAAGAACAACAGTCAGCAGCCATGCCGATAATTGCTCAGCCTGCTCATCATTGAATTGAAAGTCGAGCAGCACCTGGTCAAAGATTTGGTTGAACTGAGGCTCAAGAAAATCGTCTTGGCGAGCGAGCGACTTGATCAGCTTGGGCAAAGAATCTCCAAATATATCCCGCAGGATGCTGGCAAAAATCTTGGCAACTTTCTGGTCATTGGCTCCCTGAATCTGGTCGAGGGCTAAATTAAGCAGCCAGAAGATGGCGGCTTTAATGCGATCTGTAGATAAAAGTCGCCGCGCTAGGTTTTGCAGTTCTTCTGGGGTCAAGAGAGAGCCCATGATCGTGTCAGCAATGCGCTGGGCCAACCTTTCTTGGTTGCTAGGAATAAGACCTGGGGTGAAGGGAAGCTTGCGCCCCCACAGATAAATAGCTCGATAAGGCCGGAACAACATTTTGATGGCTAAATCATTTGTGAAATAGCCAATCACACCACCGATGATGGGGGGTGCTAAGAGAATGGGGATCTGGGCGGGATCAAAGTTCAACGGGATGACAGATCAGCAGTAACGTCAATAAACGGAGGCTAGGTCAGTCTGTACGACCAATACTCCCATGATGCCACCTGCAATCTCGTAATGAACGGCAGAATGAAATCCTACGTCAAGGGCAAGCCTAATTTGCTGACGCCCGGTGGGAAACCGCTGCAAACTTGGCCAGATGTAAGCATATTCTGATTCTACGCCGAGCTGTCGGGCCGCAGGCACCACAAAGCGCTCTAGATAAAGGTGCTGGAGAGTCTGCACAATGGATGACGAAGGCCGATGAAAATCGAGAATCGCCGCTTTTGCTCCGGGCTTGAGGACGCGATGAATTTCTTGAAGACTTTTGGGGATGTTGGGTACGTTGCGGAGACCATAGCCCATGGTGATGGCATCAAACTGCTGGTCATCGAACGGCAGGTCTGTTGCGTCGCCCTCGACCCAGGTAATGGGAGCTACCGATGACAAGGGTTGTGTGTTTTGTCGTGCCCAATCGAGCTGCGATCGCGCGAAGTCGAGTCCAGTCACTTCGCCGGAAGCCCCGACCTGTTTTGCCAGAAGTCGAGCTAAATCGCCACTGCCGCAGCAAATATCGAGGGCGATCGCCCCATCAAACGGCTGGCACCACGAGACGGTCATTTGCTTCCACACCCGGTGCAGACCAAAACTAAGGCGGTCGTTCAATTCATCGTAGACGGGGGCGATGCGGTTGAAGAGAGCCTGCACCGCCTCAGCATCGGGTGCCCCCTGCGCACCGCCTGACGCTGCCCCAGAAGAAGAATCCACGACGGGATAAAAGTCAGATTCAATATTGCTATTGGAATGGGCTGAAAACTCGGACAAAATCGAAACTCTCCCGTGCGACGGTGCTAAATAGGGGAATCATTGAATCGTTATTGCTTAATCGCCATTGTTAGCGAATCGCCATTGTTAGCGAATCGCCATTGTTAGCTTACTCATTTCTGACCGCCTGTTCTCGATGTTCTAGATATTCATGAAAGCGGCTTTCGAGCTGTTTGACCGTCAGCCCCTGACTCCAATATTCCACTAGGGCATGACCAAAAGCCCAAGCGTTGCGGTCGGGCGTTGAGGGATTGTCGAGCAGCAGCGGCCAAAGCGACATCAGATCAAAATTGCGAATCTCTGTGGACTCGCTCAGCAAGGAGAACAGATCGTAGGCCATTTGCAGTTTGCCAATCACCACAGGCAATTGCTCAACCGGAATCTGCTCGGCCAAGAGATAAGCAAGGGTGGGTGATCCGGTCGTCAGAGTCGAAAGAAATCTGAGAACCGGGCTTTTGAGTAGAGCGGTGAGTCCCTGCGTGGTTGACATTTGGAAGGTGTAGCGATCGATGATGCGGGCGGCGGCGGCGGCACGACCTTGGCGATCGCGCAAAAATCGACCGAGACGCAGTTCTTTCGCTGGGTCAATCGAGTCTACCAGCACCACCGACAGCGCATCAGCATTCCATGCCGATCGCCCAGAACCCTGCTCTGCCGTGACTAGGGGCACCACCCGATCGCAATAAGCCCCCAACTGAGTGATGCGATATTGGGTCGCTTCGCGGATGGAGATCTCTTTGGGGCGATCGCCACCCTTCCAGTCATAAGGCGGACTCCACTCTCGCATAGGGCGCAGCCGATCGACCTGGGTAACGATGGCGATGGCAGGCAGATCTTGGACTTCTTGCCGAAGATCGTTCAAGAAATCGACATCCATTTGCAGCGCCGGATCAAGGGCAGGCGTCACAAGCAGCAGCAAGTCGGCGTTGCGGGCTTGGTCGAGCACCAGGTCTCGAAAATCGTCTCGATTGACTTGCTCGTAGCCCGGTGTGTCGAGTAAGTCGAGGCGATCGCCCGTGGGCGTTGACCAGCGATAGGTTTTGATTTGATCGGTGCTGGGCAGCACGTTGACCTCGGCTCGATCGGCCTGAAACAGCGTGTTGATGAGGCTACTCTTGCCCGCCCCGGTGCGCCCCACCAGCATGATGTGGAGCGGCTTTTGCGCCACCTGATCTGTGGGTTCTGCTTTCTCTAAAATTTCTTTGAGGGTGCGGGTTTTGGCTGTGTCGAGAGAGGGCTGCTCAGCCGTTGGAGCAGAGTCGGTCATGTCTCCGATGCTGTCAGGCAAGGTGCCGCTGTAGAGGGCGATCGCCTGCCGACAGAGATTTTGCAGTGCTGCCTCTCTCAGCATCTGATCAAGGTTGCCGAGCAGTTGCTCAGTGGCTCGATTATTGCTGGAGCGGCTGGCCGTTTTTGCTGCTGCTGCCGCCGGGTTAATCGCCCACTGCGCCCAGCCCCATACCTTCCAGAGCTTGCGAGCTGATGGCTCAAATTTTTGATACACCTCGTAGGCTTGATAGGCTTGCCCCACGGAGACCTGATTGAGAACAGGCGAGAGCTTTTGCATCCACCGATCGACATCATCTACCGTGCCACGAATCAGGCCGTACGCCTGGGGCACGTAAATATTGAGCAGCGGATATTTCACCTCAGGATTATAAACATTCGCTACATCGGCCACGAGGGTGCGGCACCGCTCAAAAAATTTGCCCCAGTCTTCCCACAGAGGGGCGTCGTTGCGAGAAGCCTCAAGACTGTCTCGCAGCACAGCCTCGATTTGCTGCAGCGTCACAGGTTCAGCTTCAGACTGGGCGATCGCCTCTGCCCCGTCGTCTAAATCTTGTCGAACCTCACGCAGTAAGGTCTCCATCTGCCGAGTTGCCGGACTCGTCCATTTCACCAATAGCCAGCGCCAGCCCGCTAGCAAGACAACGACGATCGCCCAAATCCAGTTCAACCCCCAAACGTGAATTTGCCAGCCTGTGACGCCGATGAAGAAACCAACAATAATGGCGATCGGTAAGGCGAGTACGATCCATTGCCATAGCTTTAACTGCATCATGAAGTCATTCCTCGTCGCGAGCGGGGGGTAAGCCTGGTTCTAGTCTAAGTAATATTTTCAGGGGTATCTTTTCAGAGGTGTCTTTGCTGGTTGAAGTCTCTCACCTGATACGGCCTCCAAACCTCTCTCCAAAACCCTTTAGACTTACGCATTTTGTTGAAATTGTTCAGGCTTACGCGAGTCGTCCGTAAGTCCTGCCCCTGTGACTCGTTTCTGTGAAAGAAGAAGGTGTCATACCCCCCATCCTTGCCCCCGCAGGTTGAGCAGTTACATTAGGTAAAAGTGCCGTTGCTTACCGTGCCGTTGCTTACCGTGCCGTTGTTTTCCTAACGAAGACAAGACGCCAATATCAAAGAACCTTGAAGAACCTTGAATTTTATGAGCCAGAAGCCGTCTTCATCGTCTCATTCGTCTTTTGACAGTTCCCAGCCGATTCAGTCTCAGCAAATTCAGGCTCAGCCGATTCAGGCTCAGCAGATTCATAATCACAACCAGAAGACATTGGGCATTGACCATGCTTCCATTTCAGATGCGCAGGTTGGGGGCATCGCCGAGGGTGACATTATTCAAAACAAAGGGTCGGGCAGTGTTTTCAAAAACGCGATCGTCAACGTTTTTGACAACGAGTCGGCTAATATCGTTGGCCAACTGACCCGTCAAGACTTTCGCAATCGCAAGGCGCTGCTGAGCAAGGTGCAGAATTATTGGATCAAGGGGGTGCTAGAGCATTCTCTCCAGGCGCGATCGCCCATTTCTCTCCAGCTCGACCTTCAGCCCGATGCGGTAATGGCTCCCTGGCGCGAGGTTGATGAGGCTCTAGATGCCCATCCAGAAACCCTGCCTCCAGAAACTCATCTGATTCATGTTTTTGACGATTTGGGTGATGGGCGATCGCTCCTCATCCTCGGTTCACCTGGCGCTGGCAAAACGACAGCATTGCTGCGGCTGGCTCAGACCCTCGTGCAGCGAGCCGAGCAAGACGCGACCTATCGCATTCCGGTGGTTGTGAACTTATCCTCATGGTCGTCTCGCAAGCGCACCCTGGCTCAGTGGCTTGAAGATGAACTCAACAGCAAATATCAGGTGCCGCGAACAGTGGGTCAGTCGTGGATTCAGAATCAAAACCTGTTGCTGTTGCTCGATGGGCTGGATGAGGTGCAGGAAGACCAGCGAGAACTGTGTCTTGATGCCATCAACCTGTTTTATCAAGACTACGGGGCTGAGCTAGTCGTCTGTAGCCGCGATCGCCAATATCGCGAACTGAGCCAGCAGCTCAATTTTGAAGCTGCGGTGAAGCTGCGATCGCTCACCTCTGAGCAGATTTTTGACAGCATCGACCCGACTTCTGCAAATCTCTCAGGACTCCGCACCCTGTTGCAAGACGATCTGGCTCTGCGTGAAATGGCGGCCTCGCCGCTGATGCTCAATATTATCGTCATGTCTTACCAGAGCATCGATGATCAGCAGATGCTCGACACCGGATTGCTAGAACAAAAGCGCCATCGAATTTTTGAAGCCTACATTGACCGCATGATTCAGCGGCGCGATGAGGCTCCATATTCCCGCGCTCAGACTATCCGGTGGCTCTCGTGGCTGGCTCAGCAGATGGCCAGCAAATCCCAGAGCATTTTTCTGATTGAGGGGCTCCATCCTGACTGGATTCAGCATCCTGGCCGGAGATTGCTTTACAACATTGGCATCAAACTGGTCTTCATGGCTCTTTTTGGGGGCGTCCATCTCGGTTTTATTCGTGGCTTGCTGCCTGATGTCAATACCTTCGAAGTTGCTCAAGCCATCCAAGGAGCGCTGTGGGGTATTCTGGGCGGTGTTTTATACGGTTTCATCGGCGGCCCTCTGAGTCGTTTTATCACCGAGGAGACAAAATTTCGAGACGGTAGTGTCGCCAATGGTGCCCTTCTTGGCAGCATCTTCGGCGCTATGTTTGGCCTATCTATGCTGGGCACCGGGGCGGCGCTTACCTACGGTCTTGCCTATGGGGCCGTGTATTTTGTATTGGGCATCTACACTTACGGCCTGCTTCACGAACTCCGAGGCTTTACCCCGATCGACAAGATTCGCTGGGCCTTTAGAAAATCGTTGATGTATCTGCCCTTTGGTGTGTTGATTGCGATCGCCATCAAGCTAGGCACCAGCCTTGGGCTCATTGACAGCGTTGCCGTTGGCCTGTTGTTTCAAGTCATTATTGGGTTTGAAAGCGCTCGCACCGTCGATCAAAACGCGTTTCCCAACTACAAAGTCTGGCGATCGGCGATCAATGCGCTCAAGCTCTTTGCCATCGTTGCCCCTTTAGCAGGCATCGCCTTTTATCTCGTTCACAACCACAGTCTCGCCTCTGGCCTCTCAAACGGGCTAATTTTTGGAATGGGTGCCGCCCTGGCTGGTGCCGGAGGTGCAGGGCTCAACGGCATTAAACACGTGCTGCTGCGGCTGATCTTTTGGAGAAGCCAAGCCATGCCCTGGAACTATGCTCGATTTTTAGACTACGGCTGCGATCGCATCTTACTTCAGCGAGTTGGCGGCAGCTATGTGTTTATTCACCGCTCTTTATTAGAACATTTTGCCCGCAAGGCCAAGTCTGCTGAATTCAAGTCTGCTGAATTTGAGTCTGCTGAATTAGAGAGAGCTTGAATCAAGGCTTTCTGCTTCGCCTTGGGTTTGGGGTAAGTGGAGGCCGCATTCTTGCTTCAGCCCGTGGAACCGAGTGCTGCGCTCGTCATCATCATCAGCCGTAACCGGACGGCTAGAGTGCCAGTCGCCAACGGTGACGTAGCCTTCATCAAACATCGGATGGTAGGGCAGAGCGTGAGCCTGTAGGTAATAGTAAATATCTCGCGAGTGCCAGTTCAAAATCGGCAAGATTTTGTAGAGATCGCCTTGCTTGCCCACGTAGTCGAGAGTTTTGCGATGGCTGGTTTGATTTGCCCGCAGCCCTGCCAACCATGCCTTTGCATTCAGCTCCTTTAGGGCGCGCGCCATCGGCTCTACCTTACGGATCTGATCGTAGAGATTTAGAGCTTCAAGATCATCCTCTGCCCACAGCCGCCCATGAATCGCTTCCATGCGTGCGGGGCTCATGGGTGACTGATACACCTGCAAATTGAGATTGAGGCGACGGGTGAGCTCGTCGGCAAACTTATAGGTTTTACTCGGTAGATACCCCGTATCGATCCAAATGACGGGAATATCGGGGTAGACCTGGGTGACTAGATGCAGCATGACAGCAGACTGAATGCCGAAGCTTGTGCTCATCACAAGCTCGTCTCCAAATGTCTCAACTGCCCATTTCACAATGGATGCTGCATCTGAAGTCGTGAACTGATGGTTTAGCTTTTCAAGGTTGCTTATAGAGGTATCTACGGCTGTACCTGTCATAGGCATCATGGGGATTAAAGCTCTGTAAAACCTAAACAAGCTGTTTAGGACGGACATACTGGGAGCGGACAACGATGATGAAAGATTGATCCTACCGTGCCCCTGCCCATGATTTTGTATGACCGTTACACACTTGACGGGAAGGGTCTGTTCCCAGAGATAGACTGAAGAATGCTCAGCTTATTAAGACAATAGCAAAGATCTAAAGCCCACTGAGAAGAACTGAGGGTAGTGTATCAGCATATTTCCTGAATCAGGATTTAGAGCGTCTTAAGCTTATATTTCAAGCTTATCGTTCTTGCCTCTATCGCAGCCTCACATGAATTGTGAAATAGATTGTGAGAGGTGGGGCGGGCAGTGACCGCCCCACCTCTCACAGATCATTTAGGATCGCTATAGCTTGTATTGATAGTTACCGTCTTAGCCTACGCCATAGAGGATTTGAGTTCATCCACAGGCTGGGTGATTCCATTGGCGCAAATTCGATTGGCGGAGATTAGAGGTGTGCAGCCGTGGGGCACAGTTTCGGGCACAAATTTCTGAAGAAAAGCCCCTTGAGCGTCCGTCCTGACGGTAAGCTTAGGATTGGTTTGTAAGCAACTCTGGAGTTGCTGTGATGGGGTTGAGAACATCTAGATGAAAGGGATGGACTCTGTTCACAGCTCTAGAACGACTTTAAGCATCTAAGCAGACTTGGAGCAAGACGAGAGTATGGTTTCTGTTTCTGAGCGGATGAATGCCCTGCGCGATCGCGGTCAGTGTGCTTTGATTCCTTACATTACGGCGGGCGATCCTGATTTAGGGACGACGGCAGAGGCGCTCAAAATACTGGATCGAAGTGGGGCTGATTTGATTGAGTTGGGGGTTCCCTATTCTGATCCCTTAGCCGATGGCCCAGTGATTCAGGCGGCTTCGACTCGTTCGCTCAGTCGCGGCACGAAACTTGAAGATGTGTTGGCGATCGTGAAGCAGGTGAGTCCTGACTTGCAAGCGCCCCTGATTTTGTTCACCTACTACAATCCCATTTTGAATCGCGGCATCGATACCTTTCTCCGCACCATTGCTGATGCGGGCGTCAAAGGGCTGGTGGTGCCTGATTTGCCGCTCGAAGAGACAGAAAGCTTGATGAAGCCTGCCCTAGAGCATGGTATCGAGATCATTTTGCTGGTTGCACCGACCAGCCCTAAAGATCGAATTGAGGCGATCGCCAAGCAGTCTCAGGGCTTTATCTATCTGGTCAGCGTCACCGGAGTGACAGGCATGAGAACGGCGGTCGAAGGTCGAGTCCAAGACTTGCTGATGGGGCTGCACAGCGTCACCGATAAGCCCATCGCCGTTGGCTTTGGTATTTCTCAGGTGGGTCATGCCCATCAGGTGATGGAGTGGGGAGCCGATGCGGTGGTGGTGGGCAGTGCCTTTGTGAAACGGTTGGCGGATGGCAGTCCGGCTCAGGGCTTGCAGGCGGTGGAGAGCTTTTGTCGTAGTCTCAAAGCCGCAATTACGGAATAGGGTCGGCGATCGCCGTTGATTCGAGGTAGCTGAGCACGATGGGAGTGAGGGCTTCTTGGGCGATCGCCACAAGCTCGCGATCGGCCTCTGTCCATTCTCTAGGCTGTTCAAACATGCAGGGTTCGAGAATGCCAATGAGCCGACCGTCGCCGTAGATCGGCGCGTGGACTAAGGCACGATGCCCAAACTCTTTTCGCTCATAGTCTAGATTGATCACGTCTGCACTAGCCGTTTCGATATCTTCGACAAAGACAGGCTCAGCCGTGCGAAAGGCGATCGCCATTAGCGGATCTTTGGTTTCGATGTTGTCTGACTCGATCCAGGCGGCTCCTCGCAGGTCTGCCCAGCGGATATCGATGGAATAACAGTGCGTCACGCGTCCTTGGCGGGTGTCGGGATCGCGCAAATAGAGAAAGCAGCGATCGCACGCGAGTAACTGACAGAGCAATTCCATCGCGTTTGTGAGCGCGGTATCAGGGTCAGAAGCGGCGACAGCCAGTTGCTTGAGCTGTTGAGCTGAAGTCATAGATCTTGCATAGGTGCTGGGTTAACGATTGAACTGAACCTTAAGCGACATAGGTTTTGATGACGTTGTGAAAATGGCTGATCCCCAGTTCCCGCTCAGTGGCAAACTGGGCGACTCCGTAGGCGCGCGAGTGGACTCCCTCTTGCAAAAGACGACACACCGAAAAGTCTTCTTCCATCACCTGATCGTAACTAGCCGTGAGGCGATCGCGCTTCAGAGGCTGCTGTTTTTGCTGTTGAGGGGTTTGGTACAAGATCACCTCAACCTTCGTCTGAGTTGGAGTCAGAGGCTTAAGCCGAAAAATGCTGACATGATCGATTTCTGTATTGACCATGAAGTTCGGGAAGATAAACCCCTGGTACGAAAGATGAACCTTTTCTCGCATGTGAGGCAGACTCTCCCGCTCAAGATGCTCCCGCATGTAAGGAATCAACACTTCACAATGCCGTCCTGTGAGCTGGGTTTCGATCGAGCGAAAGTCATAAAAACCCAAACTCTCAGGGTGAACGACGGAAAAGTGATAGTCTTCCACGTAGTTTTCAACGACAAATTTCCAGTTGACGGGCTCTACATAGCTCCAGCGCATCACCTCTCGCAAATCTTGCCACGGTGCGTGGTAGCCCTCTAGATAGCTCGAAAAATCGGCCAGATACTCGTGCAGAGATTCACCCTCTAGATCAGGACAGACAAAGATAAAGCCGCCCCAGGTCTCAACCCGTGCAGCCGTCAGGTGAATTTTAGATTTGTCGAGGTCAGGAAATTGCTGGGGCTGCGAGATTCCGAGTAATGCTCCATCGGCACCAAATGTCCAGGCATGGTAGGGGCAGGTAATCTTTGTGCTGCACTGCCCTGGCACATCAAGCCGCTCTGAGTTAGGCGCGTCGCCCATGAGCAAGCGCGCCCCGCGATGGGGGCAAACGTTGTGCATGGCTGCCAGATTGCCGTCAGCCTGACGCAGCACAAAAATCGGTTCTGCACCGAGCTGCACCGCCAGATAGTCTCCCGCATTGGGAATATCTTCGACTCGACCTACCATCTGCCAGGTGCTGCGCCATAGAGTATTGAGTTCTTGCTCAAAAATATCTTGTGCGGTGTAGTAATGCCCTGGCAACCCCAGAGATGGAGCCGCAGAGTCTGGTGAATGTGAGCGGTTTTCTAGGCTGGTTGACGGTTGTGGCGATCGCCCATTCGTCGCTTCAGGTCTTCCCATATTCCCTTTCCTGGATGAATCCCGTACCTGCAATGAACCCCTGGAGCTAGACACTCAGTGCTGCTCATCTTGAGCTGTTCGGTTTGAGCTGTTCGGTTTGAGTCGTTCATGTTGAACGATTAGTGCTGAAACTTTTCAAGCTTGGGGTCTGTCAGTAGTTTTGTCTGTATCTCTGCAAACTCCACATCTCCGCAAACTTTACATCTCTGCAAACTTTACATCTCTGCAAACTCTACCTATCGCAGGGGCCACCACGACACTTTATCTCGGGTTGCTCCGTAGACTTCTTTCAACCCTTCAGGGTCTACCACATGCACCCAATCACCACTGGCATCGGTCGTTTTAACGAGTTTGAGCAACCCTACCTGGGTCATGCCTTTCAGCACCTGTTCTACCGTGCGGTGATTGAGCTGACAGGCACGAGAAACGATATCTACAGGCAAGTCAAACAGGTAAGATTCATCTGTTTGGGGCTGGTTGCCAAGCGATCGCTCTTGGTAGATCAGCGCTCGCAACAGCGCCGCAACCGCTTGAGGCGGGTAAGCTCCACAATTCAACAAATGGTACTGAAACTTCTCCCGCAGGCCGAATAAGAGACCATAGCGGGTGCGAAACGCTTCATCGGCAGCAAAGAGAGCCTGAATGACTTCTATCGGCACTTTAACGACATCTGTCGTCTTGTAGGCTTCGACCAAACTAGGAAAGGCACGACAGAACTGACCATAGTTAAAGTCAAGACTTCTCATGCCAAAACATCCGCCGGGATAGGTGAGCGCAATAATGCGGTCGAGGGGGGTGCTGCGAACAATCACAGGCCCGCCAGAAATCACCGCATAAAGATATTCAATCGAATCATGGGGGCGAAATGCGGTGTAAATCGGTCGGTTTGAATAGAGTTTTTCGTGAATCAGATCATGCTCAGGGCATTGCTCAGCCAGCCAAGATGGATCGCAATTGCGAAACAAAAAATTATGCTGAGTCAACTGCTGAGTCAGGCTCAGGCTTTCATGCCGTTTGGCGGGCTTTGCCATCCTCATTCTCCATGTGACTCAAAATGTGACTCAAATCTGCTTTAATTTTGACACGAGCTTCAGACGCAACCCGAATGACTTGTAGTTGAATCTCAAAACAATTGCAAATAATTTGAAATATAATCGCAAAGTAAGCTGAACTTTCTTTTGAACCTTTTTGGATAATCCACTTATGGGTGAACAGTCCTTAATGACGCAGATCCAGCGATGGCCTGCTTGGATTCGGATCAAGACGCGCAATCACTGGATTGTGCTGCTGATTGCTGGGGTGCTGCTGAGTTTGGCGATCGCCATCGGAACGGCTATGGGTGCATCTGGGTTTCTCAGCACCATGACCTGGCAAGGATGGCTGACCATTGGCATTACGATCGTTGCTTTTTTGCTGAATGCGGGCACCCGTCTTTCGCCAGAAATTGTGTTTTTGGGGGCTTTGGCTGTTCTTCTCATTACTGGAGTGCTAGATCAGGCCGATGCTCTAGCAGGGTTTAGCAATGCTGGAATGGTCACCGTTGGCACACTCTATATTGTGGTGACGGGTCTACAGCACACGGGTGGGCTGTCATGGATCTCGCAGCAGGTTTTGGGGCGGCCAAAAGGGTTGACCCGAGCGATGTTGCGGTTGATGGCTCCGGTTATGGGCATGAGCGCATTTCTCAACAATACGCCTGTGGTCGCCATGTTTATTCCCGTGGTGAGCGACTGGGCGCGACAGCTGCGGCTAAGCCCGTCGAAGCTGATGATTCCGCTCAGCTATGCGGCCATTTTTGGCGGCATCTGCACCCTCATTGGAACCAGTACCAACTTAGTCGTCAACGGTCTTCTGATTTCTGAGACCGATCATCCAGGCTTGAAATTACTCGACATCACCTTGGTGAGTTTGCCCTGTGCGTTAGCGGGCGTCGGGTTTCTCATTGTGGCTCATCGCTGGCTGCTGCCCGATCGCAAACCTGCCCTGGGCGATGAAGATGATCCTCGCCAATACACCTTGGAGATGGTGGTCGAGACGAGTAGCCCCATGATCAACCAAACCATTGAGCAAGCAGGGCTGCGCCACCTTCCTCAACTCTATTTGGTCGAAATTAACCGCGAGGGTCAGGTGATTCCGGCTGTGGGGCCGAAGGAGCGCCTGCGGGAGCACGATCAGTTGGTGTTTGTCGGTGCGATCGACTCAATCTTAGATGTGCAAAAGCTGCGGGGGCTGAGTCCGGCTACAGATCAGGTGTTTAAGCTCGACGTGCCTCGCTCAGAGCGGTGTTTGATAGAGGCTGTGGTGTCGAATACCTGCCACTTGGTGGGGCGCACGATTCGCGAAGGACAGTTTCGGACGCACTACAATGCCGTGGTACTCGCCGTGGCTCGAAACGGAGAACGTCTGTCAGGAAAAATCGGCGATATTCGCTTGCAGGCGGGGGATACACTCCTGCTAGAAGCTCCGTCTTCGTTTCTTGACCAGCGACGGGTTTCCCGTGATTTTTATCTAGTCAGCGGTATCCCTGATTCTGAACCGTTGCAGCACGAAAAAGCACCTCTGGCGATCGCCATTCTGCTAGGCATGGTGGTGCTGGCTGCCTTTGGCCTGATGGATATGCTGAACGCGGCGGCGCTGGCTGCCGTGCTGATGGTGGTGACGGGCTGCTGTGCGCCCAACCGAGCCTTGCGGAGTGTGGAATGGTCGGTGTTGCTGGTGATTGCATCAGCTCTGGGACTGGGGAAAGCCCTGGAAGTGACGGGAGCGGCTGGGGCGATCGCCTCTGCTTTTGTCAGCACCGCAGGCGACAACCCCTGGCTGGCTCTGGCGGCGGTGTATGGCGTTACCACGATTCTGACGGAACTGATCACCAATAATGCGGCGGCGGCGCTGATTTTTCCGATTGCGATCGCCATGGCTGAAAGTTTGGGCGTCAGCTACATGCCGTTTATCATCTCGATTATGATTGCGGCCTCGGCCAGTTTTGCCACCCCGATTGGCTATCAGACTAATCTGATGGTCTATGGCCCTGGCGGCTACAAGTTCACCGATTTCATGCGGGTCGGCATCCCGCTCAATATCTTGTTTTGGATCATTACGGTGAGCCTTGCGCCGATCGTTTATCCTTTCTAGAGAAACTGATTTCTAGAGCAACCGAGAAACGGGACAGCGATCGCCATGAAGCGATGGATCGGCATTGTCATCACAACTGTAGGGGCGATCGCCATTATCTCCGCCATTATTACAGTGGGGGCGATCGCTTTCCTGGCTTTGGCTCAGCCGTCTCAAGCTCTTACCTGCAAAACGCTGAACGGTCAGGAAATTTGCATTCTCAGCGTCAAACGCAGTGCTAAGAATCACTGGGAATATCGTGCATCGGTCAGTGTCGATGGCGTAACACTCCCCTTAGAAAAATATGACTGTCGCGATCGCCGCCGCACTCTGGCTGACGGCACGACACAGACTTTTCAGCATGACGGAGCCGGAACCTTTATCTGCTCGTTGCTTAACTAAAAGTGCTTCTAGTCCTGGTTGACGGACAAAACTCTTGAAAACCCTATTCTGCCGTAGGATGGGTTAGCGTTAGCGTAACCCATCGAAACCATTGCTGATGGTGGGTTGTCTCCTTCGAAGACGCTTCGCGTTGGCGTTGCCTGTCCATCGGACAAAAGCTGCACTCAACGCCAACCTACATTAGAACTCAACTAAAGATATTATCAGACCTGTCATGTCTATCATCCTTCTCATCATCATCATTCTTGTTGTCCTCGTCATTTTTGTCTTCTGATAGATCACCGTTTGCTGTACCGTGTTCTTCTTCAAAGCTTTCTTCTTCAAAGCTTTCATCGTCTTCATCAGGCAACGCGCTTAGTCTTGACCAAAAATGATGGGATTCAAGCCCCGTCTTTCAAGACGGCTGTTCTTCCTGAAGCCTATCTATCCAGTCTTCTATCCGTTGAGTCATGGTCTTATCTCTTTGCTCAGCAATACGCCGAAGCTTTTCTAGCCTTGCAATAGATAGCCTGACTGAGAATGGTTTTTCATTATCGCGTATGGGCATTGTATGGACGACAACGCTATCATAGATGGGATGAAACTACGTTATCGCTACCGAATCTATCCCACTACTGTCCAGGTGAGGAGCTTGGCTAGACTGTTCGGCTGTAGTCGCGTGGTTTGGAATGATGCACTAGCGCGTTGTCAATCAGGCTGGGCGGCTGGTGTGAAGTATCCCGGATCTAGCGAATTGATGAAACGCTTCATCACGCAGGCAAAACATACGACGGAAAGAGTATGGCTCAGCGAAGTTTCCAATATTCCGCTCCAGCAGTCGATTCGGGATCTAGACGTTGCGTTTCGCAATTTCTTCAACTCAATGAAGGGTAAGCGAAAAGGGTTAAAGGTCAAGGCTCCACGGTTCAAGAAGCGGAGTGCCAAACAGTCAGCCCGGTTTACGGTGGGCGGGTTTAGCATCAAAGGTGAAAAGGTCTACCTCGCTAAGATTGGCAAGCTGAAAACTGTTTGGTCTCGGCCACTTCCATCAGCACCTTCATCGGTCACAGTAATCAAGGATGCCGCAGGCCGATATTTTTTGAGCTTCGTCTGTGATGCCGATCGTGCAGAGTTGCCCGTTAGCCCCAATTCTGTAGGCGTGGACTTGGGCATTTCAACCTTTGCCACGCTATCAACGGGTGAAAAAATTGATGCGCCCAAACCTCTCAAAACAGCACTGAAGCGGCTCAAACGATTGCAGCAAAGCCTGAGCCGTAAAGTGAAAGGCTCAAAACGCCGAGAGCTTGCGCGGCTCAAGGTGGCGCAACTCCATGCCAGAGTTGCCGATACCCGCTCTGATTTCCTGCACAAACTGTCAACTCGGCTGATTAGAGAAAACCAATCCATCAGCCTAGAAGATCTCAACGTGTCAGGCATGGTCAAGAACCGTAAACTCTCTAGGGCAATCAGCGATCTAGGGTGGCGGCAGTTCAGAACCATGCTGGAGGCGAAAGCTGAAATGTATGGGCGTGAAGTCAACATCATCAACCGCTGGGAACCGACGAGCCAAACATGCTCATGTTGCGGGGAACGGGGCGGCAAGCTTGATTTGAAGATACGGCTGTGGGAGTGCCTATTCTGTGGTGCAACCCACGATAGAGACATCAATGCAGCCATAAATATAAAAGTCGCTAGTGGACAGCTAGAGACTAAAAACGGACGTGGAGAGAAGCGTGAGCCCAAGCCTAGCTTGGTTGCACTCGGTGAAGCGTCAACCCATCTGATAGGAGAACAGCTATGTCTGAATTTCTAGGTAGGGAATCTCTGTGCCTTCAGGCCGGAGAGGATGTCAAGAGAGGAAATATACGCCATAGCCCAAACCCAAAATTGCCAGCCAATACAGCAATCGTTCAGGATTGGGCAAAAGAGCGCTGAAGTCAGGCCAATTACCAGTCATGAGCCATCCTACTCCGGCGATGAGAGGGAGAAATTGTGATGTAATTCCCTCCTCTCGGGGCGATCGCTCTTGTAAGCTACTGGAGAGCCATTTTTGTTGCCATTGAAGCATCCCCCGAGGTATTAAACGCATGGTTGTATCGACTCACACTCCGTCCCTTCAGCTTGATTATGTCCGGTCGCAGTTTCCGGCTTTGGCTGGAGACTGGGTATTTATGGACAATGCGGGCGGGTCACAAACGGCGCAGCCTGTGATCGATCGGATTCAGGAGTATTTCACGACCTCGAACGTGCAGCTCGGTGCCTCCTACGAAGTTTCACAGCAGGCCGGGGCACGGGTCGATCTGGGAACCCAAACCGCTGCTACCTTGCTCAACGCTGCCTCGACCGAAGAAGTCATCATGGGGCCATCGACCTCGATGCTGCTGCGAATTTTGGCAATTTCCCTCAGCAAAACCTGGCAGCCGGGAGACGAGGTCATCGTCACGAACTGCGACCACGAGGCCAATATCACCCCCTGGATGGAGCTGGAAAAGCAGGGCATTCGGGTGAAGGTGTGGCCGATTAATCCAGACACTCTGGAGTTTCATCTAGAGGATCTGGAGCCGCTGATAACCGACAAAACCCGTCTGGTTACGCTGACCCATGCGTCGAACATTTTGGGGACGCTCAATCCGATAAAGGCGATCGCCCAGTTTGTTCACGACCGAGGCGCGATGATTTGCGTCGATGGGGTGGGCTATGCGCCTCATCGGCTAGTAGACGTGCAGGACTTGGATGTAGATTTCTATGTCTACAGTTTCTATAAAGTCTACGGCCCCCACCATGCGGTCATGTTTGGCAAGCGAGAGCACCTGCTAGCCATGCCCGGATTCAACCACTACTTCATCGGCGAGGATGCGATCCCCTACAAGTTTCAGCCGGGAGGAGCCAACTATGAGCTGAGCTATAGCATTGCAGGGCTGGGAGACTATTTGACTCAGCTGGCTCACCACCACGGGGAGACGCCTGAATCCCAAAGCAACGCTTTGGCACGACAGCAGATGCAGCAGGCGTTTGAACTCATCAGCGCCTATGAAGAGCAGTTGAGCGATCGCCTCCTCGCCTTTCTCACCAGCAAGCCAAACGTCAAGATTATCGGGCATGACACGGGCGATCGCACTCGTCGCGTGCCTACCATTGCATTCCTGATTGATGGCGTCGATAGCTCGACCATTCCGCCCCAGATTGATCCCCATCACATTGGCATTCGCTACGGCGACTTCTACGCTAAGCGCTTGATTCAAGATTTGGGGTTGACGGAGCAAAACGGCGTGGTGCGAGTTAGCCTCGTTCACTACAACACGTTGGCAGAGTGCGATCGCCTTATCTCTCTGCTGGAGCCAATTTTGGATGCCTGCTTGTAGAGTTTGAATAGTGGAACTCAAAATTCCGCTATTCATCTCCTTCAGCTTCTTGGCGAAGCTGATTCAAGATCGACTCTAGCTCTTGCTGCGATCGCCCATATTCATTCCAGTCGCCTTGACGTAAGGCTTCTTGACTCTGTTCATAGGACGTCAGGGCAGATTGGGCTAGGTCACGCACATTCTCAGGAATCGTGATGATAGGAGCAGTGGCGGCCTCGCTTTGTGCCCCCGCTGCTGGTGATCCTGATTCCGTAGAAGATGCGGTTGTAGACGGTGAGCCTTCGCCAAACAGCAGGTCAAAGGCATCGTCTAGGGTATCGGCCATCACCGTTTGAGAATCGTAGGCGACGATGATGCGCTGCAATTCGGGTAGCTCTCCCTGCTCGGCTCGCAGGTAGACGGGCTCCACATACAGCAGCGACTGCTCAATCGGGATCACCAGCAAATCTCCCCGAATCACGCTGGAGCCTTCTTGCCCCCAGAGGGTGAGCTGCTGCGAAATTTCTGGGTTTTGGTTGATGCGAGCTTCGATTTGGCTGGGGCCGTAGACCAACTCTTGTTTCGGAAATTCATATAGCAGTAATTTGCCGTAGTTCTCCCCATCTGACCGCGCCGAAAACCAGGCAATCATGTTGTCTTTGCTCACGGGCGTAAACGGCAAAATCAGGATGAACTCTTCTGTTTCGACCTGGGGCAGTCGCATAATGACGTAGTAAGGCTCGACAAGCTGGGGCCTGTCTTCATAAATTTCGTTCGGAAACCGCCACACGTCTTCCCGGTTGTAAAACACATCAGGATTGCTCATGTGGTAGGTGAGATACATCTGCGACTGCGCCCGAAACAGATCTAGCGGGTAGCGGAAGTGTCGCTGCACCTGAGGCGGCACGGTTTCGCGCCCTGCGAACAGGGTCGGAAATATTTTTTTGTAGGTGTCTAAGATCGGGTCTTGATCGTCGATGGCGAAAAATTGCATGGTGCCGTCATAGGCATCCACAACGACCTTGACTGAGTTGCGAATATAGTTCGTGTTTCGCTGGGCAATTCTGCGTAAATTGTTGTTGCCCTGAATCACTTCGCCCACATTGACGCTGCGAATCAGCGGCTCGGCATAGGGGTAGCGATCGCTCACCGTATAAGCGTCAATAATCCACTGGAGCCGCCCATCGATGACCGCAATATAGGGGTCATTGTCATAGAGCAAAAAGGGCGCGACCTGATTCACGCGGTCAATCACTTGGCGATGGTAGTGAATTTTTGACTCTGGCGTGAAGTAATTAGAGATGAGAATTTTGAGGCTAGCTAGGTCAAAGGAGTAGACCATGCGCCGGAACGAAGAGCCAATCGGAACTCCGCCCGCCCCGTCATAGCGAGTCGAGGCGTTTTCATCTCCTTGAGGATAATCAAACTCGTCAGTGCTAGTTCCGGTGAAGACGTAAGAACTGGGCTCTTCGCCGTAGTAAATAGCCGACTGGTCAACGCTCAGATCTGTGTCGGTCTGAGGCGGAATATCTTGAATAAAAAACTCGGGCAGCCCCTCGTCAGTCACTTGGTTGACCGGACTCATGACCAGACCATAGCCGTGGGTGTATGTCAGGCGTTGGTTAACCCAGGTTTTTGCCGCCTCTGTGAGCTGATCATAGGAAAGTTCTCTGGGCGACAACATCACCTGTCGATAGTTGCCGTCTAGCTCATAGCGATCGACATCAACATCTCGAAAGCGATAATAGGGACGAATTTCTTGGAGCTGCTTGTAGGTGCTGAGCAGGGGGCGATAGTCCCACAGGCGAATGTTGCGGATGGTGGTCTGATTGTCTTCGAGCACCTGACGGTCAATTTGGCTTTCAACCGGGTAGTCTTCCCGCTGCACGTCTTGTAGCCCATAAGCCCGTCGGGTGAATTCGATATTGTGGTCGATGTAGGGGCGCTCTCTCTCTAGTTCGTTGGGAGCCACCATAAACTGCTGCTGAAACGCCGGGTAGCCCAGCCCTACGACTAAGTAAAGCAAGACGTAAACGCCGATGCCGTAGATGGGGAGGGCAACGCCCCGCCGCCAGATTGACAACACAAAGATGCCCATGAGCACCAGGGTTGCAATGCCCATAATCCAATAGGAGTGGAGACGGGCATGAACATCGGTGAAGCCGCCGCCAAAGACGACGCCTCCAGGCGAGAAAAGCAGCTCATAGCGGTCGAGCCAAAACCCTACAGCGACGAGTAAGGCGATCGCCACGAGTAGCAGGCTCAGGTGGGCTTTGATGCTGCCGACGAGCATCGTGCGCCAATTGCCCCGAAATCGAATGGCATCTCGCAGGCTATAAACCGAAACAGAGACGACAAATCCCCATGCAATGAGCTGCATTAGCAGACTTTGCAGATATTCCCACAGCGGCAGCCGAAAGAGATAGAAGCCAATATCTTGCTGATAGATCGGGTCGCTAACGTCAAACGCGGAAGGATTGAGAAACTTGAGAAACGTTTCCCAGCTCTCAATCCCCGATGACGCTGCACTCAGAGCAACGGCAAAGGTCAGCAGACCAATTAAATAGTTGGGAATAGAGTCGGCATAGGCACGCAGCTCACTCTCCTCAAGCAGCCGAAACCGATGGCCAGGAGTGAGGGCGATCGCTAAGCGATAGTTTCCCCATAAAAAAGCGGCAAAGACAAAGAACAGGGCAAACCCCACGCTCAACTGCCACGTGATACGAGTCCAGAAGACCTCGGAAAAGGTAACTGATTCAAACCACCAAACTTCTGTAAGAACGTGAATGACTGGCCCTGTAGCAATGATGGCGATCGCCACCAACGCAATGAGCCAGATGAGAGGATTAGCCTGCCGCTTTTTCATCAAACTTAGAAACCGTAAACCGTGAATATACCAGAGTGCTCTTCCTCTACCCTAGCGCGTCCGTCTTCGTTTACACGGTGGATTCCGCGCTGCGTTGTAAAAACACTCTGGTCATGGTTCTACGATGCACTCATGAGATGCAATATCTAAGATGCAACAGCAGAGCGACGCCGACGATTGCTGCTGCTCTTCATATCTGCGGGCTTAGTCGGGGTTTGAATCATCAGAGTCAACATAGGCCGACTCTTCAGCTCACGCTTTAACACTCTC
>JBARXP010000130.1:0-13547 GCA_049647405.1 Elainellaceae cyanobacterium | reverse complement strand
TAAATTGCGGGCTACAGACGATCAAGTCCCTTCGGGACTGATAGCCGACAGATCTTAGCCCCAACGGGGCTTTCACTCATTAGCCCGCAATTTATTCGCGGGCGAGTCGGGAGCGTAGTCAGATAGCGAATTCGCCAAACTGAGAATTGCTGGCCAATCAAGTTGAATTTCAATCGAATCGAATTCCAAAGATTCGCTGCAACTCTTGGGCTTCTTGACGTACTTGGTACGATATTCTTCTACAAGCCATTCAAAAAAATCTGCAACAGCCTATGACTCCTGGTGAAATCTTGACGCCCGCTGGCGATATTGAATTAAATGCAGGTCGCCCCACTCTAACCCTGGCGATCGCCAACACGGGCGATCGCCCCATTCAGGTCGGTTCCCACTTTCATTTTTATGAAGTGAACGAAGCGCTGACGTTTGAGCGAGAATCTGCCAAGGGAATGCGACTCGACATTCCGGCGGGTACTGCCGTGCGGTTTGAACCGGGCGATCAGCGAGAGGTGACGCTCGTGCCGTTTGTCGGCAGCCGCCACGTGTATGGTCTCAACGCCAAAATTAACGGCCCGCTTGACGGATAGGTTGGCGATCGTCTCCGTAGGTCAGCAAATTGTCGATTACTTCTAGGCGATAGTCCCAAATCTGCACCCGATAGTCATGGCCGAGGGAATGCAGATACATCCACTCACCAAAGCGATCGCGGAACTGGTCAAACGCCTGTCTTGAGGCTTGAATGCTTTCACGAGAGGGGTTTTCGGCCAGTTCATTGAGCTGATCTCGGAGCGCCGCAGATTGACTCTCCCACGCTTCTCGCTCAGCCTCGCGAATCCACATCTCACCACTGTTGATAAAAAAGTCACATTCTCGCCGCAACGTCTCAAAGCGCGCCGCCGCCGCCGCAAAAGGATCGCGGAACGGGACAGGAGCCGATGCCTGTTGAGTGCGGGTAAAGAGGCGGCTGAGATCATCGCTGAGATGCTCCGCCGCAAACAGGGCATAGCCGCCAGCAGGGGTATCGCGCAGGAGCTGAATCTGGTCAAAGGCCGCCGCATCGGGCAGATTCAAGAGCTGAATCCCTGGCACCATAATCACTGAGCCCAAATCTAACTCGTCATCCAGCAACCAGGGAGCGGTGAGCCGCCGAAACCGATTGGTATCGAGGGCATAGCTCATGGTCACAATCATATCGACATCGCCTGCCTGAGCCCAGCTTTCCCAGTGCTGCTGGAGCTTATGGATGCGCTCGTGTTCGGGCATGGCAAACACTGCTGCCGACAGCACCACATCTGGCCGAATCTGGCGGATTTCGTCAGCCACCTCTCCCACAAAGGAGTTGACTTGCTCCATGCGAAACTCCGTCCACTGCGCCCAGAGGTCGCGATCGTTGGGAGATAGCGTAATCGGATCAACCCCCGTGAGCTGGCGAAACCGATAGCGAGCCGACAGGCCATAGCCATAGCTGTTGCCCGATCCGGCGTTTTGAAACGGGTAGCGAATATAGTCGAGATGAAGCCCGTCTACGTCATATTGGGTGACAATTTCTCGATAAAGATCAAGGGAATAGCGCCGTACATTGGGATTGGCCGGATCGAGAAACGGTTTATTTTGGCCTACAGGAGTGGCGCGTCCTTGGCGATCGGCATTCGCCCAGTCGGGATGGGCTGCCAACACCGGGCCAGGATAGCTGTCAGGCAAGCCTAAAATGGCGTTATGGCGCTGATTGCCTGCTGCAAAAACCCAAACCCAGGCATGGGCCTCCATGTTGCGCTCGTGGGCTAGCTCGACCGCAGCCTGCAACGGGTCCCAGTGACTTGTCATGGGATTTTGTTGGGGAGCAACGCGGCTAGGATAAATGGGGTAGCCTGCGTTCACGGTTTCGACAAATACAGTGTTAATCCCCGCTGCGGCCAAACGGTCGAAGATGCGAGCGAGGGCTTGGCGAGATCCGGCGTTGACAATGGTGCCGCGATCGAGCCAGATCGAACGCACCTCTGGTTGGGCAATGGGGCGATCGCTCGGAAAATTTTCCCACAGCAGTTGACGAGCCTCTAGCCACTGCTGGCGTGCGGTTTCGTATTGTCGCTGCAAGACCAAATCAGGAAATCGGTCGAGAATGTCTCGGGCTTCTGCTAAGACTGGGTGGTTCACCACTCGACTGTAGAGATCTGCGCTGGAGCCTGCGCCTACTCCCCCTGAAGTCGAGTCTCTGCGAATCTCTTCATCGTCTTCTCGGCTTGCCTGAGACGCGTCTGCCACCAGCACTTCGCTGCCAAAGTTAGTTGCAGAATCGAGGGCGATCGCCGCTAACAACGCACTTTCAAACCGACCAATCAGATTTTCCAGCTCCTCCTGCATCGCAATGCTTTCGAGAATGCTAATGGGGCTAGGAGAGGCTTCCACCGTCAGCCCAGCCGGAGCAATCTGCTCGGTGGGGTCAACAAACTCATCTTCTGACCGAGGCGAAAGCGGCAGAGAACGAGCTTCCGAAGGAGTATTTTCGGCAGCAACATTGGAGGGTGTCGAGCGGGATCGAGAATTTTGACGTTGAGCGCGGCGATTTGATCTCGATTCAGTTGCTCTTAATTCATCCGAACTTGATTCAGTCGAACTTGATTCAGATGAAGAAGTGCGAGAAGAGGTTGAAGGCTGAGATTGGGCGATCGCCTCAGAGTTTTGCGAGCGATTGCGTGAACGCTCGTCTCCATTATTCTGAGCATTCAGCGTCGCTGACCGATTTCGTTGCCGAGTCAGAAGCGTCGCCGCTGCCGGAATCGATGTCGTGCTGGGGTCACTGGCTTCAGAGTCAAGACTCCCTTGCCGATCGCTCGTAAGAAGCGCACTCAGCCAAGCGGCATCAAACTCAAGACTTTGGGCGGAGGTTCCGTCACTGCCCCAGTTCCAGCCTAAGAATGCAGTGTTTTCGGTCACAATAACGGCTGGAGCCCCGGCCACCATGGCTTGTCGATCGACGAGTCCCGGCTGCGACTGCCACGAGGCAACAGTGCGACTGCGAACGCCCATCGGCACCAGCACGCCTCCGCTCAACGCAGCGCCATCAACGTCTTGGTCAAAGGTGAACCGTCGCGAATTGAGCCGCAAAATATTCTCAGTAGGCAGCGCAAAGGCCCAATAAGCTCCCATCAGCGATCGCACCTCAGCCTGCACCGACGCAGAAGAAGTGCCGCCCAAATTGCCGCTGGCAATCAGCTGTCCGCCCTGGCGAGACCACGCTTGCAAAACCTGAAGCTGTTGCGCAGAAACAGACTCTACATTGGGCAACAGCAAAACGCTCAGCCCTTCTAGGTCATCGAGTGCTTGCACCGATCGCCAATCAACCCTGCGATAGTCAACGCCTGTTTGATCGAGGCGGGTAGAGAGAGCGTCCCAGTTGAGACTGCTGTTATCAGAAACAACGACCCCCAACAGGCTCGATTCCAACCGTTCACTTGAGTTGGGGCGAGATTGCTTTGACCGAATCTCGCCAGGTTCAGATGTTGAAGCGGCGTTGGCTTGCCTGGGCGTAGGGTTCGCCATCGCAGGTGCTTCGGCTAGCGATCCGATAAACAGGAGAAGCAAGAAAAGAGGAGTTCCTGCTACACATTGCAAGCAAAACCATCGAAATTTGGAAGACATAGGGGACGTTAGCGGAAACACAACATTCACTCCTTCAACACGTTCTCGATCTTGTGAGACTTGCCTAATCTTGTGAGACTTGCAGGTCACACTCAACGCGGTTTTTGAGCTAAAAACAAACCTCAGCCAAAAACAGTCTGGAGACCACTATTGCAAGTGACATCTCACGGTGCCCCCGTTCTTATCAGATTTATTCTCTACTAGAGAGTTACGATCGTTCATCCGTGGTGATACGAGACATGACGACTGTTCTACGAAAAACCACGGACTTGGAGTCGAGCCCTAATCAGAATAAAACATTCTGATGATACATCGGTAGTCAATGATGCTAGGGCTTGTTTGAAGGGCGGCTGCGTCACTCCTTAAAAAAGTTTCCTGCCTAGCGCCTGTGGCGATCGCCATACATCCTTAAAAAAATAGGCAAAAAAAAGGTGGGCGATCGCCCACCCGCAGTCAGAGATTAGAAGCGAAGCCGCCCCTAAACGTTGGCCTCCTCGCGAACCAGTTTGTCCCAACCCAAATCTTTTAGGGCCGTGTTGCGGCGGAGGGGACGGGTCACGAGTTCCAGAACATCACGAGCATTGGTAAAGCCGTGAATCTGGGCAAAGGTAAACTCAACCGACCACTTGGTGCTAATGCCTCTAGCCTCTAGAGGATTGGCATGGGCCATGCCTGTGATCACCAAGTCGGGCTGCGATGCATGAATGCGCTGTAGCTGATTGTAGTTATCTGGCTTCTCAATAATTTTGGGAAGCGGCACACCCATGTCTTCACAGGTGGATTGCAGCAGCGCCAATTCTGCGGCCTGGTAGCGCTTATCCATATAGGGAATGCCAATTTCGGGCACTGTCATGCCACAGCGAACCAAGAACCGCGCTAGAGAAATTTCGAGCAGGTTATCGCCCATGAAAAAGACCGACTTGCCGCGAATCAGCTTCACATAGTCTTCCACCGATTCCCAAATCTGAGCTTCCCGCTCGTCGAGTCCTTTCGGCTCGATGCCAAACACAGAACAAATTTTCTCAATCCAGGCGCGAGTGCCGTCAGGGCCGATGGGGAAAGGTGCGCCAATCAGCTTACATTTGCGCCGACGCATGAGCGTTGTTGCGGTGCGAGACAGGAAGGGATTGACCCCCGACACGTAGTACCCCTCTTCAAGCACAGGCAATTCGGTATATCGCTTTGCAGGCAGCCAGCCCGACACTTTGATGCCCTGCTTTTTCAGCTCCAAGGTCAGCTGAGTCACCACCGGATCCGGCAACGACCCAAAGAGAACGAGCGGTGGATGATCGACATATTCAGCATTTTCTTGAGACACATCTTCTTTCTTGCGGCCAAAGCTCATCAGCTTTTGGATCGCGTTGCGCTCAGCAGTGTCTTCTGCGTCACCGACCTTCTTGGGACAGCGGTTTGCCATCGCGGCCAGCACGGTGTCTTCGCCTTGGGTAAAGGCATAGTCGAGACCATTGGCACGAGCCACCACGATGGGAATGCCCAGCTCGTCTTCGAGCTGAGGCGCTAGCCCTTCGAGATCCATTTTGATGATCTCGGTGGTGCAGGTGCCGATCCACACGATGACGCTGGGGTTGCGATCGCGCTTAATTTGCAGACACAGGCGCTTTAGCTCTTCATAGTCTTTGAGCTGGGCCGAGATATCTCCTTCTTCTAGCTCAGCCATGGCATAGCGAGGCTCAGCGAAGATCATCACGCCCATGGCGTTTTGGAGAAAATAGCCGCAGGTTTTGGTGCCAATCACCAAAAAGAAGCTGTCTTCAATCTTCTGGTAGAGCCATGCCACACAACTAATTGGGCAAAAGGTGTGGTAGTTTCCGGTGTCGCACTCAAAGTCGAGAGCTTGAGGTTTTGAGTCTGCTAGGGTCATGTCGTCAGTCTTCCTTGTCGGTGAATAGTTCGGCAGAGTGTTATTCGGAAAATCTTGTATATGGGCGAGTCGTTAAAAGCAACGCCTCGGCTTAACGGAACTCACTTGTTTTCATGTCAGGTTTCGGCGGGGTGAATTCAGCAGGGGGCAGCAAAGAGGGTTAAAAAGAATAGGCGTTACTCGATTGCAGTTCTTTCGGAGATATCGCCGGACTCGCCAGTGCTTCAGGTGATGTATCACGAGCTTCAATCGCAGCGTCAGGTGAGAAATTTTTGCCAAACGAAGCGGCGATCGCCTCCGATTGATTCGCCTCAGATTGATTTGCCTCAGATTGATTCGCTTCAGATTCGCCCTGCGGTTCACCTTGGGAATTGTCGTTCTGCTCTAAGTCACGGCTCTCAAGTGATCCGTCATGGGGTTCCCCCTCTTGTTGCTGAATGGATTCTGACTTAGCTTCCTCAGCTTGAGGCATGGCGATCGCCATCTCATCTGGCTGCCCATGAATGATGAGTGGCTGGGTTGATATCGGCTGCGTCGATATTGGCGGAGTTGGAGCCTCATGAGACGTTGCAGCATTCTGCAAACGACCTCGCTCTGGAGCTTGAGAAGATTCACGACCGCCTACGCCGTGACAGGCCGCATCTTGAGCCGCTGCAACCTGATGGGGCGATCGCTTCTGGTCGAGATACAGATCCACCGCATCGATAGGATAAGCATCAGCGGCTGTGGGCGCAGCCTCCGTCGAATGCTCAACATCTACAGCCGGACTCATCGCCGGATTCACTGCCTTGCGCCCAGCAGGAAGCCGCTTTACTTCTTCAGCCTGAGCCGAGAGAAGACCACTGGCGATCGCCTTTTTCAGCTCTTCGACGGGGCTAAAGTTAAGGCCCATGGCCTTAACCACCCGGTCAGGATTGCTGCTCAGACCAACCACAATGGGCATCATCTGACACAGCCGAGGTTCTAAAACCGATACCGTTGCCAGAATGAAACTCGAAGACGGGCGACGCTGACCTTCATAGCTCACCCATACCCCAAGCTGTTCGAGCCAGCTTTGGTTATCTCGGTAGTATTTGAGCCACTTGAGCTTCAATGATTGACGAAACTGTTCAGTGTTCACAGAAATTGGAAAACCTAGACAACGGGTAGATGGACAAGTAAGCAAAAAAGTAAGGTGCAATATCAGTCGCCATATTGGCTTCGGGTATGCATCATCTGCCTACACAAGCACATTAGGATACAGGGTTTAGGAACCGTTTAAAGCGAACTCAAACATTTTGTTGTCATCGCCCATACCCCTCATCTAGAAGCCTTGAGAACACGTTCAGCCCTATACCATCATCAGATCTAGCTCATCTTCTTGCTTGGTTTGAGGAGCCACTGGGTTGAGATAGAAATCAGACAGCAGCGCAAACAAGTCGCGATCAGGTGAATCGTTGGGCACGACTCCTTCGGGTAGCGCCAAAAGCTGATCGGCAATGCTGAGATAGAAGTCGCAGACATAGTTGAGGGATGGATCGGTTTCGGCCATCTCAAACAGAGTCTTGCCCTTGACGCGAGAGACACGAATGTCTTCAATCAGCGGCAAAATCTCTAGCACGGGCATGGGCACGGCTTCGATATATTTGTCGATCAGGTCACGCTTGGAGGTGCGGTTGCCGATCAGGCCCGCAAGGCGGAGAGGGTGAGTGCGAGCTTTTTCGCGCACAGAAGCCGCAATGCGATTGGCGGCAAACAGGGCATCAAAGCCGTTGTCGGTGACAATCATGCAGTAGTCGGCATAGTTGAGCGGAGCCGCAAAGCCACCGCAGACCACATCACCCAACACATCAAAAAGAATTACATCATATTCGTCAAAGGCGTTCAGCTCTTTCAGCAGCTTCACCGTTTCGCCAACGACGTAGCCGCCGCAGCCTGCGCCTGCCGGAGGGCCACCCGCCTCAACGCAGTCAACCCCACCATAGCCCTTGTAGATCACATCTTCAGGCCACACATTCTCGTAGTGGTAGTCCTTTTCTTGCAGGGTGTCGATGATCGTAGGAATGAGGAACCCGGTCAGGGTAAAGGTGCTGTCGTGCTTGGGGTCACAACCAATTTGTAGAACTTTCTTGCCTCGTTTTGCCAACGCGACGGAGATGTTGCAGCTTGTGGTGGACTTGCCGATACCACCTTTTCCATAAACAGCTAGTTTCACGAGGGTTTCTCCAAATGTCTTCTGGTTGGTCTGACTTCGAACAGATGAGGGTATCTAGGAACCTGTTGATCAGAAAAGAATTAAGAGGCGATCGCACCGTCTAATCACTCAAGCTCTAATCGCTCAAGCTCCAACACAGCCGAATCCAAATCATGCTGTAGACGACTGAATGGGCAATCGATACGACTCGCCTTCAACCTTTAACCTTCGACCTCATCGGTCAATGACTGCATTATTGACCCATACAGCCTTGGAAATAAAGGGCGCTCAAGAATACTTAACCAAGAAAAACAGCCTCCAGCCTTTCTTGAAAAATTTGAGGCCATTAAAAATCGCTCACAAGGCTACTCAGCCTCTCAAAATACCCTCTAGTAAATTTGTTGTTTATAACTAAATAAAAACAAGAACAATAGACAAATAAAAACCTTAAGTCTTCCTGAGTCTCGTCTTATATATGGCAATTCAATGCAGTGATAAGCCTAGGCTCAGGCGTTTGGGATATCCTAAATTTCTTTATCTATGGGTCAAATGCCGCGCCAGAGCCGAAAAAGCGCGATCGCCCCACAGGTGAAACTCACGTTGACTTCAGAGCGGCGTCAAAATATTAGGCTTGCGGTCAAAGAATTGAGACTCAGATGATCCTCAAACCGTCGAAATTCAGGCTCAGAGGCGATCGCCCTCTCTCTTTGCGAAGCTCGATTCAGTTATTTCATTAACATTAGTAACGTTTAGAATCTGAGCTTTACACAGATTGACATTTGCCCGTGCCATTGATGGTTGCAAGTTTCCATAAAAAAAGCCTGAAGCCCCCTTGATTGAGACATTCAGGCAAATATAGAGCAGGTCGCGGAGACTCGCTGAAAGTCGGAACGTTGAACGAGCGATTGATCTAGACCTAAGCCCCGGTAGTCGCGTTTCGAACTGGCGTTTCGAACTAGCGTTGTGGACTAGCGTTTCGAACTAGCGCTTTGATTTGACGATGCTAAGCGTCTCAGCATGCATAAACGCAATATCTGGATCACGCTGAATCGCCTGATAGTAACGCTGTTCTCGCTCGTCTCCCGACTCATCAACACTAAGCAGTGTCTGAGCCTTCTCTATAAACTTGTTGGCTTCGTCTACCGTGATGGGTTCTTTGGCGCTGGTGGCTTCATCAATTTGCACAATAAATTGAGAAAACGCTCGCAGCCAGCCAAACCAGTCATCGCCAAGCACAAGCTGGAAAAATTCGCCTTGGGACTGAATGCGTCCATGCTGCTGTTCATAGGTGATGCGCTCAGATTCGAGTAAGGCTTTGTGGAGGCGCAACAGACCCGTGCGCAGCTCTCGTAACGTCTGAAAGGGATTGTTGAGTGGCGGTTGTAGTGAGGTCATCCAAACATACTGAAATTCGTACAATTCTCATCTTGTCATAATCTTCATCTCGTGATGATCTCTCGTGATGATCTGGGCTTGCCCTTCAATGCTCAACCCGTCTGGGGTGATGCAAATTCTGCAACACCTGACACACATCGACAATTGATAGACGTTAAAATCACAACTCAAGAAGCATTCGTTTTTAAGGACGATTGTGTAGAGGGTGTTTTAAAAGTACTAAATCAAAAAAGTACTAAATCAAAACGCTGGAACAATACTGATCCCCCTAAATCCCCCTTCTCAAGGGGGACTTTGAACCGGGTTCCCCCCTTTTCAAGGGGGGCAAGGGGGGATCTGAAGTAGCATTAATGACTACTCAAACGTTCTCTCAAAGTCAATCTGAGAATATTTGAGCGGTGCTTTTTGGACAGTCCCTTGATTGGAAAGTCTGAGTGGAAAGTCCTCTGACGGTTTCTATGCAGTTGTGATTGAGGTATTTGGATAGTGAGTCAATCTACAAGACAACCTGCATATTTTGTGGTCTATCACGGCAGTCGAGATCCTCGCCCTGCTGCATTAGCTCAGCAATTGGCGGAGCAGATGAAAGATTGCCTCCGTCACCGTCTCACGAACTCATTTCCCTCAGAGGGGGCGGCAGAGGCGAACGATCCGATGTTGGCGATCGCCCCATTAGAATGTTGCGACACACCGCTTCAAGCAAGGCTGGTTGAATTTGCTCGTGAAGCCAGAGAACAGGGCTATTCGCACGTTCAAATCATTCCCCTATTTCTGATGGCGGGCGTGCATGTTCGCGAAGATATTCCTGCTGAGGTTGAGGCGGCGCGTAGTGAGCTTGGCGATCGCCCTCATCTCATCTTGTGTCCTTACCTGGGCAGTCATCCTCACTTGGCGGATTATTTGCGATCGCTGTTTCCCTCACAGCCGAGTTCTGTCCCAGACGTTGAACATCGGGTGGCGAACCGATTGCTGATCAGTCACGGCAGTCGTCGTCTAGGTGGCAACCAAAAAATTGAGGCGATCGCCCAAGAGCTTGAGGCCCAGCCTGCCTACTGGTCAGTGGAGCCTAGTGTTGAAATCAGTCTGATCTCGATCATTGAGGATGGGGCTGGTTCTGAATTGCAGTCTTCACAAACGATTGAGATTTTGCCCTACTTCCTCTTCGCTGGCGGCATTACCGATGCGATCGCCCAAACCGTAGAAGACTTTCAGCACCGATTTCCTCAGGTGCAGGTTCACCTCGCAGCACCGCTAGGAGCCAATCGGGCGATCGCGCAGATGGCCGTGAAGATGGCTTTAGAGATAACCGCTTCGTCTACAGCTCAGGATTCATCTAGCTCGTGGCCGCACTCCTCAGACCCTTCATCGTTCATGGCCTCTGTCGGCTAATCGCTCTCCCCTTTTCAAAAAATATTACGAGTTCCTTTAAAACTAACGACTTCTTTCACCTTACTTTCTCAGCCCTGCTAGAATTCCATCTACTGAGTGAGACGCCATGTCAACCCCCGATTACTCAGGTCACGGCTTCAACGCTGACGGCAACGACGATCATTCAGGCAACAGTTTGAGCGAAGCCCCCGGCATGATTTCAGGCATGATTCATGCTTCGGCTCAAACCGCGTCTAGCTCAGACTCTCATTCCCAGTCTTCTTATTCTCAAGTACCTTCTATGCCCAGTTCGGTTTCATCTGCCCGTTCGGCATCTCGCTCGACCTCCCCGTCTGTCGCTTCTGCTCCCGGCAAGGTGTATCTCGTTGGCGCTGGCCCCGGTGACCCTGGCCTCATGACGCTCAAAGGCAAGACCCTGCTCGAATGTGCTGATGTGGTGATATACGATGCGTTGGTGAGTCCGCCCATCATCGACATGATTAATCCAGATGCGGAGAAAATCAATGCGGGCAAGCGTCGAGGCCGACATTCTCTCCAGCAAGAAGACACGACGAGCCTGCTGATCAAAAAGGCTCAAACCCACGCTGTTGTGGTGCGCCTTAAGGGAGGCGACCCCTTCGTGTTTGGTCGCGGCGGCGAAGAAATGGAAGACCTGGTCGCGGCAGGAGTCGCGGTAGAAGTGATTCCGGGGATTACGTCAGGCGTGGCGGCTCCGGCCTATGCGGGCATTCCGCTCACCCACCGCAACCATGCTTCGTCGGTGACGTTTGTAACAGGCCACGAATCGGCTGGCAAATATCGCCCCGAAGTCAATTGGGGGGCGATCGCCCGCAGTTCTGAAACGATTGTGGTCTACATGGGGGTTCACAATCTTCCCCACATCACAGAACGTCTAACCCAAGCTGGACTGGCACCCACAACGCCCATTGCCCTAGTGCGCTGGGGCACTCGCCCCGACCAAGACGAGCTGATCGGAACCCTCGAAACGATTGTGCAGCAGGTCGAAGAGTCAGAATTTTCCGCTCCGGCGATCGCCATCATCGGTTCTGTCGTCAGCCTGCATGACACTCTATCAGTATGCCGACCTGCCATCTTCGACTGGCGCAGCTAACGATGAAGCGATGCGGCGGCAGTTAACCTCGAACTCTCACCGATAACCGTCCATTTCGTTTGCACCAACGCAGTATTGGGCTGCGCTGCTAAAAGATATTGACTGAGTAAGCACATTACTCAACCTGAAATCGTCGGTAAAAAGCATTGAAAATCGTATACAGCGAGTAAGCAATAAAACCGAGGGCAATCATTAAAAGACTCTCAGTACCATAAGACTGCAGTAGTAACTGCTGCAGCGCTTCTTCCGTTCCCCCTACTGATGCAACACTAGACGTGAGCGACGCCCGCACATATCCAACCCCGATGACTAAAATGGCAACACCACGGGCGGTATAGCCAATCTGAGCCAGATAAGTCGCCATCTTTTTCAGCCAGTGATATTGGGACTGGCTGAATACACGACAGGTTCGCCTGAATTCGCTGATGAATTTTCCTGATATGGCTCCGTAAACATAAATCGCACCAATGCCAAATATTACTAAGGCCACCAGAGCAATCAGCTCTTCACCATACTTGAATCCTAGAACTCTAAACACAGCACTATTGACAGCATCTGTTTGAATCGGTGAGGAATCCCAGGCAAAGTCCACCGATTCATGAGCAACCTGAACGTAAACTATGGCACTGATGAGGTAACCGACTCGCTGGGCAATACTCTTGAGGCTCAACTCTCGCTTATGCTCTGGATCGCTGATTGCCTGGATAAATCTCCAAAAGCTGTAGCCACACAGGCCAACTGCCAGGGTTGTCACGATGATTTCTCCTAGAGGCTGTCGCAACAGCATCAGCAGCGCTCCCTCAGTACCCACAATGGCTACAGGATCACCTAGTGCGGCTCTCAGCGATAGAAAGCCAATGGAGAAGTATACGATGCCTTTACTGGCATAGCCAAATCGGATCCAATACCGAACTATTTTCCATCTGAAGCACTTTAACAGCACTCGCGGAATTTGCTTAAGCCATCTAAGCATTCGCATCGCTAGGCATAATTAAAGCCATATCGTACCAGGCATTATGGCGTCACCTTAGCGTTAGAACGTCCAAATGGGTTCACCCGCAGTACTGAAAAGTCGAGGCGACCAGGCCGAGCCTATATTTCGCAAACACTCTCTTGTGATGAGCATGAAGAGGGCGATCGCCATCGTCGGGTCAGTCGTCAGCCTGCATGACACGCTCTCAGTATGTCGTCCAGCTATATTCGATTGGCGCAGCTAACGACCGCGATCAAGAGCCACGATTAGCCTTGAACTCAGCACAAAGGATGTGTGACTGTCCACTTATTTCCTGTAAACATCTTTTCGATGTTTGCATTGCAGGAGGAGAATAATCAACTCTTTATCGTTGATTTCGTAGCGAACACGATAATCACCGATACGAATACGGTACTCATTGTTAGAGCCTTTTAGCTTGACCATTCCATTGGGGCGTGGGTCTTCGGCGAGGAGTTTGATCTTAGCCGCAATGCGATTGTAAACGTCATCAGGCAAAGCATCTAACTGTTTTTGTACCGCTTTGGGTGTGATGATGGCGGAGGTCATGCCGATCGCTCGGCCCGATGTACCTGGTATTCATCGAAGGTCATATAGTCCCCTGCTGTGTAGTCGGCACGGGCAGCTCGAATTTCAGCAACATCGTCTGGCGAATCTTCATCATCAGGAAATAGTTCAGCTTCTAGAAGTTCCCAGAGCCGATGCTTTTCAGCAGCCCCTAGTGATGAAATTGCTTCTAAGAGTGATTGAAATGAAATATCTACTTTCACGGTATTCTCAGCCATTAGAGTTTGCCTCCATTTTCATTTTGCACGTTTGATTTTGGCTCAATAGCTGTTGCAAGGAGGTTACATAGCGGAGGTTTCGTACGCTAGTGTCATGTGGATTGTTGAGCTTTCCTTTGAACGCACTGACGTTGCCTATCACCCGCCACAAATTTCCTTTGCATTATAACCAGTCAACTCTCAAT
>JBARXP010000129.1:0-8314 GCA_049647405.1 Elainellaceae cyanobacterium | reverse complement strand
TGGTTTCTCCGTCAAATTCGCGTGCGTAAAAGAGGCGACGTAAGTCTTCGTCTTCTTGGTCGGCATATTCCCAATACAGAATATTTTCTTTCTGAAACGAAGGCCAGCGCTCTTCCCCTAAAACATTCTCCAACACGATGGCGGAGCGATAGTTGGCCTCCGGAACAATCATCTCGTTGAACGTAAACATGATGCCCGTCACCATCAGACCAAAAAAGACGGCAGGCATGATGATGCGATAAACGCTGATTCCACATCCCTTAAGGGCAACCATCTCACTGTCGCTCGACAGGCGGCTGTAGGTCATGAGTGTAGACAGCAACACCGACATCGGAAACGAGTATGCGATAAATTCGGGCATCTTCAGAATCAAAATCTGAAAGGCCGTGGAAAGAGGCAGACCATATTCAGACACCCGACGAATCAGGTCGAATAAAGCCCCCACCGAAACCCCTAGAGAAGAAAAGGCTCCGACCCCAAACAAAAATGGAAAAATCAGCTCTGTGAATAGGTAACGATCCATCACAGGGATTCTGGGAAGCCAACTTAATCTAGAAAGAGGCTTATTCGTGGGGGTGGTGACGCTAGATGCCATAGGACGTTAGGTTAAACCAAAAGCGACGCTGTCAGGATGAAGACGATTAAGGCTGAAAATTGCTGCCGAGATAATATTGCCGAACCAGCGGATTGCTATAAAGTTCTTCAGAACTTCCCCCTGCAAGAATCTCTCCATCTCGCATGATATAAGCTCGGTGGGTAATCGCCAATGTCTCTCGAACATTGTGGTCGGTAATAAGAATGCCAACGTTGCGTTCCTTGCAAAGCTTCGACAAGATTTCTTGAATTTCTGACACTGCAATGGGGTCAACCCCAGTAAACGGCTCATCCAGCAGGAGAAAACTGGGGCCATCGACACCAGCAGCCAGGGCACGAGCAAGCTCAGTGCGGCGGCGCTCGCCGCCCGACACCTGACTGCCTAAGGTTGCCGCGACCCTCTCTAGGCGAAATTCTTTTAGCAGCGACTGGAGGCGATCGCCATACTCATGGCGCGGCACGTTGGTCTGTTGCAATACCAGAAGAATATTGTCTTGAACGCTCAAGTTCCTGAAAATGCTGGCTTCTTGAGCCAAATAACCCAGCCCCAAATGGGCTCGTTCATTGATGGGTAGGGCTGTAACATCGATATCATCAAACCAGACACGACCACTATTGGGCCGCTCTAGCCCAGTGGCGATGTAGAAAGTCGTGGTTTTTCCGGCACCGTTAGGCCCCAATAGACCCACAACCTCTCCCTGCAGCACGGAAAGGCTGACCCGATTGACGACAATACGTTTCCCGTAGGACTTGCGGATATTTTCTAAAGCAATCTTCACAGGTTCAGCTCAATCGGTAGATAGAAGGGGCGATCGCACCTGATTGTACCAAACGTCCTGCATTAAGAGGATGCAGCGTTTTTTCAGAGTACTTATCCAAAAACTTGCTCCAGCCGTCGTTGACTCTAGCGGTTACTCGCTAACGGGTGCCTTAAACTCAGGCTTGGGGTTGTAGTCTGTGGTTGGAGCCGTAACAGGGGTGTTGGCAGGCTGCTCATCGGGCAGCAAATAGACAGACTGCACCTGCTCCCCATCGGGCGGCAGAGCCAAAAATCGTCCTTCATCCACTAAATAGGTTACCGTTTCGCCCTGAATCGAATTCCCATCCTGCAAGACAAACACATCTCCACTGAGGACAATACGACGCTCTCGGCTGTAGTACTGGGCCTGGGCTGAGGTGGCCTGCATATTTCGAGCCGGATAAAAAATCTGGACGTTGCCCCGAGCCGTTACCACTCCGGTCACAGCGTTTGCTTCTTGAACGTCAGACAGCAAGGTGATGGGCTGCCCTGGTCTAGCGGCCTCTTGGGCTTGGACAACCTTGTTAAACAGTAACGAAAACGTTGGAGTCACCAAAGCCAGGGTCGCTGTCAGCACAGCAGCAAGCTTGACTCCCACCGATTTAGAGCCGACATCGTTGAAAAATGAAGAGCGCATAGAAAAAAAATCAGCCATAGGTCGTGAGGAACAGCGCAACAGGGGTTAGCGGCAGGTCAAACCAGTGCCTAGAATGCTCTGGATTCAGCAGGTTGCTGAGCCGTGATGCTGAGTCAGCGTGAAGCGTTCAATTCGAAACTAAGCTCGACATGACGCACGATTTCATTTCAGGCTACCCATCTCAGCATATTGTAAGGGCAAGCCTATCAATACTATTCAATTTCAAACACAGTCAGTCCGCAATTTTAGGGAAGTTTATGGATTCAACATTGAAATTCAACACCGATTCAGCATTGAGAAATTTCATTGAGAAATTGAAAGCTCACGGTATCTTAGACGTATTTTTGGGAATTGAGTTGCCTCCTACGGTGAAGCAAGATTCAAGATCGGCGGCTGAACTTTCTGTGCCATGACCTCAACCTGATCGGCACCCGACTGCTGAAGCAGCAGCAAGATTTCAGTCACCTCAGTAACAAAAGCATCAAGGTCTAGTCCGGCATAGGCAGGCTGATATTTTTGTAATCGACGACGGCCTTCTCCCAAAAGAATGACAGAACCTTGCCAGTTATAGTTGCCTAGATGATAAAAAGCAACCGAGACTTGCAAAATTCCCTGATAAAAGTTTTTTTCAGGCTCTGAGGCTTCCATCCATAATGCCTCTAGGCTGTCATGGCACTCATAAAATTGCTTTTGGTTAAACTGTTCGACGCTGAGCACCAGCTCAGCCGGAATGGCAGATTCAGACATGCGTGGGAGTTACGTTAGATAGAAATCACATCACATTAGAAGCGTTGTGCCAGAAAACTCTAGCTAGAAGCAGCTTATCGTAACGATAGAGAGATCGGGGCAGAGAGCTGCGATCGCAGCTCTTGAGTGTCGTCGATCAAAACCGTTGAACCTGCAACTCCAGAACTAGCTTTACTCGACCCAGATGACTGGCGATCGCCCCACAAAAGACTATGGCTGCGTGAAGGCAGTAAATCGAGCCGTTCGGCAGACTGGGTCAGCCAGATGATCGAGAAATCAGCCGGAGGCTGTGTCTGCACATCCCCTTGCTGAGGATGAACCGCCGCCAGGGTTTCTAGCACATTGACAACGCCCCGAACTAAGCCAAATTCGGGAGTCCACAAGGTGACATTCATCTCATGGCGCAGCGCATAGGTGAAGAGAGAGGCGGCGGCGATCGCCGCTTGTTCAAATGCTTCTGCTGTCCAATCACTGGCAGTATCCAGCGCAATCAACACCGTTTCTCCACTCGACAAAACCTCCAGTTCTCGAACCCGCAACTCCCCGTAGCGGGCACTGGTGCGCCAGTGAATCAATCGAGTCGGATCACCCCAGCGGTAAGGACGCAGAGCACGGGTTAGTCCCTCAGTCGATGGCTGAGCCCGATGTTGATGGAAAACCTGAATGCTTGAGTCTTGACCCACATCATCGAGCAACGGACATTGACTCAGGTCTAAAATTTGGGGATAGACAACAGCCCGTGCAGGAATTGAGCGATCGCGCCGACACCAAAACAGCCCGAGGGGAGCCGCTGTTCTCAAATAGATCTGATTCCAGCGATAGATGCCTCGGTTGACGGATGGACACTGGTAGCTCCACGTCATTGACTCTTGAGGACGCAACCCCTCAATAGCCTGCGTCGGATGCATGTTAAACGCTTCCGGCACATCGTCTCCAACAACCAGCAGCTCTTTGGAGCTTGGCGTTGTATTCGTGAGAACAACGTTCACCGACAATGGATTGCCCGCCATCACAGGGGCGATCGTTTGTCGGGTCACCTTTATCCCTTTCAGCGCTCGGTTGGGCAGAGCCGCCGCCACAATCAGTAGACCTGCCGTAACCCCACTAATGACATAGAGCCAGCCCGCCATGGTGTTCGTTGCAGCCCCAAAAAAGAAAATTGCGAGTCCGCTTAAAATCCAGCCGCTGTAAGACGGAACTCCCCAACGTCTTTCCAGTCTTACAGCCCATCGCTGAATCCGTTTCATGACTTCATCTCCAAGAAAAGTTGCTTGATAGTCATCCCAGCTTTTACATCCAAGCTTTGATCAGTGACCTTTGCATGATTATTCAGCTCTAAAACAATGTCCACCCGGTGAAAATTGCTAAATAGCAGAGTTTTATCTCCGAGGTCTAGAACGATCCGACTGACTTATCCGACTGACTTAATAGTGCCCATCGATACACTTGTCTCTCGGGCGACAATGACAAGGTTGCGGTAAAGGCGGTAGAGATAGACCGATGAGACAATCTCAAGTCAACGATGCCAGCCGTTATTGAGTCAGCCGTTGTTGAAAGCTAGGAAATTCCTGAAAAACTCTCTTGACCACGTGCATGGTTCCACAATTCAAGGCATGATAGAGATTAGACAAGTTATAATTTTTGCAAACATATATCTCTAACTGTGCGTGTTTTATGAGCGATCCCCTGTTGAAGGCTTTCTTTGTTGGGCGAGCAGCCGCCGAAGCGATTGGAGAGCAAGTTGAATCAACGGTTACCCAGGCTCTAAGTGAGCTTGGGAAATTTGACGCTGAGCAACGGGAGCGACTCCGGGCATTCTCAGAACAGGTGATGGAGAAAGCCGTTCTTGCAGAAGAGTTGGCCGCGCGCGATCGCCCCTCTTCTGACTCTGCGGCCTCCGACACTGAGGTCGTGTCATCTACCCCTGATGATCTCCAGACGGTCATTGATGAGCTGAGAGCCGAGATTGCACAAGTCAGAGTTGCGCTCAAGACCCACCGCGAATCGTGACTTTTTCTCCCAGCATTCAATGCAGCATTCCACATAGGTGCAATCTGTCAGCATCGGTTGCACTCGTAAGAGCGAATTGATCATCGACTGGTTCTCCGATAATCATTCTTCTTATTTTCCCCTCACTACATCGGGGCTGGTTTAGGTGTAGTTTTTGATTCAACTTTAGATTTGAGATTTTTAGGTGTCTGTATCATCTGATCAACCTATTTCAAAGCCTTTTAGCACTGAGCAGCGTCATGCGCCTGCTTTACATTCCACTATGGGTGAACATTTGCCATCTGAGGCATCACGAGTAATGGGCGATCGCCTCAAGGCTCACGCCACGGGTAGCTATGCATCCGCAAAAGACTATAGCTGGAGTCGCAGCAGCTACTCTAAAAATAAGCGTTTCGTTCATATTTGGTCGTTTGTCCTCCGTCTGATGACGTCTCAGTGGCTTTACAAAAAGCCCTGGAGCTATAAAGACGGCATGAGCGACGAAACCAAAGCTCAGCGTCGCCGTAAGCTTGCCATCTGGATTCGAGAAACACTGCTTGATTTGGGGCCTACTTTTATCAAAGTAGGTCAGCTTTTCTCGACTCGTGCTGATTTATTTCCGGCTGAGTATGTTGAAGAGCTATCGAAGCTTCAAGACAGTGTGCCAGCTTTTAGCTATGAGTTGATTGAAGATATCATCCAGAAAGATGTCGGCAAGTCGATTCCAGAACTATTTCGCAATTTTGACCCGATTCCTATTGCAGCCGCTAGTTTAGGGCAGGTTCACCGGGCTCAGCTTCACTCCGGTGAAGAAGTTGTGGTTAAAATTCAGCGCCCCGGCTTAAAGCGTCTATTTGAGATTGACCTGACAATCTTGAAAGGCATTGCTCATTACTTTCAGAAACATCCTGATTGGGGTCGAGGTCGAGACTGGCTCGGTATTTATGAAGAGTGTTGTCGAATTTTGTGGCTAGAGATTGACTATCTCAACGAAGGACGCAACGCCGATACCTTTCGCCGCAATTTTCGAGATGCTGACTGGGCAAATGTTCCGCGTGTGTACTGGCGCTACACTTCGCCAAGAGTGTTGACGCTCGAATACATGCCAGGGATCAAAATTAGTCACTATGAAGCGCTTGAAGCTGCTGGCCTTGATCGGAAACTCATTGCCCAGTTGGGTGCCCAAGCCTATCTGCAACAGTTGCTCAATGATGGGTTTTTCCATGCCGATCCTCATCCCGGCAACATTGCTGTCAGCCCCGAAGGTTCACTCATCTTCTATGACTTCGGCATGATGGGTCATGTGCAGTCTGTAACCCGTGAGCGGCTGATGGAAACCTTCTTTGGCATTGCCCAAAAAGATGCTGAGCGGGTTGTCATTTCTCTAGTTGAGCTGGGTGCGTTGTCTCCAGTAGAAGACATGGGGCCAGTGCGCCGCTCCATTCAATACATGCTGGATCACTTTATGGATCAGCCCTTTGAGGCTCAATCGGTTAGTGACATCAGTGACGATCTGTATGAGATCGCATACGACCAGCCATTCCGATTTCCGGCAACATTTACGTTTGTGATGCGAGCGTTTTCGACTCTGGAAGGAGTGGGTAAGGGGCTTGACCCTGATTTTAATTTCATGGAGGTTGCAAAACCTTTTGCAATGAGGCTTATGAGTAATAGTAATCAGTCGCCATCGGGTAACTCTAGTGGAATTTTAGGGGAGCTAGGCCGTCAGGCTGCTCAAGTGAGTACGACTGCGTTGGGACTCCCACGTCGATTCGAAGATACCCTTGAAAAAATCGAGAGGGGCGATCTTCGGATTCGTGTGCGGTCAACTGAGACCGATCGCACGCTGAGACAACTCAGCGGTGTCAACATGGGCACCAACTACACCGTGCTCATCGCAACATTTACAATTTCTGCTACTATTTTGCTTGTTAGTGAGTTTGTCTGGCTTGCTATACTAGCGGCTCTAATGGCTGTTGCCGCTGGTGTTGCCCTGGTTCGGCTGATGTTGCGCATCAATCGATCTGACCGAATGCTTTAAAGTTATATTCGGTTTTCCGGTGTCTTGTGAGGGTGCGCGTTTTTCGCATTTTCTCTTATGCTTAAGGCACTACAATCACGGCAAACTCTGTTGAGCCGATATTCACCAAGCTAGGGCTGAAGCAATCGAGATATGAAACGCCTCTTCACGGGTCTTACCGATCCGGGTCTAGTCCGATCCGCTAATCAAGATTCCTACTACATTGACCCTGAAGGACAGTTCTTCATCGTAGCTGATGGCATGGGTGGCCACGCAGGGGGGCAAGAAGCCAGCCGAATCGCTACTGAGGTGATTCGCAGCTATCTTGTTGATCGATGGGAAACCTCCGATGAATCGTCTCAGTTGCTGCAAGAGGCCATTCTCAAAGCGAACAAAGCCATTCTTCAGGATCAAATAGCTCACCCCGAGCGAGGAGATATGGGGACAACGGTCGTCATTGCTATATTTCGTGATGAAACGCCGTGGTGTGCCCATATTGGAGACTCCCGTCTATATCGACTTCGAGGCGCAAAGCTAGATCAGCTGACAGAAGATCACACTTGGGTCTCCCGAGCCATGAAAGTGGGCGATCTATCCGCCGCTCAAGCGAGGGTACATCCCTGGCGACATATTCTCTCAAAGTGTTTGGGTCGCGAAGATCTCAATCAAGTCGATGTTGCATCCTTCGATTATCAGCCGAGCGATCGCCTGCTTTTGTGCAGCGATGGGCTAACTGAGGAATTGTCGGATCATTTGATTGCTTCTCATCTCAAGACGATTCGTGCTTGCGATAAGGCGGCAGAGTCTCTCGTCAATGCGGCAAAAGAAAAGGGTGGCCGCGATAACATTACTGTGGTCATCGTGACCGATAGTCCTAATTCTTAACACCTCAAGAATTCAAATTCTCAGGATTCATAGGTCAAGGATTATAAGAATCAAATTAAAGAGTCACGCTAGCGGCTGATATAGCGCCGCTCGTTGATGTAAAACCAATACTTTTTGGGATATGGAATCAATTGACTGGTCAAGCGCCATTCCAGCGGGATTTGCGATCGCCATCTTCACAGGCGGTATGGTGATGCTCGTATCTGGAGTTTGGTCTGCGCGAGACAAATGACTCTGGTTGAGCCGTCATTCATGAAAATTCATTTACATTTGTTTACAATAGTATCAAGTGTAATTTAGGGCGCGGTTTACTCATTGCGCATAAATGATGTGTAAGCCGCGTTGCATCGCGTTGACTTAGGCTCTATGGCCAAAGTTAAATTCGCCCATACATAATCCCATTCAGTCCATTCGTGATATCTAAAGATTCCTATGGAGAGCACTGTAACAAAACTGGCCTACCAGACCTTTCAGCAGGGTAAAAGCTATTTTGGTTTGACCCATAAGACTCTCAGTAGTCGCCTGAGGCATCTCATTGCTCCTCCCCCTGAGGAGCGTGTCAAACCCATCGCTACCCGCACATTATTAAAGTATCAGGAGCGCCTAAATGAGCTTTTAGAAACTGATTGGGCTGATGCAGAAA
>JBARXP010000128.1:0-4322 GCA_049647405.1 Elainellaceae cyanobacterium | reverse complement strand
ATTCTAGACGCTCTAAACCAGCTCAGCAAGCTCACAACGCGTTATCTTGGTGCAACCATTGTGGCCAACTATTGGAAGTCGAGCCGTCCTCCAGTAGAGTGGCTTGCTAACTTTGAAGTAGATCGTTCTGGAAACATTGAGTTTATCGGGCCGATGACCCCCAATAAGCCTTCAGTGCTGAATGCGGTACAACATCAGTTGCTACGCGACTGGGTAAACGCGTTTGTTCAGAGGTGTTCTAGAGTCATCAGAGACTTTTCAAGCATCATTCAGCAAATGGATCTAGATCCGCGTCAGCGGAGCTTACTCTTGCCCAAAGATAATTGATTGTGCCTTGTACCATCAGTGTCTGTACCGTCAATATCTGTGCCTGCAATGTTTGTGCCTGCAATATCTGTGCCTGCAATTTTATGAATGGTTCAGGTCTGCCAGGGGTGAGTTTCACGGGTTTGAGTCTGAATAGAGTTTGATAGCACTTTTCACTGGAAATTTAGAGGGTAGAGAGATAATGGCTAAGGTCGTTCGTTTAGAACCGATAGGACAACAGTCTTCGATTGAAACTAATGGTAATTTGCTCTCGGTTCTGCTGAACAAAGAGTTAGACGTGTTAAAAGAATGCGGCGGGCGAGGCATGTGTGCGACCTGCCACATCTACGTCAAAGAGGGAATGGACGCGATATCGCCCATTAGCCGCCGCGAGCAGCGCACCTTAGAGGTGATTACCTCCTGCAAGCCTAATTCGCGGCTCGCCTGTCAGTCTCGGGTCTTAGCAGAAGGCATCACCGTGGAACTCCCTCCCGGTATGTATGTCAATTCTTTGCAAGACATCGAAGCCCTGATTGGTCGCCGAGCAGAGCAACCGATGCTGCACCCTATCACAGGTCAAGTGCTGGTAGAACCCGGAAAGCTGGTGACTCGCTCAATGCTGAAACAGTTGGAAGACAGCCCCAGCTTCAGAGTCGGTGAGTTTTTTACCAACACATCTGGAGCATAAGGCAACGTTTTCTGAATGCACTTAGAAAAAAATGAGTGAAAAAAATGAGTGGAAGAAATCAGTTTTAAGTTCTAGGTTTTAAGTTTTGAATTGAATGCCTCACTCAAAACTCAACATTCAAAACTTAAAACTTATCTAAATTCCCGCTACTGAGATTTGGCTAAGCACACATCCCAGCCCTAACAATAAACCACTCCAAAAGTGTAGGCCGACTGCGATAAATTTGCAGCTACTGACTTTGGCAGGGTTGTTGTGATGGGCGGTGACATAGTCTGAGAGGTTCTTTGCCAGCGGCAGGCTGAGCCCCATCAAAAGAGCGGTAGCGGGTAGAAGCTGACTGAAGACGAAGGCAAGAAGCAAGACAAAGACGAGCCCGATTGCCCCCGTGAGCCATCGGGCTGCTTGTGCTGTTCCTAAACGCACAATGGGCGATCGCTTTCCAGCAGCCACATCGTCATCGACTTGATGAAAATGAGAGCAAAACAAAATAATGCTGGTTGTGATGCCAATCAAGATCGAAGCCGCCAGATTGGGTAGAGAATTCCAGGATTGGGTTTGGCTGTAGTAGGCCGCTGTCACGGCTAAAGGCCCAAATGTAACGAAGCAGATGGGTTCACCCAAGCCCAAATAGCCAAACCGAAAAGGTGGCCCCTGATAGCTATAGCCCAGAGCACAACAGGCCAAGATGATTCCGAGAACCGTGAAGTCGTGCTGCCAGATGGCGATCGCCACAATGCCAAGGATACCGAGCAGCAAACAGAGACTAGACAACCCAAAAATTAGCGATCGATTGCCCGTCAGATTGACCAGCGAATGATGCTTGTTGCGGTCGATGCCTGTGTCAGCGTCAAACACGTCGTTACTTGCATTCAACCAGGCAATGATGAGAATAGCAGACACCAAAAAGGTGAGAAACGTCGGCCAGTGCAGCACTCCGGTGTCTGCATAGGCGATCGCCGTCCCGACCCAGATAGGAATCACCGCAACGGTATACATGGGAAGCTTAATCGCCGCCATCCAGAGTTTTGAGCGATCTGGCATCTCAGATGGCTGATTGGCGCGAAGGCTGGAGGGGCTATTCTGACTCGATGTTTCTATCGTCATGAATCTTCTGATATTGGCTCTGATGTTAGCTCACGGAAATAGCTCAAGCCTCAACATTGTAAGCTGAGGCTTCGCTTGTCAAAGGATTTGTAACAGAGAATGGGTTGCCATCTGAAATATTTTCACCCTCTAGTTGACTCTCTAGCCAACTAGAGGGTTTAGCATGAGCGTAATCGGCATCAGGCAAAACGCCTGGAGGTCGATCAGCAGCTTGAACATCAGGAGGCGATCGCACGATGACTACTCTTACCTTTCAACTCGGTGGCATGAGCTGTGCCGCCTGTGCCTCGCGGATTGAGCAGGCGATCGCCTCCGTGCCCTCAGTCGCCTCCTACAGCGTCAATTTCGGCATGGAGCAGGCGGTGGTGGAATTTGAGGGAGAACGTCTCTCCCAGAAGATTTTGCAACAGCAAATTGAGGAAGCCGTCACCCAGGCCGGATATTCGGCTCATGCGATCGAAGATATCGCCAGCGCCATGGAGCAAGACCAAACCGAGAAACGCGCTGCCATGAGAGCGCTAAAACGAAAAGTCTGGATTGGAGGCAGTCTCAGCAGCATTCTTATCGTGGGAATGCTGCCCATGATGACAGGGCTGCATTTGCCCTTGATTCCCATGTGGCTGCACAATCCTTGGGTTCAGCTTGTGCTCGCCCTACCCGTGCAGGTTTGGTGTGGACAGAGCTTCTACAAGGGCGCGTGGAGTGCCCTCACCCACAAAACGTCTGACATGAATACTCTAGTGGCGATCGGCACGAGTGCTGCGTTTCTCTACTCGCTGATCATCACGATCGCCCCAGAATTAGTCACCCGCCAGGGCATTGCCGCCGAGGTCTATTACGAAGCCGCTGCTGTCGTCATCACACTCATTTTGCTGGGGCGGCTGCTCGAACAACGCGCCCGCAGCCACACCTCTGACGCAATCCGAAAGCTGATGGGACTGCAAGCCAAAACAGCCCGCATTATTCGAGACGGCAACGCGCACGATATCCCGATTGAGCAGGTGCAGGTCGATGACATTGTTCTGGTGCGCCCTGGAGAAAAAATTCCTGTGGACGGGGTCGTCACCTCAGGCTCATCGACCATTGACGAAGCCATGGTAACGGGCGAAAGCATACCCGTCTCGAAATCAGAGGGGGCTGAAGTCATCGGAGCCACCCTCAATAAAACAGGAAGTTTTCAATTTCGGGCGACTCGGGTCGGCAAAGATACCGTTTTGGCTCAGATTGTGCAGCTCGTGCAGCAGGCTCAGGCCAGCAAAGCGCCGATCCAACGCATCGCAGATCGTGTGGTTCAGTGGTTTGTGCCCGTTGTGCTTGCGATCGCCGTACTCACCTTCGTCGTCTGGATGGTCACAACCCGCAACATTACCCTGGCGCTCATTACTACCGTCAATGTGCTGATCATCGCTTGCCCTTGCGCACTAGGGCTTGCCACCCCGACCTCCATTATGGTTGGGACGGGTAAGGGAGCTGAGCATGGCATTTTGATTCAGGGAGCTGAAAGCCTAGAGCTTGCTCACAACATTCAAACCGTGGTTTTAGATAAAACTGGAACCTTAACCCAGGGCAGCCCCTCGGTGACCAACTTTGCGACCACATTAGGCACGGCTCACCAGAATGAGTTTAAGCTCCTGCGACTCATCGCAGCCGTAGAGCGCAACTCTGAACATCCTTTAGCTGAGGCGGTTGTGGGTTACGGCAAGGCTCAAGGTGCATTCGTCGATGGCGGCAGTCAATCTCTATCTAAGGCCAAGCCCAGGAGAGAAGTAGGTCAAACGGCGACTGCCGTTATTGCTGCGCCCTTGCCAGATATCGAAGATTTTGAGGCGATCGCCGGAAGTGGCGTGCAGGCCACCGTGTCTGATCGACGAGTCCAGATTGGCACCCGCCGCTGGATGAACGAGCAGGGCATCGATACAGAGCGTTTCCATGACCAACAGACAACCTGGGAGTCTGATGGCAAGACCGTCATCTGGATTGCGGTCGATCGAGAAATTCAAGGGATTATGGCTCTCGCAGACGTGCTAAAACCCACCGCCGCCAAGACAGTTCAACGCCTGCAAAACATGGGGTTAGAGGTGGTGATGCTAACCGGGGATAACCGTCGCACCGCTGAGGCGATCGCTCACCAAGTCCATATCGATCGCGTCATTGCAGAGGTTCGTCCTAACCAAAAAGCCTCTGTTATTGAGGAGTTGCAGCAGTCTATGACTCGATCGAGCAA
>JBARXP010000127.1:0-18845 GCA_049647405.1 Elainellaceae cyanobacterium | reverse complement strand
AATATTCTAGGCATCAATTGCCAACACTCAATTGATGAATCTCTTCACGATTGAATCGGTGTGTTTCGAGATATTCATGGAGGCCAGCAGCAGTGGCAACATCGACAATTCATAGCCCCAGCGACTTAGAACTCACGAAGATAGCCATCTCTCAAGATGAGCTGCGTGCGATTTTATCTCAGATTGAGTCTGAATTTTGTCAGAGCGAGATTTACCAGCGAGCTGTCGGAGGTCTTCAAAAGCGCCTCGATCGGGCATCTGTCAACGTTCATCTCCTGATCAAGGCTCTCGGACGCGAAGCCATTCGCTTGGCGCTGCGGCAGGTTGTGCAGCAGTATTGCGAAGAGGTGACTCAATCCGGCCCCTCATCCTCTTCTCAATCTGCAACGGTAGAATCATCACCCTCACCATCGCCCACCTCACCATCGTTCATCCCACAATCTGCGCATCAGAGGGCACCATCTCATCCGGTTGCTTCTCAAGCGGCGGCTGAGGGCTCCGTCACAAAGGAAGCTAAACCAGCCCCATATAGCCGTTTCCAACTCTCCCCATTGCCGACTCCAAACCCAGAGAATGCAGCGCTGAGCGACGATTCTCTAGAGCAGAAGGAGGTTTCTTCCGGCGGGTTTAGCGATACCCAAAACGCTAAAAACGACGATCTTAAAAATCTTCAGCCTACTCCCTCTCGGCCAATCATCCGGGTTTCAGGACGTTCGACGAATCACTCAACAGAAGATCAGTCGCCCAATCAGGCTGCACGAAGTGAAGCCCTCCATCAAATCGGGCAGAGTTTGCTGCAAGCTCGTCTGCGCAAATCGTGGTCGATTCACGATATTCATCAACACACCCGAGTTCCCCTCCATCAAATTCAGTCGCTAGAGAATGGGGAAATCGAACATCTCCCCGAAGATATCTACGTGCGTGGCTTTATTCGACGTATCGCAGAAGTTGTAGATTTAGACAGCACAGCGTTACTCGACATCTTGCCGCATCCGGCCCATGAGGCCAACTTTCCGCCGACCTGGCATCCATCGACTTATGCCCGTGACAGCGTTCCTGAACTCAAGACCAAAACGCTCAAAAATCAACACCAGTTGGGGCCTCGGCATCTCTATCTAGGCTATGCCGTGCTGATGACGGGAGCCGCAGGTGGCCTGACCTGGATTGCTCAACAGCCCATTGACGGCCTGAATCTCGACAGCTTTAGCCTAGAAGCGCTGCCAGAGATTCCAGAGTTTATCAACAATTTGGCACCCATTCAGGTGTTGCAGCAAGAGATGCAAAACTTCTCACAAGGTCGTTCGCAACCCCATACTCAAGGGGCGATCGCTCAACCCGAAACAATCCCTGTCGAATCATCCACTCATCCAGACCGCGACATTCGTTAACCTTTGCATGGAGAAACTCACACGGGTCGCCTGACAAGATAAAAAACTGTTCATCTGATTAAGCTGAGCTGACTCGCTTAACAAATGTCGCGAATGGTGGACTAAGCCGACTGTTTTGGGCTAGTCTAATCGTCTAAGACTTCTTTTGCAGAGATAAGCGCAGGTGAATAAAGTGCAGTATCGGCGATCGCTGCGATATCTAAACAGAGTAGTGTGTAAAGCCCATTTACTCTGAAGCTGCATTTCAAAATTTCCGCCTGATGCGAAACCTCAGATTGCAAAAGCTTAGATTGCAAAAGCTTAGGTATAGTGCTTGAATGCTTTCTTGTGTTTGTAAGATGTTTTGTCGTGAAGCATTGTTGAAACAACACATGATTTTCGGGCCAAATAAACACCATTTGGCGCTTGTTCAAAGGCTTACTCCTTGATGACAACTGTCTTACCTCTTCCCGTAGCTTGAGAACAGATGAATAAAGACAAAGACAATGAGCCTATCCGGAATGCTCCTTTTTTTGAGGGGCTCCCTACAGCTATTGTTGAAAAGGCAACGGCTCATGTTGTCACGCGCAAACATCCCGTCAATCAGGTTATTTTGCTTGAAAACGACTGGGGAAACTCCGTCTACTTCATCCTCGAAGGCTGGGTGAAGATTCGGACTTATAACATTGATGGCAAAGAGGTGACCCTCAATATTTTGGGCAAGGGAGAGCTATTTGGGGAGATGGCTCCGCTGGAAGAAGTGCCTCGCTCAACAGATGTCATTACTCTTGCTCCAACTCTCATTAGCAACCTGCCCTCCCAAGACTTTGTCGAGCTAATCCACGGTGAACCGTTAGCGGGAATTCGGCTGGCTCAGCTGATGGCTCGGCGGCTACGGCAGGTCAATCGACGCCTGCGGCTCCGAGAATCAGACAGCACCTCACGGGTTGTCGATATTTTACTGTTTCTAGCCGATGGGCAAGGAACGAAGGTAGAACTCGGCGTCGAGATCCCCAATTTGCCTCACCGCGAACTCAGTAGCCTGAGCGGTCTCGCTCGCGAAACGGTGACCCGAGTTTTGAGTAAGCTAGAGCGAAAAGACTTAATCAATCGCACCCGCGAAACGATATGTCTGCTCGACGTTGTTGCTCTAGAGAAAATGCTCGTCTAGAGCGTCACCACGCTTTGTCTGGGGCATTCTTGGGGTCACTTTCTTATTCACACTCAGATTCTGAATTCGGCATGGGAAGATGCTGCAACAGTACCTGTTTCAGATATTGTCCTGTGAACGATTGAGGCACAGCGGCAACCTGCTCTGGCGTGCCCACAGCAACGACCTCACCGCCGCGATCGCCCCCTTCTGGCCCCAGATCGATAATCCAATCAGAGCAGCGGATAACATCCAGATTGTGCTCAATGACCAACACCGAATTGCCCTTGTCTACCAGGCGCTGGAGCACATCCAGAAGCTTGTGGACATCGTAGAAAGACAGTCCGGTTGTGGGTTCATCAATCAGATACAGGGTCTGCCCGGTGGCACGGCGAGATAGCTCCGTGGCTAGCTTCAGCCGCTGTGCTTCTCCTCCTGAGAGAGTCGGCGCTGTCTGCCCCAGTCGCACGTAGCCTAGACCCACATCCACCATCGTTTGCAGACGAGCTGCCGCCTTGGGAATGTTTTGGAAAAAGTCGAGGGCTTCCTCTGCATTCATATTCAGCACATCTGAAATAGACTTTCCTTTATAGGTGACTTGGAGGGTTTCTCTGTTGTAGCGTGCGCCTTTGCAAATCTCGCACTGGACATAGACATCGGGTAGGAAATTCATCTCAATGACGTTGACGCCCTGACCACCGCAGGCTTCACAGCGCCCGCCCTTGACGTTAAACGAAAATTGACCCGGTTTATATCCCCGTGCTTTAGCTTCAACCGTTTGAGAAAACAGATCGCGAATCACATCAAAGACACCCGTATAGGTGGCGGGGTTAGAGCGAGGGGTACGGCCGATGGGTGACTGGTCAATGACGATCGCCTTATCCAGTGCCTTGAGCCCGGTGATCTTATCGAGGTCTTTGGGCATCGGGACTTTGTGGCCAAAGTGATGACGCAGAGCCGGATAGAGCAGCTCATTCACAAGCGTAGACTTGCCAGAGCCTGACACCCCGGTCACACACACCAGCCTGCCCAAAGGGAACTCAACGTCAATATTTCTCAGATTATTGCGATGAGCATTCTTAATCGTTACTTTTAGATTGCTGCCTTTGCGCCGCTCAGCGGGGGTGTGAATGACGCGTCGCCCCACCAAGTAAGCTCCTGTCAGAGAGTCTTCAGCACTCATCAGATCATCGAGAGAGCCCCGTGACACAATGTTGCCACCGTGGACACCAGCGCCAGGGCCAATGTCAACTAGATAATCAGCCGCACGAATCGTCTCCTCATCATGCTCTACAACGATGAGCGTATTGCCGATGTCTCGCAGCTTCGTCAATGTGCCAAGCAGGCGCTCGTTGTCACGTTGATGGAGACCGATGCTTGGCTCGTCTAAAACGTAGAGCACTCCGGTTAGGCCAGAGCCAATCTGGGTGGCTAGACGAATGCGCTGAGCCTCGCCGCCCGACAAGGTCATGGCGGTGCGATCGAGGGTGAGATAGTCGAGGCCGACATCGAGCAAAAACTGAAGTCGTGCCCGAATCTCTTTGAGCACTAACTCTCCGATTTGTGCCTGTCGGGATGATAGTTCTAGGCCGTTGATGCGGCTGAGCGCGTCTCGCACCGAGACGCTGGTTAACTCGTTGATGCGATATTGACCCACACGCACCGCCTGAGACTCAGGCTTGAGGCGATCGCCCCCACACACTTCGCAGTTTTGATTGACGAGATATTGTTCTAGCTTTTGCTTGTAGAGATCTGAGGTGCTCTCGCGATATTGCCGCTCCAGCATCGGCAAAACGCCTTCATATTTGCGCTCATAGCCCCGCCGATCGCCATAGCGAGAGTCGGCCTCAATGTGGATTTTTTCCGGCGTACCATGCAAAACCACGTGGCGCTGCTCTTCGGTCAGAGAACTCCAGGGACTTTGAATTTCAAAGCCACAGGCTTGTCCGACACTGTAGAGAAGCGAAAAATAGTAGGTATTGTCTTTGTCAGACCAGGGGGCGATCGCCGCATACACGGGCAGATCTGGATCGGGAACCACTAGCTCGGGTGCAAACATGCGGAGCGTCCCCAGCCCATGACAGTTAGAGCAGGCTCCGTAAGGCGAGTTAAAGGAAAACAGCCGAGGTGAAAGCTCTTCCATGACTGCGCCATGTTCAGGGCAGGCAAAGTTTTCTGAAAATACAATCTCTTGAGGATATGATTCTTCCGGTGCAGCCTCGGGAGATTGCTCTTCTCCGTTTCTGTTGTTGGTGTTGTAAGGAGTGGCCACCGCTTCTGCCGCACTAAAGGTCACCGCACGGTGACGTTCGAGTGACACCACCTTATCGTCTGAATCATGCGACTCGTGCGACGCGGCGGCCTCTGGCGAAGGGGTGTAAGCTGCATCAGAGGACTGGCGATCGCCCCAAGACACAATATCTATGATGGCTACCCCGCTCGATCGCTTGAGGCAGGTAGAGAGAGAATCAACGAGCCGCTCCTGAATGCTCTCCTTCATGACCAGTCGATCGACGACGACTTCAATGTCGTGGGCGTGATTTTTGTTGAGGTCAATGCCGTCTGATAAGTCTTGCACCTCACCGTTAATGCGAACCCGCGCAAAGCCTTCAGAGGCCAAACTCGACAGCAGCTTCTTGTGGGTTCCCTTTTTGCCCCGCACCACAGGAGCGAGAATCTGAAACCGAGTCTTCATCGGCAACTCGGCAATGCGATCGCACATTTCATCAATGCTTTGGGGCGCAATGGAGCGATCGCAATGGGGACAGTGGGGTTCGCCTGCTCGACCATAGAGTAGTCGCAGATAGTCGTAAATCTCCGTCACCGTGCCCACGGTCGAACGAGGGTTGTGAGAGGTCGATTTTTGGTCGATGGAAATCGCCGGACTCAGCCCCTCAATGGCATCGACATCAGGCTTATCAACCTGACCCAAAAACTGACGAGCATAGGCGCTGAGAGACTCGACATAGCGGCGCTGACCCTCAGCAAAAATTGTGTCGAAGGCAAGAGACGACTTACCCGAACCCGACACGCCCGTAAACACGATGAGCTGATCGCGCGGCAGTTCCAAATCCACATTCTTGAGGTTGTGCTGCCTCGCCCCGCGAATGCGAATCGTGTTTTGGGCGATCGCCTTTTCCAACGACGGAGTCAGGGCCGTAGACGATGCCTTGGCAGCCTTCGACTTTGCCGAGCCTTTTTGAGACTTAGCACGGCTTGATGCGTCGGCCTGAGTTGCAGACTGCCGCGACTTTGTGCGTTTTTTGGCTTGAGTGGAGGAAGACGCAGGCTCAGACATGACAACCTAAAAACTCAGTACAACGCATTCTAGAGAAAAAAGAGAATGAGAACAAGCGTATTTAGACAGGTTACTCTGCTTAGACTTGGCCAAAACTCTGGCAGAAAATCGGAAATGTTTCTTAATAATCACGTCGATCTTGTTGATTCTAGCGTTTTATCGGCAGTGCTCAGCATTTGGCATTAGAAATGGCAATTCCCCATGGGCGATCGCCTACTTTCTTTATCCCGCCCTTGCCTATGAGCGAAGCCACGTCGGCCAAAGCTAAGTCACCGTTCACTAGAGCATCATCAGTAATTAGTAATTAGTAATTAGTAATCAGGAAATGGGCTACAAATGAGCCATACCTACACAAGCGACGTTCCACAATCTTAGAGCTAAACTATCCATAAAAGAATAATCATAATTCCCGCAAAAATGCACGAGGCTTCAGAGGGGCGCAGCTCTGAGCCAAAAGAGTGTTAATCAGGTGTTGATCAAGGGTGTAGCTCAAAATAGCACTCAGCACCATTGCGTCAGGATAGCTAATGCAAGATTAGCGGATCAGGAAGCGTTAGAGGGTGCGATCGCCATATCAATGCAGGCCGTATCAATGCAGGCCATATCAGTGCAGGCCATATCAGTGCAGGCCATATCAATGCAGGCCGTATCAGTGCAGGCCGTACCAGTGCAGGCCGTATCAGTGCAGGCCGTATCGACGGCGGCAGTTAAGGGAACGATGAACTCGCGCCCCTACAATAGTTGCTTATGGTTCTGTTTTTTCCAAACTATCGCTATGAGAACCGATTGCTTGTCCCTCACATCGTGAAGCCATTCATGAAGTCAGCTCGTCTCAAGCGCTTTAAAGAGTTGCGAATACCTGTAGGTAAACGCCTCACCCTGCTAACGTCTGCCCTTAATCGTGCGTTCAGGGTGTCCCATGCCATGACGGCTCACTTTCGAGCGTCTTTTAAGGCGCTCAAGCAGAGTGAAGCGAGAACTCGCGCCTTGCTTGATGCGATTCCTGACTTGATTCTGGAAATTGATCGCCGTGGCATTTATGTCGATTACATTGAGGCTAAAGGTCAATGGTTGCTTTCTCAAACAGCCCCCGCAGAAAGAATTGGTAAAAGCATTTGGGATATCTTGCCTCACGATGTGGCAGAGCTATATTTCTTGACCATGCAACACGTGCTAACGGGTAAAGATCCGCAAACCCTAGAGTATGAACTGTGGGTCAATCAAAACAAACAATATTACGAAGCCCGAGTTGTGGCCTACAGCGAGCAATCGGCTCTTTTCATCGTGCGTAACATCAGTCAACAGAGGTTTGCTGAAAACGAACTCCGCCACAGCGAATCGACCAATCGCACCCTTGTCTCAGCAATTCCAGATCTGCTGATTCGGATGAAGGGAGACGGAACCTATCTAGGCACGGTGACGGGCAATGTCTCCAATAGTCTCCTAAATGCGGCTCAGCAAAGCCAATCTGGCATGAATATTCGTGAGATTTTGCCCCCTGATCTCGCCGAACAGCGGCTGTATTACATCACACTGGCCTTAACCTCAGGGCAAACCCAAATCTACGAGCAGCGACTGGAGATGAATGGCACCATCCAGTACGAAGAAGTGCGCATTGTGGTGATGGGTGATGATGAGGTGCTCAACATTATTCGCGATGTGACGGCACGCAAGCAGGCAGAAGAATCACTGCGCTTAGCCAATGAAGAGCTAGAACAGCGCGTGGCTCTTCGTACCGCAGAATTGCAGCAGGAAAAAGAGCGCTCAGAGCATTTGCTGCTCAATATCTTGCCTGGGCCGATCGCAGAGCAGCTTAAGCATACGGGTACCTCCCCTGCGGAGCACTTTGAAGAGGTCACCATTTTATTTGCCGATATTGTGGGCTTTACCGGATTGGCCGCGCGGATAGATCCGTTAGCGTTGGTCGGTCAGCTGAATCAACTTTTCTCCACCTTTGACTATCTCGTCGATACCTATGGGGTGGAAAAGATTAAGACCATTGGCGATGCCTATATGGTGGTCGGAGGCTTACCGATTCCCTGTCAAGAGCATGTGCAGGCGATCGCCAATCTCGCCCTCGACATGCAGAAGCACATGGAGTCTCAGCTTGACGATCTTGGTCACCCGATGCGGCTGCGCATTGGCATCAATACAGGCCCCGTCATTGCAGGGGTGATTGGGGTCAAGCGTTTCATCTATGACCTGTGGGGAGACGCGGTCAATGTGGCGTCGCGAATGGAATCGCACAGCAAACCCGGCAGCATTCAAGTCACCGAGGCGACCTATCATCGACTCAAAGAGCACTACTATTTTGAAAAAAGAGGCACGATTCCGATTCGTGGGCGAGGCAATATGACCACGTATTGGCTCCTGGGCAAGAAAGACGACCAAAACCAAATCAGTTGTCAGAGCGATCGCCCTTGAGGATCTCTTTGAGGATCTCTATAACTAGGTGGACAACAGTAAACGTGAGTATGTGTAGGTTGTGGTTGAGGAACGAAACCCAACATCCGCATGGGTTAGCACAGCGTAACCCATCCTACACAAGCTTTCGTAGGTTACAAAGATATTAAGTTTACAAGCTGTGTCGTGTGTCCAGGATTACCATTTAAGTATTTACACATCCTCGCGAGGACTTGAGCACTGCTAGCTGTAGAAACCTTTCCCGCTAACCTCCATATCTTCGATGATGGTCTCTCTGTTGTTCACCAACATCTGCCTTCTGCCCCGATAGTCACGGTTGATGTGTGGGTGCGGGCAGGGGCGATCGCCGAGCCTAATGCCTGGGCTGGCATGGCGCATTTTCTGGAGCACATGATTTTCAAAGGCACTGATCGCTTTCCTCCTGGCTATTTTGATCAGGTGATCGAAACCCGAGGAGGTGTGACCAATGCAGCGACCAGCCACGATTATGCTCATTTTTTCATTGATATTGCGTCATCCTATCTGGGCGATGGGCTAGAGCATTTGGCAGAGCTGCTGGTGCGGGCTTCTATTCCAGATGCAGAGTTTGAGCGCGAGCGTGAGGTGGTGCTCGAAGAGCTGCGCCAAGCCCAAGACGATCCAGACTGGGTCGGCTTTCAGGCGCTGATGGAAAGCGTGTACCCAACCCATCCCTACGGGCGTTCGGTGTTGGGTACGGAAGAGACGCTGATGGGGCGATCGCCCCAGGATATGCGCCAGTTTCATCGCAGATATTATCAGCCCGAAAACATGACGGTGGTCGTGGTGGGAGACGTTGAACTCGATGCCACTTTAGAGTCAGTCCGGCAGTCATTTTGCGGCTTTTTACCGCGTCTTCCAGAATCTCAGCCCGTTTCATATCAAAATGCTCCCATGCATGGGTTGAGGCGGCAGGAAATGGGCCTCGCCCGCATTGAAGAGGCTCGCCTATTGATGGCATGGCAAGGCCCAGGCGTAGACAAAATTCATGATGCCTACGGCCTAGATTTGCTGTCTGTGGCTCTGGCGGGGGGGCGATCGTCGCGCCTAGTCAGAGAACTGCGAGAAGAAAAGCAGTGGGTTCACGCCGTGGGCAGCAATTTCTCGCTCCAGCGCGACTCTAGCCTGTTCACCATCAGCGCGTGGCTCGAACCGCAGTATTTGCAGGCGACAGAAGACTTGATTGGCGATCGCCTGCGGCAACTGGCCGCCCAGCCTCTCGACGTGTCTGAATTGAACCGCTACAAGCGCCTTTTATGCAACGATTACGCATTTTCCACCGAGACCTCTAACCAGCTCGCCGGACTCTATGGCTATTACAGCACGATTACAAAGCCCACCATAGCCACCACCTACCCGGCTCATATTCAATCGTTTAAGCCAGAAGAGTTACAGCATCTAGCCCGAAAGTATCTCTCGACCGATCGCTATGCCGCTACGATTCTAAAACCGTTGACATAGGCTGTTTTCCCCGTAGGAGCGCACCCTGTATGATCTCTGGGTGCGCCCTCTAGAATTTCAAAAAAACGAGGACGCAGGTTATGCGTCCTCGCCCGTTGAATTACACCCAGCCAATCACGCTAGGTTTCCGCAAGCTAGCTTTTGGTGAGATAGGTCAACACTTTGTTTGAGCGCTCCACAAAAGCCTTCATATCGTCAGCGGTGAAGCTCTTTTGAGCCATCAGCGCTAGGTCATAAATATGGAGGCAGAGCTGCTTGGCCGTCTGAGCCGAGGGTGACTCGCCATCCCCTGTGACAATGCTGCCCTGGCTGAGTTTCAGCACATTTTCTACCAGCGGGTGAGCGGTGTTCACCATGAGAATGTGCTCTTCGGGAAACTCTGCCGTCTGCTGCTGCATCAGAGCCGTCATGTCGCGCAACCGTCGCAGGGCTTCGGGCAGCAACACCATCGCCGGAGGCATAGACGGATCGTCAGACTTGAGTGCCTGGGTTTTGATGTTGAGCTTAGGCTTGTTGAGAGCCAGCTCAAATAGCTCTTTGATTTGGTCGCTGCGAGTTTTGTTAGTCGCCGGATCAACAATTTCACTCTCTTTGTCGGTATCGACCAGGGTGTCATCGAGTTCAGAGTCCACACGGGAGAACTGAACATCGGTGTATTCTCGCTCTAGGAAGCTAATGAAGTGGGTGTCGATGAACGAATCCATAAACAGCACCTCTAGCCCTTGGCTCTTGTGCAGCTCCACATAGGTAGATTGTGCCGAGGGATCGGTGCAGTAAAACACGCGGTTTTCGTGCTTTTCTTTGTTGCGCTCTAGGTACTCTTTTAGCGTGGTGTAAGAAAAGCCTTGCTCATCGACTGCCGCTGTTTCTTCTGATGGCACGGTTTCCCAGGCATCGCCTTCATCGCTCTGGACTTCGACTTTGGCGGGTTCTTCGCTGGCAAGCTTTGCAGTGGTGCGGAAGACGAGAATATCTTCCACTTGCTTTTTGAATTTGTCGTCGTTGAGCGAACCAAACTTGACGAAGGTGCCTAGGTCTTGCCAGCCGCGAATATAGTGAGCGCGATTGTCGCGGTAGACTTCTTTGAGGCGATCGCCAACTTTCTTAGCAATGTAGTCGGCGATGCGGCGCACCGTGCGATCGTTTTGCAAAAAGCTGCGGGACACGTTGAGCGGAATATCAACGCTGTCAATCACGCCTTGGAGCGGTAGCAAAAACTTGGGGATCACTTCCTCGCAGTTTTCGCTAACAAAGACCTGATTGCAAAACAGCTTGATGTGCCCTTTGGTGACATCGATGTCGGGGCGCAGCTTGGGAAAGTAGAGAATGCCGTTGACGACGAAGGGATAGTCGGTGTTGAGATGAACCCACAGCAGCGGATCTTCCTGAAACGGGTAGAGATAGCGATAGAACTCTAGATAATCTTCGTCCGTTAGGTTGCTAGGAGCTTCTTTCCACGGTGCTTTTTGCTTGTTGATCTGCTCCCCATCGAGCTTGATGGGGTAAGGCATGAAGTCGCAATAGGTCGTGATCAGTTGACGAATGCGGGTTGGTTCTAGATATTCTGTTTCTTCGTCTTGGAGGGTGAGGGTAATCGTGGTGCCGCGCTCGGCGCGCTCAGACTCCGTTAGTTCAAATTGAGTTGAGCCGTCGCAGCTCCAGTGAACAGGCGTTGCGCCCTCTTGGTAAGACAAGGTATCGATTTCGACCTGTGTCGCCACCATAAACGAAGAGTAGAAGCCCAGGCCGAAGTGACCGATGATCTGGTCGTTGGTGCTGCCCTTGAACTTCTCAACAAACTCTTCAGCACTCGAAAAAGCTACCTGGTTGATGTACTTTTTCACTTCGTCGGCGGTCATGCCGATGCCGTTATCGGTGATTGAGATCTGTTTCTTCTCTGTGTCGATCGCCAGAATAATTTCGGGCTCGCCCATCGCTCCCGAAAATTCACCCGTGCGCGACAGCATGGTCAGCTTTTTGAGGGCATCGACCGCATTGGACACCAGCTCGCGCAAAAAGATTTCGTGGTCCGAATAGAGCCACTTTTTGATAATGGGAAAAATATTATCAGTATGGATACTGATGTTGCCCTGCTCAAGAATAGTTGTCATGGTCTACTCAGATTGCGTCAATAACAATGGAAATGGATGTGAACGATAAGAACCCAAATGCTATTTTGGGCGATCGCACTCCAAAATACGGAGGTGGAGTACCAGACTTTTCAGATTCGGATATCCCTACCTGAAGTTTAGAGCCGCGAGCCAGAACCCGGCCAGGGAATCATCGCATCTTGGGCCAGTCGCTTAGACACCTCAAAGGCTCCATAGCGGTTGAGATGGCTCGGATCGGAGAAGTAACCGTAGTAATCTTCTCGGTCGAGCCAGAGGGCGCTCAAGTCACGAAAAACAAACTGCTCGTTCGATAAATCGACTTCTAGCATAAATTGCCGGAATTCTGCTTCGTGAGCCATCCGGTAGGGATCGAGATATTCCTCGGTTAGGGGCAGGTTCACGAAAACAACAGGCACATCGTGATTTTGGCTCAGGGTCAGAATCGACTGTAGCGCTTCGGCCTGGGAGCCAGAGAGTTGGAAATCGGCATAGTCTTTGTCGTAATTTCCAGGAACCCTCGAAAACTTTTCGTAATAGGTCACCGGGTCAAATCGAACATCAAGCGGCAAGAATCCATCAGAATCAATCTGCCCTAAGATGCGATCGCCCTCAAAGTTAGCCTCATCTCCAGCCGCCCCTGGCGACATTCCAGCAGCACCAGATCCGCGAGATCCGCGACTTTCACTTCGACTCAAATCTACGGTGAGCGTGTCTTGAATCATGCCTTTGAGGCGATCGCGCTGGTCGTGGGCGACAGAAACGTAGGCAAGGCGATCGCTGAGCCATTCATCCAGGGCCTGATAGCTTTCCGTCAGCGATGTGCTGAATGCAACCGTCCAGCTCGACGACTCGGCTCCTGTGCCCGTGCCTGGAGAGTTGGCTTGAATCATGCCGTCTGGAGTGGCGATGGGTACGGATAGCGATCCTTCTGATAGGAGCGTATAACCTTCTGATGTTGCCATGCCATCATAAGTCAGGTCTTCGCGCCCCCCGTTAAACGCACGGGCTCCATCGGCCCAGATAATCACCTGAGGTAATTGTTCAGGAATTAGAATGCGCTGCACTACCAGCTCGACCACCTGAGCCGTTGCGCCGTTGATGCCAAAGTTAAACACATCTGCATTGGCGTAACCTAGATTAGCGAGCGATCGCTCTAGCACCTCAGGGTCAATGCCCCGCAAAGCTCGCGAGCTGCCAATCACCATCACATTAGGAACGCCCTGCTCGGCTACTCGCTGGTGGTAGAGTGCCAGCTTCAAGTCAAGCTGGCGACTATCAAAGGAAGGATAAGGCGACCGCTCGATCAGGAGTTCGTGCTGGGAGAAATTCTCGCTATTTTCATCTGACCTCCCTTCAACCTGACTAATGCTCAACACGGATGGATCAGACGACTCATCAGCAGAATCTTGAATGTCGCTGGTTGAACGAATAAACTCATCTGAGCTGAACGGATCATCGTCTTCGCCTAACGTTGAGTCGTGGGGTTCAGCAGCGGCTGGGGCCGGATCTGGCGAAGAGTCTAGCCTAGAATCTTCAGCCGATTCATCTGCCGATTCATCCGCCGATTCATCTGCCGATTCATCTGCCTCGCCTAGATTAGGCACGAGCGCCGTGGGAGGTTCGGTCAATTCGTCTTGGCGTGTTTCAGCATTTGCAGCAGTTTGAGCCACAAACCCCATCACCCAATCAATCTGCACGACAGAGAGTAGGCCGACAATCGACCAGATCACAGCCGCCTTGACACCCTGCCGATTCATTGTCTGAGGCAAGGCCAAAACGGGCGTGTTTGGCGTGGGGGTAACGAGCTGAGTTTTCAAGAGCGATCGCTGAATATGCTGCCCGACTCGCTGATTCAGCTTTGTCCAGCGAGCGTGAAGCTCTGCCGGGGTCAGATCAGGGCGAAGGGGCGATACATCTTGATGGGTGATCAGCTCATTGACATAGGCATCGGTTGCCGCAAATTCGGGTTCTGGCTCGGGCACAAATCGCTGTCGCGTAACGAAGTCAGTGCCGTAGCTCCAGAGGGGCGATCGCCGCCCCGATCGCCGCCCATAGATGCGAACGCCCGTAATCCCAGGCGCATCGAGTTGCTGCAACAGTTGTACAACCTTGGCACAGATCAGCTCTTGGGGAGGACCGGTCGGTGAATCGCACATCACGTGCAGCAGCTCATCTTTTGGCAGCAGCTGAATGCGAATTCCGCCCGTGGCAACCTGAGTATCGAGGTCAGGATTGAGCAACCGGCTCATGAGAAAGGCGATCGCCTCCAAATGACCGTGCTGGGCGAGGGAAAGAGCATCCGTAGAGCGCTCAATATCTTGACTCGCGGGTAGATCTAACCACTCGATCCATTCGGGGTCTTGAGCTTGAGGCTGCTGCCCATATAAAACCGCTGAATGAATTCCTTGGGGGGCGAGTTCGTTCAGCACCTCTTGAACGGAGGCTTTGAGCGGGTCAACCCTCCAATCCAGCGTCGCTGCTTCTGGGCTATCCTCAGCAGACTCTTGCCGCTGACAAACCAGATGCAGGGTTGATTCTTTGAGGGTTGCCGTTGCAAGGGTGACGCTTTCAGCCCTAAAACACTCATTCATGAGACGGCTCAGCGCGGCCACATCTCCCCATCGCGCCCACTCTCGCAGCAAGACATCGGCAGGGGTGAGATCAATGCGCAAAATCCAGTCGGGTTTTTCTTCCCCAACAACCCGCACGGTCACCACAGCGTCGCGAAAGTCTTCTAAATTGAGCGATCGCATCTGACGGGCGATCGGTTCAGCAATCAAAGAGGGCGACGGGCTGTATTGGGCGCGACAAGAAATCCACAGGCGGTGGGTAGCGGTATTCCGCAGCTGAGGAAAACTAACCGAGGTTACTCCATCCGCCGTCACGACAGGGTGCAACGGCCTCAGATTTGACTGGGCTTTGGCCGCAACATGAACCGTTATCCCCAGGCGATTGAGAATTTCGCTGAGCTTTCGCGCGATGGGTTCGAGGTGAGTGGTGTCGAATGACGAGTGAGACGTGGAAACGGAGCCTGGGCGTTCACGCTGTGTCTCCGGAGGAGAATCGCCCAGGCCAACATCACTGGAGCCAACACCACTAGAGCCAACACTATCAGAGTGGGATGACTGAGTTGAATCAAATTCTTTGGCCGTTGGGGCTTGCCCCTGCTGTCCGAGATGCTCGATTTGATCAACGTTGATCCGAAACGTCCAATCTAGCTTTTTAGAAAAAGATTCTTCTTCCGTGGTTGAGGCTCTGCGCTTTCTGCCATAGAGCCAAATTTGGTAAACCTGCACCCCATCTGGCAACAGGGCCGAGAGATCTGTCGATTTTAGCGATACCAAGACATCTTGAATCACCACCTGCTGGCTAGGGCAACTATCCCCTTCATAGAGCAAATGCAAGGTATTGCCACGCAGCCTATACCCCACTCGCACCCCAGGCTGGCTCGCGGTTTGGTTAATCCACTTGACGAGGCGAGAAGGACGATTTGGGCTGGAAGAAACGGCTGATGAATTCGACATCGGATACATCAAAACTTTGGCAACACCTTAACAAAACGCTCGAAGTCGTTGAAGCAGGTTGTGAGTTGAATGTGTGAGTTAAACGAGCGAGTTAAACGCGTGAGTTAAGAGACTCATCTCACACTTATTTGACGGACTTCCCTGTGTAAGCTTCGGGATAGTATAAGCTTCGCGATAACACTGCCAAAACAGGAATCAATTGTCATTCACTGCTCCAAATAGGCTCAGTTGCCCAAAGGTTCAGGTGATCTTTTGCTAATCTTAAACCTGATTTTCGATGATGACTGCGATCGCCTATATTAAACAGCCTTTTCGCCAATCATCACAGGTATTCCCTCAAGTTTTGTATTGTTACGGCAGACAGACAGCCGCTTCAGGCCCCACTAAAGATAAACAGGGCTGGCCACCCAAATAGCGTCGGGCGATCGCCTGCATCTCGTCAATCGAGAGATGGGCAACCGCATCTTGAAACGTCTGATCAAACTCGACCCCAAGCCCTAAAATTTCATACCAGCCAAGGAGTTGGGCGATCTGGGCATTGGTTTGTTTGCCGAGGGCATATTGGCCTAGCAGCTTATTTTTTGCGACTTGAGCTTCATTATCCGTCAGAGGGGAGTCGCAAATGCGATTGACTTCGGCCTGCAACCCTTCAATGGCAGCAGGAACATTGACAGGAGCTGTCCCCATATAGGTGACAAAGTGAGACCAGTCTATTCGAGTCGGGTAAATAGCCGAAACATCGTAGGCAAGCCCCCGCTTTTCTCGCAGCTCAACAAAAAGACGGCTCGACAAGCCGTTGCCGAGATGCGTAGTCAGCAGCTTCAGCCCGATATAGTCTTCGCTATGAACCGATGGAGCCGGATAGCCCAGCATCACAATAGCCTGCATGGTGTCTTGAGCTTCGACGACCGTCTCAGATCGCTTAGGAATATGAAGCTGCGACGGTGGCACTGTATTAGCAACCGCGTCAGGATGGGGACGCCAATCGCCAAAAGCCGCCTCAATTTGGGCGATCGCCACCTCGGGTTGAATGCGCCCAGCAAGGCTCACCACCATATGCTCGGGGCAAAAGTGAGTGTGGTAATAGGTGACGATATCGTCTCGGGTCAGATGAGATACGGTCTCTTCTGTCCCTAACCCTGAAGAGGCATAGGGGTGATCTTGATAAAGAGCCGCGCGTAAATGCTGATAGGCGATCGCAAAGGGCTGCTCTTGCATCGAACGAATGCCTTGCAGGGTCAACCGCCGCTCTAAGTCAACTTCGTGCTCGGGAAAACTGGGCGATCGCACGAGTTCTGCCGTTAACCCCAGCAACGTTTCAAAGTCAGCCGAAACGGTCTTAAAACTCACGAGGCAGTAGTCAGAGGTCGCATCAGCCCCTAAGCTGGCACCGATTGACTCCACTTTTTCGGCAATATCTTGAGACGACAGAGTATCTGTTCCCTTTGTCAGCACGGCTGAAAGAAGATGCGCAACCCCAGCTTTAGCTGCGGGTTCAACGCGCCCGCCTCCTTTGAAGAGAAGGCGGGCCGAGACAATGTCCGCTGTTGGATTTTCTGTCGCAATGACCGTCAGCCCGTTCTGGAGTTGAGTTCTATAGGTATTGTTGAGCTGAGGCAAACGGACGATGTGGGTGGAAGCGGACATTCCTACTCCTTAGGGTTAGCGTGAGATGAAATGGAAGGTGAAATGAGCGCATGACATCAGCATTAGAATCAGCCTTAGATCGTGAGCGGAGTCTAGAAGCAATGCCTGTGTCAAGGGTGGCACTCGATCTCAGCGCAACTTCTCGCTCAACGCAACCTCGATCTCAGGGCAACCTCTATCTCAACGCAACAAGGATCTAGAGAGTTGCGTCCCCGCAAAGCCGACTCAACTCGCGAATGGCGATCGCGCTTTTTCGTCGCCTTTATGGTAGCGCTGAAACTAGACGTTCAAGCCTATTCTTAATCTTGCTGCTCAAATCAGCCTCTAGAGCATGGCAATTTCGCCGACGACATCTAATCGCTTATATTCGCCGATATTCATAAACTGATCGGCCAAGGCTTCTGCGACCGTCGGGCTAATCCAACCTAGCTGCTTTAGCAGATGAATGGCGACGGCATACTTGGCACGTTTAGAGCCATCCATCACTTTAACCGCTAGCCCAAGCCCTTCTCCTAAGCGAGCCACACACTGAATGCCCTCGGCTCCTGCTTTGCTCAAGAGCTGACCTTCTGATGCCTTCATTAATTCCGTATCAAACTCGCCTTCGCCCGCAATCATTTCTGGATGATGAACCATCGCCCGAACAATGCGCTCCATATCTAGACTGTCACCGGAGGAGAGCTGGGCGTAGAGCGTTGCCATCTGGCTCAGCTGAATCAGATAGGTCGGCGCACCACAGTCGTCATGGGCGACAATAAATTCTTCTGCGGGCATTCGCAACAGATCGGCTAGACGAGACAAGATGAGACGCTGCACCGGGTGGTCGCGGTTGAGATATTCACCCAAAGACCAGTTTCTCTGTTGGCAAACGGCTAACATGCCTGCATGTTTTCCAGAGCAGTTGTATTGCAAAGGACTTTGCTTGCCATCAGGAATGGGGCATTTGAGCGCGATGGGGTCAATGTTTGCCCGCCAAAGAATGTTGAACGCTTGGCGAGCCTGCTCGATCGTGCCGTTGTGAGAGCTACAAATAATGGCTAGATCTTTATCGGTCAGGTCAAAGCGTTCCATCGTTCCGGTTGAGGTCACGGCCAACGCCTGAAACGGTTTTAGAGCAGAGCGAATAAATGTCGCTGTCTCAGGGCTACCCGCAACCGAAAGAACTCGCCCCCGCTCATCACAGACAGCCGCTTGAACATGGTGCGTCGATTCAATGATGCCCTCTCGAAGGAGCCGGACTTCAATTTGTGCTGTTTGGGTGCGCTTGCCGCGAGTCATGAATTTGAGGAATGAAGTGAATAAATTTGAATCAGAAACAGAAAAAATTTAGGAGAAGATGCGATGGGTTGAATCGCACTTCTGAAGGCTCAAGGCGGGCTAGCTCGACGAACTAGAGATGAGCTGCGATCGCCCAGATCAGAGTACCGACTACAAAGAGCAGCAAAAGAGCTGCAAACGTATAGTGAATCCGCTTGATTAAGGGGCCAATTTGATAGGTCACGATCAGCTGATCGCGCTGAATGACTTCGGCTGGCTTGTCCCAGGTCTGACCGTCGTACCAGCCTGATTCTTCATAGACAATAGATTCACCCGCCAAACGATTGCGAACGTAGAACCACCCGAGATAAAGCTGCACGAGGGCCAAAATGGGAATAAAAGATGCGCCTGCGGCTGCGCTAAGGGCAAAGTAGAGCGGTTGCTTTGCGGCAGGAAAACTCACCGCAGCCACAGGAGATGACACAATCCACCCGATTCCCCATAGAACAATCAGAGGCTTGAGATAGGCCCACAACCCCAACGTAGCCCAACGAAAGAACCAAGAGTCTCGTAAGGCTTGATATTCTT
>JBARXP010000126.1:0-2521 GCA_049647405.1 Elainellaceae cyanobacterium | reverse complement strand
CAGGTGATGACAGTGGTGTGGTGAATTCCTGTGACTCGTTCGATCGCTCTAAAGCCATTGCCGTTCACATACATTCTCAGGCAGATTCGTCGAACGTCATCACTGTAACCCCGGTGAGTTCGAGGATGTTCTACGAATTGACGACCGCAATCTACGCAGATGTGATTTTGTTTACCTCGCCTCATCCCATTCTTACGGGTATGAGTCGCTCCACACTCAGGACATTGCATCGTAGATTTCCCCTAATTCATCTCTTCATTATGCAACGCCCAAAATCATACTGTTCTGAACTAGTCAATTCTTTATCCCTTGGGCAGTCGAGGGAAAGTTTATCTTAGTCTCGACTCCAATCAGGGAGAAGCATTCCTTTTTTTTCAAAGTAGTGCTGATGTTCATCAGTCGCTAGATAATAGCTGGAGGCCAACTCGATTTTAGTGACGATAGGCTTGTCATAAGCACCAGAGCGCTGTTGCTGATCTTTGGAATGATTGGCGATCGCTCGTTGATGATCGCTATGAGCAAAAATTACGGAGCGATACTGCTCTCCTCTATCAGCTCCCTGTCGATTGAGACTCGTGGGATCGTGAATAGACCAAAAAATTTTCAACAAATCGTCGTACGAAATATGGTCTGGAGTAAACGTAATCTGGGCAACCTCTGCGTGGCCAGTAATGCGAGCGCACACGTCAAGGTAGCAAGGGTTCGGGAAATGTCCTCCCATATACCCTACCGAAGTCTCCGTCACTCCAGGAATGTAGCGAAACGCAGACTCGACTCCCCAAAAACATCCAGCACCGAAGGTAGCGACATCTGAGCGCATTGCCTAATAAATCCACTAATAGCAATCATGTCCAACGGGCAAAAGAAGCGCCTTCTTTTGTCTATATCTGCCCAGCTAAATGAACAAGCTGCTTTTCATTAATCAAATACATAGCCTGCTGACTAGGCTCTACTTTAATCCAGCCCTTACTCTCTAGCTTATCTATAATTTTTGTCGTGTCATCTAATGTCGTATCAGACACATCGGCTAGGTCTTTGAGAGGAATGTTGAGAATTTCAGTTCCTGGTTCCGACGGCTGACCGTAATTTTCACCCATATACACCAGCGTATTCGCCAACTTAATCGCAGGCGGCTGATGGCGCAGTTGAAAGCGCACATTGGTTTGGCGCAATCGACGTACCATGAGCTGTAGCATTCTATGGTGAAGCTGAGAATCTTTGAACAGCGTTTGGATAAATCGTTGAGCAGAGACGCTTAAAAGCTTTACTGGAGACATCGCAATGACATCAGTAGAGCGGGGAGATTCATCAAGAATCGCCATCTCACCAAAAAAGTCGCCCTTGCCTAAAATGGCGAGAGTCACAACTTCATCTCCGGAGTGACGACGAACCTTAACCCAGCCAGACTCAATAAAGTAGACGGCATTACCCCACGCATCTTCCATCAACACAGCGCGATCAGATGGGTAATCGTGCTCAACCGCAATGGATAAGAGCCAATCTATCGTCTCTGGACTAGCGGAGTTAAAGAGAGGGAAAAGCTCGCTAAAAGCTTCAGTCTGCATGAACAGTACACTTGAAACGTTTCTACATCTTATCTGAATAGGAACTTATCAGAAACAATAAGCTCCTGGCAATAGCTTCCCAATAACGGATCGTTGAAACAGCAGTACATAACAACTAATAACAACTCTCACCATACTAAGTACAGATTAGGACACCTAGAAGATATTGGGAAGGTGTAAAACTTTAACCTTGATAAAGGTTTGCATAAACTTCACCGTAGCCTAACCGTGAGACGTAAGATTTCTCCCAGACAACCACAGTGATAAAACCAGCAAGTTTACACAAAAAACGGGCTAACCCAGAAGGTTAGCCCGTCTATTCGGGAACGCTCAGAGAAACTACTTTTGAACAACCAGCTTCACATTCGCATTCTGTAAGCCAGGACGCTTGACCTCAGCCAAGGTCCGGTTTACGGCATACTTTTGGTTGATTGAGTTAATCAGTTCGGTTTGGTTATGCTTTTTTGCAACACCCCAAAGATCAGCAATGAGGTCATAAGAACCATCGCTGTTCAAAGACCAGCCAAGATCGTACTCACCTTCAAGAACGGCAACAATGTCAGCACGAACACGCTGACCGTTGTAACCACGGACATCAGCATTGGACTTAACAGAAACACCCAAGTCTGACAAAGACTGCTTGAGGATTTCGGACTCGGTGATTTTCGTACGAAGAGTGCTAAAGTGAGACATTTAGGATTTCCTCCTACAGAGAAGTTGAGAGAAACAACAACGTATTCTACGTATCAACCGCTACATGACTGATTAATCTCAGCAGTAAGCGATTTTTGAAACCGCTAGCTAATGATTAGCTAGCCCCCTTCCCTGCCTGGGAAAGCAGGGAAAAAGCCTGTTTAAAACTCCAGTCGCCTGTATTCTTGCTCTTGCTCCCTTTCCTCGGCAACCGAAGTCGATGCGGGCCGCGCTCGCTGCCTAGCCCAATCTCTTAAAGCTGT
>JBARXP010000125.1:0-15239 GCA_049647405.1 Elainellaceae cyanobacterium | reverse complement strand
ACCATGCGCTCAACTCCAAAGTTGACCGCCACATGATTTCGACAGGCTTGACGACTAATCATTGGAATATTTTTGACCGCCTCGACACAGTCTTCAACGGTGTGGCACAAAAATCCAGTGGTTCCATCCACCACGATTTCAGGAGCCGAACCCAGCGCCATAGCAATGACAGGAGTGCCGCTCGCCATTGATTCGGGCATGACTAAGCCAAACGGTTCTGGCCACGTAATGGGAAATAGCGTCGCTGTCGCCTTCCCCATCAAGGCATTCTTTTGGACATGATTGAGTTCTCCTAAAAACTCAATCTGTTGACCATCGATATGAGGCACCACCTGCCTCTCAAAAAAATCTCGGTTATCAAAATCGATTTTTCCTGCCATTTTGAGGTGCCAGCCGCTGCGCTTTGCAATTTCAATCGCTAAGTGGGGGCCTTTTTCAACCGACATCCGTCCTAAAAAGACCAAATAAGGCGGCACGTCGGGTTGGGGGTGAAATTCAAACTGGTCGATGGCGATCGCGTTATACACAGTGGCTAAATAGTTGAGTCCCAGCTCATCTCGTCGCTGGGAGTTAGAAATACTGACAAAGTTTTCCTGTTGATATTGACTCAATATTGTTTCAGACAAGGCAGTAAAAATACCATGAAAGGTATGCACTACTGGCGTCAAACTCCGTTGTCCATGGGGCAGAGCCGCGAGATCCATATGAGAATGAATCACATCAAACTCCCCGTCGTGATCGAAAACTTTGTTCAACTGTCTGCTTTCATATCCGGCATATTCAGGAGGCAAAATTCCTAGGGGGCGCAAAGCCTGATCACAACCAGAATTTAAGTGGGCTAGGGTTCTAGAATCGCCCGACGCAAACAACGTCACCTGGTGTCCACGCTTGACCAACTCTTCGGTTAGCAAGCTCACCACAATTTCAGTTCCACCATAACCAATTGGAGGAACCTGTTCCCATAAGGGGGTAACTTGTGCAATTCGCATGTTAATCTCCCAGGTATACTCTGGTTAGCGGTTAGCAATAAGGCCTAAAGCTTTTTTACAAGAGACATAGATGCAGCTTTAAGAGCCGTTAGATTGATGGCGAATTTAGCCCAGAAGAGGACTCAAATCTTACTTTCTTGTAAACTCATGAAGTGATCCTTCAACTCGTTTAGAAACGCATCAAGTCACCCTTAAATGGCTGAAATTTAGCGCTATAAAATTCAAGAGTGGTTGTTTTTCCTGAATCTAGTTCAGATATTAAAGCCATACTTTAATGGTCTGAAAGAGCCGCCAAATCAGGGGCCAATATCAGGGACTAGTAGCGTAGCCAAAGTCTTTGAAGGTCTAGATTTCAGAATTTTCAGAAAAAGCCTGTGCCAAACGATGAAATGAGCGCAACTTGTCAGCTACATCTACGATATTTTTAGGCAACATATTCGTCTCAAATATTTCAAAGAGAGTTCTTTCACTAATGACTCCTTTGAAATACTTTTTCACAGGCAAAGCTTGATAGCTTTATTGTTATTTTTTGATCCTAGAAGCGGTTTACTCCTAAACGCTTCTAGCTATATTTTGGGTTTTATTCGTCAGCAGCATATCTCTACCTAAAGGATAGAAATGCCCTATGCATAGTGAGCTTGATAAAGTCTTGAGAGACCCAGGGCTGAGGCTACTTATTCGTCAGTTTTCAGAATGATTGATCTTATCAATGACCGATTTAGGGTCGCGATTATTCTCTTATACTTTTATTGTAACTTGTTTTTCTAAATCTCTTCCTCAGTCATAGGACATATGTAAACAATACACATGTATAAAAAAGCCTAATTAAATCATTCTAGGCACGGAGTTTAAGCTCTTTATCTGGAAGAATTTAGTTTTATGACTGTTTTATGACTGAAAGTTGGCGATCGCGATATGTCGAGAGCTTGTCATGTTCGGGTGTTGCATGATTTTGGTAGGGGCATCGCATCACGCTAAAGACATACATTGCGATGCTCCTACAGCAGGTCATCTTGGCCTGACTGGATTGCAATCGAGGCTGTTGTGCTTGCCATTATGCTTAACATTGCGGGGTCAGATGATGAAGAGTAATCTGACCCCATTCGCTCTGCGGGTATCGTCAATCGCTGCCAAGCTACGCAGTCAGCAAGTAAACTATGTGAACGGCGTATGTAGCGATGACTATGGCAACGATTAACGACAACTATCTCAAGCTCAAAGCAGGCTATCTGTTTCCCGAAATAGCGCGACGCGTGAGCGCATTTGCAGAGGCCAACCCGGAGGCCCCGATTATCAAACTCGGCATTGGTGACGTGACAGAACCTCTGCCCGAAGCCTGCCGCACGGCCATGATCAAAGCGGTTGAAGAAATGGGCGATCGCTCAACCTTCAAGGGGTATGGGCCAGAGCAGGGCTATCTGTGGCTGCGCGAAACAATTGCTGCTCACGATTTTCAATCTCGCGGCTGCGACGTTGACGCCTCAGAAATTTTTATCTCTGATGGCTCCAAGTGCGACACGGGCAACATTCTCGACATATTCGGCAAAGACAATTCCATCGCCGTTACTGACCCGGTCTATCCCGTGTATGTAGATACCAACGTCATGGCGGGTCACACGGGTTCCGTTAATGCCGATGGCAAATATGGTGGGCTGGTCTATTTGCCCATGACCGCAGAAAACAATTTCACGGCTCCCATTCCTGAGACAAAGGTCGATCTGATCTACCTGTGCTTTCCAAACAACCCCACCGGAGCAACCGCAACGAAGGCTGATCTGAAAAAATGGGTGGACTATGCCAAGGCTAATGGTTCGATCATTCTGTTCGACGCAGCCTACGAAGCCTTCATCACCGATCCTGACCTGCCTCACTCTATTTATGAGATCGAGGGAGCCAGAGACTGTGCGATCGAGTTTCGCTCATTTTCCAAAAATGCCGGATTCACGGGCACCCGATGCGCTCTTACAGTGGTGCCAAAATCTCTGAAAGCAAAGGCTGCTGATGGTTCAGAGGTCGAGCTTCACAAGCTCTGGAATCGCCGCCAATCGACCAAGTTCAACGGCGTCTCTTACATTATTCAGCGGGGAGCCGAAGCAGTTTACTCCGATGAAGGGCAGGCTCAGACCCAGGCTCTCATCAGCTTCTATCTCGAAAATGCAGCTATCATTCGCACCAAGCTTCAGGAAGCAGGCATTGCTGTTTACGGCGGCACCAACGCGCCCTACGTGTGGGTCAAAACTCCTGATGGGCTGACCAGTTGGGACTTTTTCGACAAGCTACTCCATGCCTGCAACGTGGTCGGCACTCCAGGTTCAGGCTTTGGCGCGGCGGGAGAAGGCTACTTTCGGATCTCGGCCTTTAACAGCCGTGACAATGTCGAAGAGGCGATGGGCCGCATCACCGCAAAATTTAAGGCGTGACGACGGGGGTAAAGCGATATCAGCACAGGGGCATGTCGCGTTCTGCACTTCGTTATCGTTAGAGCCAGAAAAGGTTAAAACATAAGTGGCTGGATTTGAGAGGAGGCCAACGCACGGCATATGCTATCGAGCACCATTTCCTCTAAAGACGATAAGTTAGAAGTCATGTCCAATCTGGATCGTGCCACCAGACATCCATTGCCGTCAGGTCATGTGTTCTTCAGTCCGGGGGGGCACTTTACGTATCGAGTTGTTGGCCCTTGTTGTCAACTATTCGACCGTGAAGAGCTGCCCTGGCCCTGTTGCCGCATCCAGTGGCGGACGAAAGAGCCGAGCTGGCGGCGAGTGGGGCGGCGGTTTGTGGCAGATATTGCGGCAAAGCGCTGTCCGTCTTACTCTGTTGAGGTTCTTAATGCAGAGTATTCGCAGGAACCCACGACGTTGACGCTGTATTGGATTCGGCTCGAATCTCAAACCCGTGACTGGTGGTATTCCAAAGTTCGCTCTGACTCTTCAGCAATGGGCATGAATCCACCTGTTTAGCTGACTCTGATGTCGTCACTCTGGCGTCATCACAACGCCTCCAAGGAACAGTGAATCATGGTTCATTACCAAGATGCTTTTATCTCGTATGGTCGTGCGGATAGTAAAAGCTTTGCTATCCAACTGAATGAGCGCCTCATTGCTGAGGGATTTCAAATTTGGTTTGACTTTGACGACATTCCAGTAGGGGTTGATTTTCAAAATCAAATCAATGACGGCATTGAAGAGTCGCACAATTTTCTGTTTGTTATTTCGCCCCATGCGGTCAATTCACCCTATTGCCTCAAAGAGCTTGAGCTAGCCCTACAGCTCAATAAGCGGATCATTCCGTTGATGCATGTCGAAGAGGTGAGCCGTGACACGTGGCAGCAGCGCCATCCCAACGGCAGTGATGCAGACTGGGATCATTACAGACAGCAAGGGCTGCACACCAGCTATCAAAACATGCACCCGGTGATTGGCAAAATCAACTGGGTCATGTTTCGAGAAGGCATCGATGATTTTGAGGCATGGTTTGCCAAGCTGCTCGGCTTTATGAAGCGGCACCAGAGCTATGTCGAGCAGCATACTGAGCTGCTGAACAAAGCCCTGCACTGGCAGCGAAATCAGCGGCGATCGCCCCTTTTGCTGCCTCAAGCCGAGGGTCAAGCCGCCCAAGATTGGCTCAACACTCGCTTTGATGAAGAACAGCCGCCCTGCATTCCCACCGATCTCCACTGTGAGTATATTGGCGAGAGCCTGAAGTATCTCTCTCAGGGGATGAGCCAGGTGTTTCTCTCATATTCTGAAGATGATGAGGTAATCAAGCGAGAGATTCAGCGGCAGTTGCGGCGCGAGGGCATCACGATTTGGAGCAACGACACCGATATTCGCACAGGAGAAGACTTTCAGGAAGGCATTAACCGAGGCATTGAACGCGCTGACAATATTGTGTTTTTGATGTCTCGACAATCACTGAAGTCGCCCTTTTGTCAGCAGGAGTTGCGCCATGCTCAGCTTTACAACAAGCGCATTATTCCGATGCTGGTGGAGTCTCTTGACCTGGAGGCATTGCCCGTTGATCTGAAAACGCTTCAGTTTGTAGATTGCACCAACTACACCAATCCCGAAACGTTTGAGGCCGATGTGGCGCGAGATGTGGCCATGTTGGTGCGGGTCTTGCGAGATCAGGCCGATTATTTTGCCCAGCATAAGCGGCTGCTGGTGAAAGCGCTGGAATGGGAGCAGGCCGATCGCCAAAAAACTTTGCTGCTGAAGGGAAACTTATTTGTAGAAGCCGAAAACTGGCTGGCGATCGCCAACCAAACTCGCATTCAGCCGACCCCGCTGCGTCTCCATGAGACTTTTATCTCCGAAAGCAAAGAGATGAATCGCTACTTCGACGCGTTCATTTCCTATGGTCGGGCTGACAGTCTAGGCTTTGCCTTTCGGTTAGAAGAGCAGCTTAGACAACAGGGACTTGACATCTGGTTTGACAAAAACGACATTCCCCTCGGAGTGGATTACCAGCAGCAAATTGATGACGGCATCACAAAGTCTCACAACTTTGTGTTTATCATCGCGCCCCATGCAGTCAACTCGCCCTACTGCCTCAAGGAAGTCGAACTGGCGCTGAAACTCAACAAACGGGTGATTCCGCTGCTTCATATCGAGCGGATTAGTCGCGACACGTGGCATCAGCGCAATCCCCACGGCACTGATGCCGATTGGCACGCCTATCAACAACAGGGACTGCACTCTAGCTTCATCAACATGCATCCGGTGATTAGCAAAATCAACTGGGTCTATTTTCGAGAAGACTCCGATGACTTTGAAGCATCGCTGCGAGGGCTGATAGACCTAGTCCACCGTCACGAAAACTATGTGCAGCAGCACACGGATTTATTGACTCAGGCTCTCGACTGGGAGCGGCACCAGCGGCGCACCGAATATTTGCTGGTTGGGGGCGATCGCACCGAGGCCGAATCTTGGCTTAAGAAACGGTTTGAAGACGAGCAGCCTCCCTGCACTCCCACAGATATCCATAGCGAATATATCTGCGAGAGCATCAAAAACGCCAACAACTTGATGACTCACGTGTTCATCAGCCATGCAGAGGTTGACCATCTAGAGCGAGAAAAAATTCGCTTCTTGCTGATGCGAGAAGGCATCACCGTCTGGATCAACCGCACCGACATCAAAACGGGGACGGAATTTCAAGAAGAGATCAATGCGGGCATTGAAGAAGCAGACAACATTGTATGGATGATTTCTCCAGCATCCCTGAAGTCAGACTATTGTCGTCAAGAGCTGGAATATGCCAAGTATCTCAACAAACGCATTGTTCCGCTGTTGATTCAGCCCATTGAGATGGACGATGTGCCTTCGGGGTTGCGCAATCTCCAGTTCATCGACTTTACCCGCTACGTGGGTGCAACGGGAGACTCGGCTGCGGCCAGTAAACTGCTGAATGTCTTAGCAGAAGACGCAGGCTACCACAATCAGCACAAACTGCTGCTGGCCAAGGCAGTGAAGTGGAAGCAGCAAAAGAAAAACCCCAGCATCCTGATGCGAGGCCATGAACTACGGCATTTTCAGAACTGGTTTCGAGCCGCGAAAAACAATCCGCAATACAGCCCGATTCCGCTTCAGGAAGTCTTTTTGCAGACCAGCGCCGAACTGCCGCCCAATGCCACAGTCAATGTCTTCCTCGCCTATTCCCGTGCGGATGCTGATTTTGCTCGCAAGCTCAACGAAACCCTGCAAATTCAGGGCATGACCACCTGGTTTGACCAAGAAAATATTGACTCTGGCGTCGATTTTCAGCAAGAGATTTTTAACGGCATTGAGAATGCTGAAAACTTTCTCTTCATCATTTCACCCAGTGCCGTAACCTCTCCATTTTGTCGAGAAGAGGTCGATTATGCCCAAAAGCTAAATAAGCGCATCGTCACCGTGCTGCATCGAGAGGTGTCTAGTGCGCTATTGCACCCTGCCCTAGCCACTGTGCAGTGGATTGACTTTCGCCAACATGGGGGCGATTTCTTAACTAATTTTGGACAACTGACGCGCACCCTGGCCAGTGAGCCTGACCATGTCAAGACCCATACCCGGCTGCTGGTGCGATCGCGCGAATGGGACGACGCCAACCGCGACGATAGCCTGCTGCTGCGCGGCAAAGATTTGCAGCGATCGCTCCGTTGGCTCGATCAAGCCTACGACAAAGACCCCCAGCCCATCGAGCTACAGCGCATCTACATTGAAGCGAGTGAAGACCTGCCGCGTCGCCGCATCAAGCGACGGTGGGTTTTGGCAAATGGAGCACTGGTTGGGTTTGCAGTGGCCTGCGCTCGCTTCTTGGGGCTGACCCAAGGGGTAGAACTGGCCGCCTATGATCATCTGCTGCGAATGCGGGCGGGCGAACCCTTGGATGAGCATGTCACCATTATTAGCGTCGATGCTGAGAGCAATCGATATGTGCGCGATCGCATCATTTCTGGCGAGTATGAACCGGGCATCGGCACGCTGCCCGATGAAGTTTTAGCCCAGGCATTGACGACCCTGAATCAATACAATCCTCGACTGATTGGGATTGACTTCTACCGAGATTTTCCAGCCCAGCCTGAACTTGCTTCGTTATTTGAGACTCAGGACAATATCATTACGGTCTGCAAGAGTTCTGCGCTAGATGAGCAAGGGGATGTCGTGGAAGGCAATAGTCCTGCGCCTGAAGTTTCCCCTGGGCAAGTTGGGTTTAGCGACTTTGCCGACGATGGCGGTAAATATATTCGACGCCACTACCTGATGCAGTCTCCTGATCAAGAATATTGCCCTACGACGGATTCGTTTAACCTCGTGCTGGCTCGCACCTACCTAGAGCAGGATAATCACACCTACTACAGCCCCCTTGAGAATGGCGAATACCGATATCCTATGCAGTTTGATGACACCGTTGTGCCTTGGCTCAACGGAACCGGAGGAGCCTACCAGGCCATCGATAATCAGCTCGAAGGCTATCATTCGATGCTGAAGTTTCGGGTTTACGAGGGCAGCATTGAGCGCTTTGCCCCGGTGATCCCGCTGCGGGAGGTGCTGGCAGGCAATGTTTCAGAAGAGGTGATTCGCGATCGCCTCGTGCTGATTGGCTACACCGACCGAGCCGATACCAACGCTGACCTGTGGGACACTCCCTACGGCGAAACCTTCGGCATTTTTCTCCAAGGTCAAAAAGCCAGCCAGATTGTGAGCGCGGTGCAAGACGGTCGGCCACTCCTGTGGTGGTGGAATGTCTTTATCGAGCTGTTCTGGATCATGGCCTGGAGCACTCTCGCCGGATTAATTTTCTGGTGGTTTCATTCGCCGCGATCGCTCATTCTCGCCAATTTGGGAGCTGTTGCTGCACTCTACAGCATTTGCTGGATTACCCTAACTCAGTTCAGCGGCTGGATTCCGCTTGTGCCGCCCCTGCTTGCCATGGTCATCACAGGACTGATTGTGGCTGCGCTCAACTATCGTCTTCGTTCTGGCTCAGCCAGCCTCAGCGATGCTGCGGCAGATCTGGTGGCTCAGTTGAAGTCTCGATTTGACTCTGAGCAATCCTCAGATCTTTCACCAGATGCAGAGCAGTCTCTCTAAAGGCGATCGCCTTGCTCTCATATCGGGCATCCTTCTGGCATAACTCCGCCCGTTAAATCATGGAGCATTCGATTCCTCGCTATCGCCCAGTCGCTATTATCGGTCGTCTCATCACGTGGGCGATCGCCCTATTGCCGCTTGGTATTTTTGGGCTGTTGCTCTGGCTCAGCATCGTCCCCGGACGCCTGACCCATTTTTTTCTAGCCGTTTTTCTGTACATTGTTGTCGGCTTAAACGTTGGGCTCAGCTCTGTAGTGCAACCCATCGGCATAGCGATCTCAGTTTTGCTGTTGATTGGCGTTTGTGCGTGGCTCGGATCGGTGATAGAGAATCGTGAAACAGAAGATAGTCCAAAATCTGGCTCGGCTCACCGTTCGCCAAGCCACAATTCCAAAAAACACAATTCCAAAGTGAAGTGGGTGTTTCTCATTGATCTGGCCGTAATGGGTGTGGCGATCGCCCTACTCAATGCTGAGATGCCGTTAAAGTGGGCGTTTGCCTACAGTCAGCCTCGATTTGAGCAAATGGCATCGCCTGCACTTTTGGCAGCGTCAAATCCTGAGCTATTTGAGAATTTGCCCGAAGAAACCGTGGCAGAAGATGGGGCGAGCGCCACGCGGGTCTTGTCTGTCGAGTTGACCCTAAAGCCCTACCACATTGATATGCTGGCCTATCGCGCCGATGGCAGCGCTTACTTCCGCCTGGAAGATCCGCTATACGTTTCTGAGCGAGAATTCTACGGATTTGCCTATCGACCCCAACAGAAAGGCACTCCGTTTGGCGGCGGCTATGAACCCCGTCGCTCCTCAACGCTGCATCCCCTTAATGAAGATTGGTATTGGTTTCGTGACACCATTGGTAGTGATGATTGGCGAGCTTTTTCATCGGGAGGGCCTATTTTGACCATCGGCGCACCCAAGCGGTCAAAGCACTGGCTCCTCAAGTGGGCTTCGAGTTTCTAGACAAAGAGGTTCTACCCTCGTTTAGGGATCAAACCTCAGAGTATTCGATGCTTCCAGTCGAATCGGGAGGTTTTAGTCTGTTCTCAAACGGGCGATCGCGGAAAGCATCAAATATTTTGAAAGGTAGGGTCGGCTCTGCGACCATTTACTTGTTTGACTACTGTTACCGTACGGGCAGCGGCAAAAACTCCCACACTCATCGGTTTACGGTTGCTCTCATTCAGTCTGAAACCTTTCATCTGCCTGAGTTTCGACTCCAACCCGAACATTTTCTGCACAAGGTTGGAAACGTGCTGGGCTTTCGAGACATCGACTTTGACCATGAGCCTGAGTTTTCCAAAACCTATCTGCTCAACGGGTCAGATGAAGAACACATTCGTCAAATTTTTAACTATCGCGTGATCTCGTTTTATAACAATCAGCAAAGAGTTTGCACCGAAGGACTCGGAGATATGCTGCTCTATTACGTTCGGCGACAGTATCCCGTGAAGGAATGGCCTAATTTTTTGACTCAGGCAAAAGAAGCGGCGAATGCGTTCAGCACTTCTTCTCATTATGTGTAGGTGAAAGATGTGTAGGTGAAGGTTAAGTCTGGGTTGTTGATACAGAGTTGGTAAAACTGATCATCCCTGAGATGAACGTGCTTCAAATCAATTTTGAGCGGCAACGTTAGGAATGTCATGGCATTTGTGATGAGAAGTCTAGCGTTAGTGAAAGGTGAAAAATTTGCAGGGTGAAAAATTTTAAGAGCCAAAGATCACTTCGCTAAAAGCTTCATGCTGAGATCGAGCCAGGTGGAGCGCGTCATCGGCGCACTGCTAGAAATGTAGTCTACCCCCGTCTCTGCTACCGCCCGGATTCGCTCTAGGGTGATATTGCCGGAGGCTTCAATCTTGACGCGATCGCTCTCAGCCCGAATCATCTCAACGGCCTGCCGCATCGAGGCCAATGCCATATTGTCGAGCATGATGATGTCGGCTTTGTGAATCAGCGCCTCAGATACCTGCTCCAGAGTCTCCGTCTCAACCTCGATGGTGAGCGGGTAGGGGACGCGCTGCCGCACTCGGGCGATCGCCTCAGCAATGCCCCCAGCCGCTGCGATATGGTTGTCTTTGATCATGACCCCGTCGTCTAGACCCATGCGATGGTTAACCGCGCCGCCGACCTGGACGGCATATTTTTCTAGCAGCCGCAGGCCGGGGGTGGTTTTGCGGGTGTCAACAAACTGAGTCGGGAGGTCTGCGATCGCCTCGACAAACTGACGGGTCAGGGTCGCGATGCCGCTGAGCCTCATGGTGAGGTTGAGGGCGACTCGCTCGCCCGTGAGCAGGGCATCAAACGCACCGCTAAGATCTGCCAGGGAGGTGCTGCGATCGCACCGATCCCCCTCTGCCACCAGGGGAGAAAACTGAATGTCTCCGCTGAGCCGCTGAAACACCCGTGCGGCAATGGGCAGTCCGGCAATGACGCCTGTTTCTTTAGTGATCCAGCGGGCACGACCGAGGGGAGCCTCTGAGCCAAAGATGCCTTGAGTGGCGCGATCGCCCCGGCCAATGTCTTCGCGCAGCCAGGAGTCGAGCAGCGGATCGAGCACAATCCAGGGAGGCAGCGATGCAGAGAGCGTGGTCATAGAAATCTCAGAGACAAAAAAATCTAACTATGAACACGAGGTTCGGGATGAAGCGTCGAGAGAATCTGGCTTTCGACAGCGGCCAGTTCTTCTAGCCTGGGACTGACGGCGGTGCGATCGCAGTAGGTCATCGCCAGCGTCCAGTAAATGCCGTAGTGGCGAGCCTCTGACGCCATCAGCCCCCGATAAAACTGCGCCAGATCTGAATCAGGACAGTGAGCCGCAAGCAAGCCTAACCGCTCATGGCTGCGAGCCTCAATCAGGGCAGAGACGAGCAGCGAGTCAAGCAAGCGTTCCGGTTCCTGACGCCGCACCTGAGCTTTGAGCGCTGCCCCATAGGGAGGCGGCTGTAGCGGAGCCAGCGGTATACCTCGCCGCTCTAGCCACTGGTTCACCTGCTCAAAATGCTCTAGCTCCTCTTGGGCGATCGCCGTTAGCTTGCGCACCATCTGGGCATTGGACGGGTAGCGGCAAATCAGATTGAGCGCCACCCCTGCGGCCTTGCGCTCGCAGTGAGAATGGTCGAGCAACACCGTGTCGAGATGGGCGATCGCCTGTTCGACCCAAGCGTCAGACGTGGGCTGCTGCAAGAATTTAATCGAAGTCGGAACCGATGTGGGAGGTGCTATCAACAGAAGCTTATGCCTCTCAACTCAACTATTTAGTCTCAAGATCGCGATTCATGATGCTTGAAGGGGCGCACAGCCGTGCGCCCCTTCGGCAAGCCCCCAAGAACAAAAAATCTAAGCCTTTTCGATTAGCTTAACGTTCTTGGCTAACCCCAAAAATTGAAGACCTTGAATCATCATCCAGGTCAAGTCAATCTCCCACCATTTCAGCCCGTGCCGAGCAGAGTACTGATACGCATGGTGGTTGTTGTGCCAGCCCTCACCATAGGCGATAATGGCAACCCACCAACAGTTTGTAGACTGATCGCCCGACTCATGGGGGCGGTAGCCAAACATATGAGTTGCGCTATTCACTAACCAGGTGGTGTGATAGACCAGCACCAGCCGCAAAAACACGCCCCACACCAAAAACGGCATACCGCCAATCAAAAACAGCAGCACTGCAAACGCCACTTGAATGGGAAAGAAGTTTGTATTGAGAAACTGATAAAAGCGATCGCCAGAAATATCTTTCGTAAATCGAGGAATTTCGGCTTCAGCGGGCACTTTGTAGAACATCCACTCCATGTGGCTCCACCAAAAGCCCTTGGTCGAATCATGGTGATCGGGGTCTTGATCAGAATATAGATGATGATGGCGATGTAAACCGACCCACCAGATTGGGCCTCCCTCCATGGCTAGAGTGCCGCAAAACACGAGAACATATTCGAGCCACTTGGGAACCTGAAAGCTACGATGGGTCAGCAGTCGATGCCAGCCCAACGTAATGCCTGCACCTGCGGTCAGCCAGTGCAGAAAGACACATAGCGCTACAGCCTGCCAGCTAAAAAAGGCAGGAAAAAAGGCCAGCAGCGCCAGAGGGTGGATGATTGCCATGAATATGGTGGTCGTCCACTCAATCGGAGGTTTTCTTGTTGTTGCAATAGTCATCAAACAATCTCAATTGGAATAAAGGGCCGAACTTGCGTCACAATTGCGTCATTTGCATCGCAGCTGCATCGCAGTCGCCTGACAACAGGACACACATCTACAGTTAATATGAGTAACTCTGAACACATCCAGCACGCTGAAAAAGAACTACTCCAGATTTTTTCTGGAATTGACGCTCAGGTCAAGCAAAATCTAGCACGGGTTCTCGAAGCGATGAAGACTCACAAGGTTGGAGTCCATCACTTTTCGGGAGTGACTGGCTATGGTCACGACGATCTAGGTCGTCAAATTCTAGATCAGGTCTTTGCTGATGTGTTGGCCGCCGAAGCCGCTGTCGTCCGCATCCAGTTTGTATCTGGAACCCATGCGATCGCCTGTGCTCTTTATAGTGTTTTAAGACCTGGCGATGAGCTGTTAGCGATAGCAGGCGCGCCCTATGACACCTTAGAAGAAGTGATCGGCATTCGTGGGCAAGAGCACGGTTCTCTCAAAGACTACGGCATCCAATATCGCCAACTAGAGCTGACAGACTCTGGCGAAATCGACTGGGTAGCCCTCAAAAGTTCTATTCGTTCCCACACTCGTATGGTAACGATTCAGCGATCTTGTGGCTATTCGTGGCGACCTAGTTTATCGATCGCCGACATTGAGCGGATTGTCTCGATAGTTAAGCAACAAAATCCCAATACAGTCTGCTTTGTGGATAACTGCTATGGCGAGTTTGTCGAGGCTTGCGAGCCGACAGCCGTGGGTGCAGACCTGATGGCGGGTTCTCTGATTAAAAATCTGGGTGGCACCATCGCCCCTGCCGGGGGCTATGTGGCTGGCCGCGCCGATTTGGTCGAGGCTGCGGCCTGTCGCCTCACGGCTCCCGGCATTGGCAGCTCTGGAGGCGCGACCTTTGACCAAAATCGCTTACTGTTTCAGGGCTTATTTCTCGCGCCTCAGATGGTAGGCGAAGCGCTCAAGGGCAGTCATTTAGTCGCTGAAGTCTTCCATAATCTCGGCTATCCGGTCAATCCACTGCCCCAAGTGCCCCGCCGAGATTTAATTCAGGCGATTCAACTCGGTACGCCGGAGAAAATTATTGCCTTTTGTCGCGCGATTCAGGCGCACTCTCCCGTGGGAGCTTATCTCGACCCCGTTCCGGCTCATATGCCCGGTTACGAAAGTCAGCTGGTGATGGCTGGGGGAACGTTCATCGACGGCAGCACCTCTGAGCTTTCTGCCGATGGCCCCTTGCGAGAGCCCTACGTGGTCTACTGCCAGGGGGGAACCCACTGGACCCACGTGGCGATCGCCCTAGAGTCGGCGATCGCCGCTGTCGGCCCCGCAACTTGAGCGCTGGGGCTGAAGATTTAGGAATTGACACCACCGTCAATTTTGCAGACCACTTCATACATGCCCACCGCAGGAAGCTGGGTAAAGAGAGGTACCATTTTTTGCAAAATTTTCTGGTGGGTTTCTCCCTGATTGGCCTTCATATCTTCCATGGAGTCCCAAAAAATCACCGATAGACCGCGATCGCTATCTAGATCGCGCAGCAGGTAAGCCTTAAACATGCCGCTATAGGTAGAAACAGCTTCTTCGTAAAGATGCTTCGCTTCTTCAAACTTACCGGGCTTGAACTCGCCAATCGCCACATGCACACATTCGCGGGTCAAAAAATCTTGAAAGTCACCCATAATTTAACTCCTCTCGTTCGTCTCCCCACAACAATAAAACGCCGCTCAAATTTGGAAGCAGCACTGATGCAAAATGCAACAGCAGATTTTATTTTGCTGATCATTTTTGAATTGGGAGAGGAAGCGGAGCTTCTACAGAATTCACGACTGCAATTCACGATTGCAATTCACGTTCAGAGACGAGGGAGATTCCGGCTATCTCCAAGTTTTTGACCGTTGCCGACCCGTTAGCGACCCAAGAACCACCCAAAAATATTGATATCGTTTCGCATTGATTCAACCTCGCGACGATGTTCTGCGGCAGCGTCGTAATACCACTGGCAATAGGCTTCAAACTCTTGGCGATCGCGCACTTCTCGATAAAAATCGTAGGTTAATTGCGCTGCGTCTAAATGCTCTAACTCCGATGAGCTGGGTTGGAAAAACGGTTGAGAAAATAAAGGATCATGCATGACGAATGGGGTGGAGCAATAGCTTAGGGCAATCTATATGAACAGAGAGAGTTTGAGCAGGAGAAATTGCCTGATGCACCCAACATAGCTTGAAAATCTGACCTTCCACAGCTACCAGAATTCCGCTAGTGCTCCGCCTATAGCGAAGCTTAGGGGGTGGTGAAAGCGTCTAGGTTTCCTGGAATCTTTGTATATCAAGGGTTTTACTCGTTGCAAAAGTGATAGAGTAGAACACGCACAGGATGGCGATCCATGCAGGATATCCATAACCGGACTCCGAGGGCAGAAACGCACCAGGGAAGTTGTGCTCCCTTTCAAACCGTCAGCGGCAGGGCGTGTCGTGGACGTTAAGCAAACAGCCCGTGGAGGCGTTCTGACCGGGGAT
>JBARXP010000124.1:0-4477 GCA_049647405.1 Elainellaceae cyanobacterium | reverse complement strand
AGCATCCTGATCACGGGTTGAAGCTGAGAAGAAAGAAGCATAGACACGACAGGTTATTACACTATGCGTCTTCTCTCCCTAACCATCTTGGCTGGAGCTTTGGCTCTGGGCGCGACTGCTATCGGAAACTCTTCCATCTCTCAAGCGCAATCTTCTACCTCGCCCGAGTCTGAGCATGTAGCCCAGAACAACGACAGAAACAACACTGTTCATCGAGGCAGCGGTCGCCGTCAAATTTTGGCCGTCTCTGTTCCGCTTCTTCACCAGTAAAGACCGACTGAGGCTCTATTGATTGAGCTTTGGCTTAGCTCTTAAGAAGGGTTGAATCGATGGGTTCAAAGCTGATTCACACTCTTGTGGTGTGAGGGTTACTTCCATTAAAGCCGAGCAGAGAACAGAACGCTCTTCAACGTGAACGCTTTTTAATCAAGGGAAACACTTCTGATATTGACTTGACCGGATCTGCCATTGAACGTGTTTCAGATGGGTTACGTCATCACGGCTCAGCGGATGCTTGAATGCGCTGAATCTGATACTGGGCATCTTCATAGCAATCGATCAAACTCGAATCTAAGCAAAGCTTAGCAGATTTCTCTAGGTCAGCAATGGCAGCTTCTACGTTTCCTAATTCCCACTGGGCCATGCCTCTGTCGTAGAAGGCAAGCGCGTGGGACGAGTCTAACTCAATGGCCTGAGTATAGTCGGCGATCGCCCCATCGAGATCACCCACTTCTAACCGAGCTAAGCCTCGATTGTAGTAGGGGTCAGCATCTTGGGGGTCAAGATTAATCGCAATATTAAAGTCTTCGATGGCTCCTACGGGGTCTCCTAGCCGTCGGCGCACTAAGCCTCTGTTTTGAAAGGCTTCAACCGAGTTGGGTTCGAGGCGGCTGGCCTGAACACAATCGGCGATCGCCCCTTGATGATCGCCTAAATTTGAGCGCGATAAACAGCGGTTGAGATAAGCCGCTGCCAGACTCGGATCATTTTGAATCGCCTGACTATAGTCTTCGATGGCTCCTTGATCGTCCCCCAGGTCAGCTCTGACGGTGCCCCGATTAACATACGGTCTCGTGACCGTCGGGTCATGCTGAATGGCAGAGGTATAGTCTTCAATGGCTCCTTGGCGATCGCCAAGGCCGTAGCGAATGTTGCCCCGACTAAAATAGGCTTCCGTGTTGCTGTCGTCTAGCTCAATCGCTTGAGTCAGGTCGTCTTGCGCCATCTGCCACTGATCCGTCTGGTAATAGGCTAGCCCCCGATTTAGATAGGCTTGAGCACTAGGAAAGATAGATATGGCACGGGTATATTGGGCGATCGCTGTTTCTTCATCGCCCTGCGCCTCAAGCGTTTGCCCTTGGCGTAGGTTGTAAGCGGCCCAGAGACGCTGCGGAACTTGATTCAACAGCAACCCTGCCACTAAACCAAGCCCGCCTAGAGCCAGCAAGACGAGCAACGTTCGACTGATAGAACTTCGTTTCTTCGTCGGCTGTTTTTTAGCGATAACTCTAGGGGCTGACCCATTTGCAAATTGCAGTGGAGAAAGAGTCTCAGCAGCCTCTGAGGTCATCGGTTGAGACATCGCCTGAAACCCTAAAGCTTCGCCAGGGGTCGGTGGTGCTAAATGGGGCTGGTCTGCAATCGACTTGAGATCCTCTAAAACCCCAGCAGCCGTGTTATAACGACGCTTTACCTGGAGATGAGTCATGCGATCTAGCAGTTTGCAAAACCCTGGACTCGCCCGCGCGTAGTTGAGCCATGACAACGATTCAGGAACTCCCCCTTGGGAGGTTCGAGTCTGTCTCAGTTGCTGCAAATCTTCAGCCGACAATCCAGTCAGAGCCTGAATCCCAATCATGCCGACAGCATAGATGTCGTGGTTAAACTGGCGCTTCCCGTTCCCTTGCTCGGGCGGCATGTAGACAGGGATACTCTTGTAAGAATGAGGCTCTGAGCCATTAGAGCCTTTGCCGCTTTGGGCACTAATTTCTTTGAAAACTCCAAATCCTGTGAGCACGAGCTTGCCGTCATTCTGGCGCTGAATGATGCTAGAAGGCTTGATGCTGCGGTGAATCACCCCCCACCCATGAACCACAAGCAAAATTTTGAGAATTTCTTGGAGCAAATGTTGAACCACTTCTTCTGGTAACCGTTGCCCCGGCTTCAGAAGATCAACGAGCGATCGCCCCTCGATATATTCTTCCACTAGATAAAAGCTTTTATTTTCCTCAAAATAGTCAATAATTTTGGGAATTTGATCATGGGTACCCATGTGCTTTAGAGCTTCTGCCTTTTTCCCGAGCAGCATCAAAATGAAGCTCATCGCTTTGGGCGTCTTGCCCTGGAGAGGCAACTGTTTGACAACACGCTTTGGCTGGTCATCGAAAAACGAGTCTGTGACCAGGTAGGTTTTGCCACTTTCGCTGGAGCTTAAGAGCTGAACAAACTGGTAGCGGCTACCCAAGAGCTGACTGCCTGTCATCGTCACTCCTCAACAGACCAATGTTTTGGCGACCCTTTTAAAAGAACTGTAATATACAGCTCACCCAACGGTGGGGACAAACTCTTCATTCTCTCTAGACCCAACGACTCTTCACGTTTATCTATCCACACCAATAATCCATCCATACAGATTAATGGAGCATCATCTGAGCTATATCACTTGCTATCCACCAGTCGCCATTGTGGGCAGATTTGTGGGCAGATTTGTGGGCGGCTCATCATCCTATCAGGCACTCATCGAAAGACAAGCTTCTTTAAGAGAGAAACAAGTTCGCTCACTATAAACCCAGAGCAAGATTTGTGATAAGGATGTAGCAAAATGCAATCGCATTTCAGCCTTTTCACGGAGAACATGTGTAAACTCCCGACCTGAATTGCTGATCTGACCTGCTCAGAGAGAAGATCATCAGCTCTACTCTGCAAAGAGCTGACTTTTGGGAGATCTAGACGGTTAAGAGATTGAAATCATGTAGTGACGATTGGCTTCGATATCTGATTACAGCTCAGATCATATCTTCAGATTATGTCTAAGAACTGTAACGGGATGTGAAGCCTAATTGAGAAAAATCAGGATTTTGTGACGGTTATAACGCCTATTGCTTCTAGGTTAGCGAAAGACTTAGAAAAATGAACGTCTCCAATAAATTTTTCTACATCTATCTATAAATCGTTAGAGCCTGCGAACATATCTCACGCCCACATCAGCCGGGAGGCCAGCCCATGGCTCGTCCGCCCAAAATATGCAGATGTAGATGGTAGACCGTTTGCCCGCCATCTTCGCCTGTATTAATCACGACTCGATAGCCATTGGCGAGTTCAAGCTGTTCTGCGACTCGCTTGACGGTCAAGAGCAGATGCCCCATCAGAGCGTGGTCATCAGAGTCGGCATCGGCAAGCTTGGCGATCGGCTTTTTGGGAATCACCAAGACATGAACTGGGGCTTGGGGATTGACATCTTTGAAGGCGAGGCAGAGATCATCTTCGTAGACGATATCGGCTGGGATCTCCCGCCGAATGATTTTGCCGAAAATGGTGTCTTCACTCATGGGTGTGTGACCGGGATCTACGTCTCTTGAAATTCTAAGGCTTTGTGGTTCTCACTCCAGAAGTTGATTTGTGTGGGTACCGAATATTCACTTTTGTTCAGCGATCGCCAAGCGAAGACCCAAAGCGATAAATAAACTGCCTGTCAGCTTAGCCTGAAGCTTTTTCCATCTCGGGCGAATGTTGAGTCTAGAGCGCATCGAATCGACCACAGCGGCCAGCCCCATGAGATAAGCGCTAGAAGAGACTGCAATGATGCTCCCTAGCACGATGCTCTGTAGAGCCACTGAGCCACGGCTGGGGTCAACAAACTGAGGCACGAAGGCCAGAAAAAATAAGGCGGCTTTAGGATTGAGCAAATTTGTGACTGCACCTTGGGCAAAGGCTTTCCAGAGATTGACCTCTTGTAATTCTTGAGCAGAGGTGGGGCGATCGCCACTCAAAATGGCGCGCACTCCCAAATAGATGAGATAAGCCGCACCCGCATATTTCACCACCATGAAGGCTAGGGCAGAGGTCATCAGCACGGCAGAAAGGCCAATCGCGGCGGCAAGCGTATGACCCAAATTTCCAACAAAAACACCCAGAGCAGAGGCAAGCCCTGCATTACGCCCCTGCCCCACACTGCGACTGACCACGTAGAGGGTGTCGGGGCCTGGGGTGATCGCAAGAATAAAAGTGCTGATCAGGAATAATGACAGGTTTGACGCGTTTAGCATGGTTCACCCTCCAGAGTACTGCTGCTCAGTTTAGCGCGATCGCCAAATGGGGCGCTCTAAATATCCGTTGTTTTTAAGGTCTGCTTTTTGGGAATTCTGAACATCGGGTGTATCTCATCAGGAATCGCGAATGCTGGCACGAACATGGAGCGCGGCGCTGGTCGGTATTGATGCCGTCAAGGTCGGAGTCGAGGTCGATATTGCTGGGGGAC
>JBARXP010000123.1:0-4471 GCA_049647405.1 Elainellaceae cyanobacterium | reverse complement strand
GACAATCTCTGGAAACATCTTGTCTTTGAGGAGCTGCATCTGTAAACTGGAAGGGTTGTATAATTATAGTTTTGCATAGGGTAGTCAGAGGTAAAGACTAAATGTCGCGATATCGAGGACCGCGCCTCCGGGTTGTGCGTCGATTAGGAGAATTGCCCGGTTTGACGCGGAAAACGGCTAAGCGCTCATACCCGCCTGGGCAACATGGACAGGCTCGCCGGAAGCCTTCAGAATATGCCGTTCGTCTTGAAGAGAAACAAAAGCTGCGCTTTAACTACGGTTTGACCGAGCGCCAGCTGCTTCGGTATGTGAAAAAAGCACGTCGTTCCCAAGGCTCGACCGGACAGGTCTTATTGCAGCTACTGGAAATGCGTTTAGACAATACAGTATTTCGTTTAGGCATGGCTCCTACTATTCCAGGGGCACGGCAGCTTGTAAATCACGGTCACGTTACAGTAAACGGTCGTGAAGTTAACATTGCTAGCTATCAGTGTCGTGCGGGTGATGTGGTTGGCGTGCGTGATACCGATCGCTCTCGACAACTTGTAGTGGCCAATCTCCAGTTCCCTGGTTTGGCAAACCTGCCAAATCATCTGGAGTTTGATAAGGACAAGCTGGTCGGTAAGGTGAATAGCATTATTGACCGTGAATGGGTTGCCCTGCAAATTAACGAACTACTTGTCGTTGAGTACTACTCTCGTCAGGCGTAAATTTCTCTCTTTCATCAAACCAGGAAACTCGGTGAATTCATTCACGCCGAATTTCCTGGTTTTAGTTTTTTAAACAATGACCGTCCTTTAAACAATGACGGTTGAGATGCTTACCCTCCAATTTGCGACATGGTGCGGTTGTAAAGACCCTCGGTGCCTGACTCTCGCTCTTTGAAGTTAATTTCGGGCTTGAGCTCTAGAAGGCGGCGAACGGCTTGCCGAGCCTCGTCGAGCGATCGCCCTTGACGCAGCAGTGCCTTGAGGTCTAACTGTCCGGTTTCATTTAAAAGACAAGGTCGCAACCAGCCGTCGGCAGAAAGGCGCATGCGGTTGCAGCGATCGCAAAAGCACTCTGACATTTGGCTAATGAATCCGAGGGTTCCTTTTGCACCTGGAATCTGAAAAACATCGGCAGGGCCGTTGCCGCGCACTTCGCCTTCGGTCAAGCCCCACTGTTCTCGAATACGCTGTCGGAGTTCTTCTGACGGTACCCAACCCCGATTGCCAAACAATCCCGCGTTGCCAATCGGCATAAATTCAATAAAGCGAATGTGCCAAGCCCGCTCAATACTCAATGCTGCCAGGTCGAGGACTTCGTGCTCATTCACCCCAGGGACGACGACAACATTTAGCTTGAGTGGATCGAAGCCCACCGCGTAGGCCGTTTGAATTCCTGCCCAGACTTGCTGCCAGCGAGTTTTTCCCTTATTGCCAATAATGGTGTCAAAGATAGACGCGTCAAGAGAATCGAGACTGATATTGACGCGACGCAGTCCGGCACTATATAGATCATCAGCCATTTCAGCCAGACGAAAGCCGTTGGTGGTCATGGCTAGGTCTTGGGTTTGCGGCAATTGGGCGATCGCCTCAACAATCTGAACGACATCAGGTCTAAGCAGTGGCTCGCCCCCGGTTAGCCGAAAGCGGTCAAACCCGCAGGGGATAAAGACTTCTCGAATAAGCGTCAATAGCTCATCTTGACTTAAGACATCTTGCTTCTGGAGGTACTTTAGTTCCGCTTCCTCGGGCATGCAGTACTGGCATTGAAAATTGCAGCGATCAATCAGGCTGATTCTGAGGTAGTCTACACGATTCATCAGGGCTAAGCGGTTCTCCGTACGATTCATCGAAACCATTCTTTGAGGAGCCGTCTATTCTACATCTGTTATTAAAAAAGGCTAACAGAGGGATGTGGAGTTGACTCGCTCCGATCATATCGTTAAGAGAATTTGCTGACTGTAAAAAAAGATCCTGTGTGGATAAAGTGTCCTGATTGGCGGGAGGGTTCAGTGAAACCTCTTAAATCAAGGCTTAAGATTTCAGGGGGTTTGTAGAATATTCCGGATGGCTTCAGTATGATTGCGTATATTTCACTATAAGAGCGAGCAAGAAGGCCACTACCAATACTGAATGAGACATTATATTTCCAAAGAAAAAAATGTCAAGCGCATAATTCAGAAAGTTCGGATATCATAAGTGAAGAGGATGTAAATTCATCAGGGTAATTGCTGAATTCGCTGAATTGATCCCTTCCTGCGTCACTCGTCATCAAGATTTTGGTAGCCATACTTTCCAAAGCGCTAGAAAGGCTGTTTCTCGAATTTTCATGCATTAAGGAATTTACAAATTCATGGAGCACGCTACGCATCTATATCGGTTTGTCATCACAGCAGCCACGCTGGGTGTTTTCACTGCTTTTCCTCTCCAGGCATCTGCTGCTGAAGGGTTGCACCCTGAGCGAGGCCATGCATCCCAGATCTCTCTTGCGGCTCTAGATGGCCTGATGCCATTGTCTTCCGACTGCACAGCTGAATGCCAGGAGGCGATCGCCACCGCTTCTTTGGATGCAGCTTCTGGCAATGCCATTTTTGAGTCATCTATCCTCAACCTTCAAAGGGCAGAGGGCGTTTTGGTTGCCAGCGATTACACGCCACCAGACAACGGTGGCCCTGACGATTCCCGAGGATCTGGAACTCGCTAAAGTCAAGTTCTATTTGGGATCACTTACGGTGAGCGCAATTTGCGTTCACAAAAATTTGACTGCCAACGCCATCTCATGGGCGTGAATTGATTGAGACATCAGGAGAGACAAGGGCCGATCGCCAAATCTTCTGACCCTTGACTAGCGTATGGGCTTGCCAATCGAGGTCAGTGGTCGGAAAGTCAACGCGATAATGGCCTCCTCGGCTCTCGGTGCGGAAGTCTGCACTGCTTAAAATGAGCCACGCGATATCTAGTAAGTTGCGCACTTCTCCCCATTGCTGAACAATCTCATTCGCTTGATGTGACTTGACTGGGCAAGGCTGATCGGCAGAGAGTTGTTCTAAAATCTGCGTCAGAGAAAGTTGGGCGATCGCCTGCTGCCATGCCTCAATTTGGTCAATGGCTTCGATCAATCCTTCATGGGTGCGGCAAATGCCTGCGCTGCGCCACACAAGGGCAGGCAACAATTGTCGAATCTCTGTTAGCGTGTGTTGAACCTCATCTGTTGCCGCAGCTTCGAGTGCGATCGCCAAAGGATTCACGGCACTGGATGTTTGGGCTGCATCGATTGACAGGCTGTGAGTAGAGGCCGTTGATGCTAAGGGATCTAGATTCTGTTGTGAATCGGAACGCACCGGAATATCTCGCAACTGCGCTCCAAACACGAGACATTCTAACAGCGAGTTGCTGGCGAGACGATTGGCTCCATGAACTCCTGTGCTAGCCGTTTCACCCACTGCATACATGCCTGGAATTGAGCTTTGGCTTTGTAAACCGACGCAAATTCCGCCCATCCAGTAATGAGCTGCTGGGGCGACAGGAATCGATTCCCGAAATACATCCACGCCCCATTGTTTGCAGACCTGAATGATGTTGGGAAATCGGTGTCGAATGGTCTCATCATCTATCGGTCGCAGATCGAGCCACACCTGCTCTGGAGGCTCAGAGACTTCATCTGTTGAGGATGAGTCCTGCTCTAAAAAACTAAAAATAGCCCGACTGACGACATCCCGTGGAGCCAGTTCTCCCGCTGGATGGTAATCAAGGGCAAATCGCCGCCCCTGCCGATCAACCAGATGGGCTCCTTCTCCACGCACGGCTTCGCTAATCAGAAAACGCGGTGCGCCTCGCTTAGTCAAAGCCGTGGGGTGAAACTGGATGAATTCTAAATCGCGCAATATCGCTCCGGCTCGCCATGCCATTGCGACTCCGTCTCCGGTGCTGACCTCCGGATTTGTTGTTTGAGAAAAGACTTGCCCACCACCCCCAGTGGCAAGAATGACGGCCTGACTGGAGAGCCAGAAAATTTTCTGATGCCACAAAAGTTTAATGCCACGACACCGCATGGGGGCATCTTCTAACCAGAGATCTAGGGCAAAGGCATCGGAGAAAATATCCAGGTTGGGTCGTGCTAAGACCTGCTGCATCAGCGTTGTGATAATGGCGTGACCTGTGGTGTCTGCGGCGTGTAAGACGCGCCGACGAGAATGGGCAGCTTCTAGGGTGAGGGCAAGAGTTTCTCCTTTGCGGTCAAAGGCAACCCCCAGATGAACGAGCGATCGCACACAGTCTGCGGCATAGCTGGCTAGGTGTTGCACAGCAGCATATTCGCACAGCCCAGCCCCGGCTTTGAGTGTGTCTTCAACATGGAGTTGAGGAGAATCGTCAGGGGCGATCGCCGCTGCAATGCCACCCTGAGCCCAGTCGCTTGCCGATCGATCGAGGGTGTCTTTGGTGACGAGGGCAATGCGCAAGTGTTCGGGTAGGCAGAGCGTTGC
>JBARXP010000122.1:0-2670 GCA_049647405.1 Elainellaceae cyanobacterium | reverse complement strand
CCCACAAAACTGTCTATGTCCTAAATAAGCTGACTACAGCTATATCTTAGAGATTTGACTTCCAAACTCGCGAATTCTAATAAAAACTGGAGTTGGCCTGCGTCTCAATCGATGCCGCCAGAGGTGGCGAGGGTATTGCGAGGGTTCCAGACTGGGGGGCATCTTTCATCGTCTGATCCTGATCTGAAGCCGTATCTGCTCTTGCTCACCGGATTGGCGATCGCCGAATCCTATGGCTTATTGCCCGCAGGTTCGCTCGCGAGGGTTGTGGAAGAAGGCGATCGCCACCCGATTCGTGCTGCCATCATTAAGGGTTGCAGGGGAATCAACCAGCGTTATGGCACGGTGTTTCCGGCTCGATGGCTTCGGTCTAAATTTCTCGATTCTAACCAAGCTTCTCATCAAGACTGTGATCAGGTTCTTCTGACCAAGGTAGGACATCGCTTCGCAATATGTTTGGCCCAGGGATTGGAGCAGCGAACCGTCGGAGCTGAGCTACTGGGACAGGTCTATGAGTATCTGATCAACCCGCTGGAGTTTGCTCAAAAAGGCACGCCTCGATCAGGCACAGCATCGCAACGAAAGTCTTCACAATCCTCCCAGCGAAAGCGACAGGGTGCGTACTATACCCCGGTCGAAATGGTGGACTATGTGGTGGGGCAAACGGTGGGCGTTGGCTTGCCTGGGCATCGCCCACATCGCCTCCATTCGTCTCCAACTGTCCCCACTGATCTCAGGATTCTTGACCCGGCCTGTGGGGGCGGCATCTTTTTGCTGGTGGCCTATCGCTACCTGTTGGCATGGCATCAGCACCAGGCTCGCCGTTCTCTGGCATTCGAGGAACGCCAAACGCTTGTTCAGACTGCGATCGCTGGTGTAGATCTTGATCCCTGGGCGGTAGAGGTGACGCGGTTGAGTCTGCACCTAGAACTGATCCGGGACTGCCAGACTCTCTCTTCATCGGCACTAGAATCGCCGTCTACCTCGTTGCATCGAGCGATTCGTCAAGGCAATGCCCTGATTGATGACGACGAATTTAGCTGGCAGGCGGCATTTCCAGGGGCGGTGTCTAGCGGAGGGTTTGACGTGGTGATCGGCAATCCGCCTTATCTCGACTCCGAGGCCATGACCGTATGGCACCCCCAGTGGCGACACCACTGTACTCAGCACTATCAGTCGGCGCGGGGCAACTGGGATTTGTTCTGCGTTTTTATCGAAAAAGCGCTAATGCTCTGCAAACCACGAGGACTTCACAGCTTCGTGGTGCCTAATAAGCTGCTGTCGGCACGCTATGCCACGGCGGCGCGATCGCTCCTGACTCAGCACAGCCAGATCAGAAGCATTCGCGACTACAGCCTCACGGACTTGTTTGATGCGGCGGTGTATCCGCTGGTGTATGTGGTGAAACGGCGATCGCCCGCTAATCCTTCTCACAATCCTGTGAACGCCGCCCCTATTCGATATGAGCAAATGAAAAAGGGAAATTTAGCCTGCGAGATTCTGCATTCACGGCTGATCCCGCTGGAACAGCTGACGGCTTCTCCATCTGCCTGGTGCGTTGATACCAATGCTCGTCGTGCTGACCTGTTGCAAACCTTGGGCGATCGCTTTCCAACTCTAGGAGAACTGGCTCAAGTCACCGGAGCCGCCACTGTCGCAGAAGCCTATCAGCTCAAGCCGTTGATTCATTCTCTCGACATTCAAGAATGTATGACAAGTGCCAATCCTCAGAACTCAGGGCAGAATGGCGATCGCCATTTTCAAGTCGTCAACAGCGGCACCATTGACCGCTACTGTTTGCGCTGGGCCGAGAAACCCATGCGCTATTTGGGCGATCGCATTTCGCAGCCTGTGATATCGAGTCAGGCTTTGCATCAGGTCTTGCCTCGGCGCTATCAGCAAGCCAGGGCAGCAAAGCTCATCGTCGCCAGCATGACCCGCCAATTAGAGGTCGTGGCCGATTTAGACGGATGCATCTTGGCTGGAAAATCGACCTGCATCATCCAAACCGATCAACTGCCGTTGCTTTATTTGCTCGGCATTCTCAACAGTCGTCTGATGAATCTGCTCTTTCTTCAGCATTCTCAGGGCAATCGTCTCAACGGAGGCTACCTGCGCATCGGGCCATCGCCGTTGCGACAACTGCCGATTCCGCTGCTGACCTTAGCCAAAGAGAAAGAATTGGGCGATCGCCTCATGGCTCTGGTGACGACCCGTCAAGCGCATGGCACGAAAACCGCTGTTGACTCACCTTCGCCTCTTGCACAGGCTCAAGAGCCGCTAGACCAAGCGATCAACCAGGTGGTTTACCAACTTTATCGATTAGACGACCACGATGTTGATCTGATTGAGGAGGTTCGTCCAGATTGATAATCCAGATTGATAATCCAGATTGCCAATCCACATTGGTCATCCAGGTTAGGCACCCAGATTGGCGTTAGCAGTGTGCTTGAATGTCTTCACCGCATACATCGACTAGATAGCAAAGAGAGCGAAACCTCAACCCCACGAACTGATCGTATAACGGGTTGATTTTGCACATCGGGGGAATGTGAGCAACGACTTTGCCAAAGACTTTGATGTCTCGTTCAAACGGGCATTGAGCCGGGATCAGGCGAGAAATGAGGTGGGCTGTGCGGCGATCGCGAATCTCGACAGTATCAATCCAGT
>JBARXP010000121.1:0-16298 GCA_049647405.1 Elainellaceae cyanobacterium | reverse complement strand
TCGAAATGGCCATGGCGAAAAAATGGATGCTGCTCGGAGTAGGCCCCATCGTCTTTGGGATCACGTTTGCGTTGAGTTGGTTGTCAGAGCGAGACGTGCGGCGTGCGACCGTGACTGGCACTGTAGCCCTAGCCGCAACCTACACAGGAACCCTTGCCGGACTTCAAGATTCAGAGCATTCTAGACAGCTCGAAGCATCACATTCTCGATCGAGTGCGCTGCCAAACTCGGGTCTCACTGCTGACTCAACCTCAGGGGAGATCGCCGTTTTTTGGGACTATGAAAACGTAAAAGTCGCCGCCCAGGGGGCGAAAGCGCCGCTGGCCGAGTCTCTGGTCAACTACGCCCACACCCAAGGGCATCCGCGCATTAAGATGGTGTATTCCAACTGGCGTAGAGAGCGCGACATCTTAGTGCAGGTTCTCTACAGCTTGGGCTTTGAGACGATTCATGTCTCTACCGGAAAAGAGAACAGCGTTGACATCAAGTTAACGGTCGATTGTCTCAATGCAGCCCATCGATATCCTGACATTCACCAATTCATTTTAGTGACTGCCGATCGCGACTTTGTTCCACTCGTCAACGCGCTCAAGACGCTGCGAAAAAAAGTGACGCTGATTGGTCGAGCCGCAACAGCCAGCGAACAACTGCTGCTTAGCGCAGACGAGTTTATTGACATCGAAAAGTTGTCGGTAGAAATCGACTACGCCAACATCAAAGAAACTCAGCCCGAGACGCCTCCAAGCATCAGCTATCAAGAGGCGTTGATTTGCCTAACCGAGTCGATCACTCAGGCCCGCGATCAGGGCAAAAGCACGCGTTTTGCCTCAATCGATTTGCTGATGCGATCTGACTCACAGTTTTCTTACGAAGGGGTGTTGTCTATTCGCAAAGACAATGGCGGCACATTCAGCAACTTTAGCTCCTTCATCTTAGAGGCTGAAGCAGATGGAGTGGTCAAAGTCCAGACTCTGGAAGGCTTTAAGGAATTATTTTTGCCCGATGAAGATCCAGAAGCGGAGTCGGAGTTTGGTACTCCAATCTATGAAGAACTAGAGCGTGAGCAGTGGCAAATCATTCTTAGCCAGGTGCGCCAGGGGTTTCAAGACGGCCAGCCAGGGCCGCTGTATGGTCGGTTTTTGGTGCTTTTCGCTTACGTGCGTCAGGCCAAAAAAGATGGTCGGCTTCACCTGACCAATACCCAGCTTCAGCAAGCTCTGAGCCGCCTGGTTGACTCTGGCATTTTAGTGAAACAGCCCGATACGACCTATCGCTTGGTCAAAGATTTAGACACGCGAGAAGAAGACTACATCAGCGAACTGATGCAGAGTGAGCCGCATGACGGTTAATGTTCCAGGGCTATCAAGATTCTAGACAGATTAGATCAGGACTTACGCACAACTCACGTAAGCCTGAATAAATTCGTTGAAAGGGTGGGCGCGCCGCGCCCACCCTTTCAACAAAATGCGTAAGTCCTGTAGATTTGAGGTGCCTCAGATCTTCGGAGAACACGGCCAGTGTCTAGTTCGGTAGCCGAAAGACATCCATGTAGATCGCCAAATCGTCGATATAGCGGTTGGCATGGGGCGCGTCGTAGACAATCAAAAGACTGTGTTCATCCTCAAAGCAGGGCAAAATTGCCATGCCTTCGGCGCGATCGCCACCCGGATGCAGCGTTAGCTGAAAGACGGTTTCGAGGCCATCGGAGTCTTGACTCCAAAGCGTATCTTGAGCATGACTGAGGGCATCTCGTAGCCGAAACACGCCCTGCGAACCATCAAGCGTCATCGTTGGCCCAGCTAAGATCAGCAGATCGTCGCCATCAAAGCACAGATCTCGAACGCCTAAGCCGCCCAAATCGAGAAAATGCTTGCGGTAGCGATCGCCCGCATCATTCAGCACTTTCAGATCGAGCACTTCAGGGTTAGCCGTCTCTTCGACTTCTAGTTCTAAGATAATCGCCCACCCCCTCAAAACAGGGCCGCGCAAGCCTAAGAAAACCGTGTCGCCTCGAACCGCAATGCCTTCAATATCCAGACCATTATCTTTGCTGGGCAAATGGCTGGTGATGATCTTGCCGAGATGCTCATCGGCTTGCAGGGCTTGGATTAAGACATTGGTATCGTCTGTTTTTTGAAGCAGGCTGGCCGATAATACTGTGTCTGGCTCAGAGGGGCGATCCGGGCTATGCCCAGGCAATCCAACGCACGTCTTAACCAACTCTCCCTGCACAACAGGAATGCGGCCCAGCATAAAGCGATTGGGTTCTGTTTTGATTTCGCTCAGCCGTTCAATATTTTTGATGGGGTCTTTTTTCTTGGCTCGCTTGCGTTTGTGACTGTGCGACCCTGTAAACCAGAGGTAGGGCGCTGCATAGTCGAGTCCTTCGATATCGGCTTCGTCTTCTTGATCAAACACCTCAACCAGATGATCTAGCGAGAAAAACCGATGCTGAGCAAACCGCTGGGGCAACCCTGGAGACAGCCGCTCAATACATCGTCCTTCATCAGAACCCAGCCACAGATACCCGTCGGGCGATGTCGTCACAGCAGACAAATCGTGAATTCGCTCATCGACGTCAGCATCAAATCTCAGGAGCACTCGGCTGAGTAAAAATGGTTCCGTCATGCAAGCCAATAAATAAGGTAGGTAAAAACAACTTGGATGAAAATAACGTGGAGCAAACTAAATCAGGTCGAAGATTGCGACGAAAGAGGGCGAGTCACCAAAATAACTACTCCAACACCTCCAAAATAGAGTCCTAAAACAGCTCCGGCTAAAAGACTTTGGGTAATCGGGTCGGTGGAAGGGGTTAAGACGGCACCTAGCACAACCGCTCCCAACATGACATACCGCCAGTTGCTCAACATCTGTTTGGCCGATACGATGCCGAGTAAACCCAAAAGAAGCTGAATGACGGGAATCTGGAAGGCTAGACCCGTGCTAAATAGCAACAGCAAGACAAACTCAAAGTAGCGATCGATTGACCACAACTGCTCTACAACACCCTCGCCGTAGCTGATAAAGAAGTTGAGTGCCGCAGGAATCAAGGCAATGTAGGCAAAGGCCAGCCCTGCAAAAAAGAGAACACTCGACCCCAAGACAATCGGCCCCAGCATTCGACGTTCGCTCCGGGTTAGCCCTGGCAGCACAAACCGAATGATTTGATACAGAATGAGCGGGCTGGAAATCAGCAGCCCAGTATATCCCGCCACCTTGACGGATACAAAGAAATATTCGCCGGGTGAGAGCTGGAGAAACTTGGCGCCTTGGGCAGGCACCTCAAGCAACCCAACGATATCGTTGACGAAAACAAAGCACAGCACAACCGCGATAACTACAGCAATCAGGGCGTAGAAAATGCGCTGACGCAGCTCTTCTAGATGGTCAAACAACGACATCTCGACATCATCAGGAAGATCGGTGTCGGGATCATCTTCGGGAGGCTGAATAATACGGTTTTCGTCGTCTTTTGTGTCGATGTCTTGCAGAGACGTCATGAGCCTGGTTTCACCCTCTCAGCGTATTCAAACCCGCTAGTCAAACTATACGGAAGTTGGTCATTGCGATCGGTGCATCTAAACAGCAGCTCTGATCAAGAGCGCTGAGCCATTTTTATTATATGGGGTTGAACTTCGTAACATTCTGTCAAAGCGAAATCGATTGTCAAAAATCTCGTTTCAGCTTCAGTGAGTGATGTTATCTTTACTCCGAGCGTTGTTCTGAGCATTACTCCGACTCTGCATCCGACTCAGACTCATTGGTATTATCGGTGTCGTCGTTCGGTTCCTCTGCTGCATCACCCCCCGATTCACCCAACGCCCCTTCTCCTGTGTCAGATTCGCCCGCTGCTAAGCGGCTAATTTCGTCCTTATACTCGGCGGGAGCTAGAGCTTCGGCTGAGGCAAACAGGGGCTGAGCCTCATCATCGCGGCCTAGATCTTGCAAGACGAGAGCTTTGCTCAAAATAGGACGGAAGTCATCGCCACTGGTGCGAATCGCTTCGTCAAAAATGGCGATCGCCTCATCATCGCGTCCCATTTCGACATAGACCTGCCCCAGCAAGAGTTGTGCAGACGTAACATCAACGCTGTTGGGCTGAATCTGATTCACGTCATCGGCTGTTTTGAGGGTATCTTCTAGCAGCCCAATGGCCGCTTCTGGACGCTCTTCAGCCAGTAGTAGCGACACCAATCCTCGCAGGGCATTCATGTCACCCGGATTTGATGACAGCACATCCCGATAGGCTTGAGCCGCCCCCTCGCGATCGCCCACTTGCTGCTTCGCTTGCGCCAGCAACACGGCATATTCGGTGCGGTCAGGGTATAAACCCACTAATTTTTCAAGCGGCTCAATAACGGCTCCGATATCATCTAACTCTAGGCGCGCTTGGAGTAGCCCTCGCAATGCCGCCTCGTTGTCAGGTTCTCTTTCGAGAACTAGCTCATAGCCTCGTGCCTGGGCTTCCAACTCTTCTTCCCTAGACGTTGGAGCATTGGCCACTTGCTCTGAGTCTGACTGGTCTCCCTGAAACACTCGACTCAACGGTAAAGCGAGCGAAAACCCAGCAAAGGCAACGACCGCAATCACGAGCACGGTATTAATCACCCATCGCTGGCGCTTCTTATCAAGCACAACACTCTTCTCCCAAACATGGATGGACATCTATAAAGATCATTAGATCGCTCAAAGCGCGTGAACTGATCGTAGCTGATCGGTCAACTCGCTTGGTTCAATCAAACGGATATGCCCTCGTACGGACATCATCTTAGCGCCAGATGGCAAGAATGATAGATTCAGATCGTGTGAATCTAGATCTTATGAGTCTAGATCTTATGAATCCAGATCGTTCCGTTGTGCAGTCAAACTAGGAACAAAGTTGGGGTTCGGCCTGAAGCAGCGCTTCTTTTAAGTGTTGCTCTAGGGTCTTTACAGGCAGCGGCCCTTGAATGTGATGCCAGGGTAATAGGCGATCGCACGACCACTGCTCATGAACATAGAATTCTAGATCGGGCAACTGCCCCTTCAGGGTCTTAAACGCCCGACGATAGCTGCCGAGAGAGTCTCCGTAGTGGCGGGTCAGCTCTAGGAGCTTGGAGAGACGGCGATCGCCCCGCGAAATTAATGCCTGAATGACCGACCACTTATAACTTTCAGGTCGAAAATCTATACCCTGAGGCCGCAACTGCTTCTGCAGCCGCTTTAACCGTTTGTCACCGTCTGGATGAACGCCCATCCATTGAAACGGCGTGTGAGCTTTGGGCACAAAAGTGCTGCATCCAAGAGTTAACCGCAGCCCAGGAGCCGCTTTTTTGATCGTCAGCATCATCTCCACCGTCTGTTCGAGATCGTCGGCAGTTTCCCCCGGAATGCCAACCATGCCATAGAGTTTCATGTTGCTCAGACCGCCCGCCTTGGCATTGATTGCAGCTTGGGCAATTTCATCTGTTTGCAGCTTTTTGTTGATGATGCGCCGCACCCGTTCTGAGCCACTTTCTACGGCGATCGTAATGGAGCGCGTGTCATGCTGAACCAGCGTTTGAGCGAGCTTCTGGGTGACCGTGTTGGTGCGAACAGAGGCGAGACTCACTCTTACCTGGTCGAACTGAGGGCGATTGAGGTAGTCGAGCAACCGATCAAATTCGGGATGCTGAGTCACAGAAGCGCCCAAAAGACCAATGCGGTCAGTCACTTTTAGCCCCTGCTCAATGGCGGGGATCAACGATGCATCGAGATCGGCAGGTCGGAAGGGGAGTGTCAGGTAGCTGGCCAGACAAAACCGACATAGCTCTGGGCAACTCCTCACCACCTCAACCATGTAGATATTTTCCCAGGCTGCTTTTTCGGTGACAACCGTTGAGGTCGATAGGGTATTGCCTCGATAGGTCTGTTTCACCACTTCAGCAGGCACATCTGCATACTTCGGCTGAATGGCACGAATGTCGCCCTCTGGGCTATCGTAGCTCACGTCATAAAGGCTGGGCACATAAACCCCAGGCACCGAGGCTAGGTGGCGTAGCTGGGTTTGGCGATCGCCCTGCCGCACCTGCTGATAAGCCTGAATAAACTCGTTGATTAGTAACTCTCCATCGCCCAAGAGCACGACATCAAAGAACTCTGCAAAAGGTTCTGGATTTGCGGTTAAGACAGGGCCTCCGCCAAACACAAGAGGATGGTCATCGCTACGCTCTGCTGCCCAGATGGGAACTTCAAGCGCTTCAAGAGTTTTGAGAATGTTAACGTAATCTAATTCCCACGACACAGAAAACCCCAACAGTTCGGGCTGTGTCGGCAACGGTTCGCTGCCATCGGTGAAGTATCGACTGACCGCCACATCGTCTCGTAGAGCAAGCGTGGCCCAGACAACCTGATATCCCAAACTCGTGATACCCACACTATATTCATTGGGAAACGCAAAGATGAGCGGAACTGAATCCGCCTTCGGCAATGCTGGTGAAAACAGTAATCTTTCTGAGGTTAGAGGTAAATTCACCAAGGATACTCAAGCTCAAGACCCTCTCAGCCTAACACGTTGAAATCTTTGCTCCAGAGGTGAACTCAGCCCTAGGGTTTAGGCATCCTCGTGCTCAAGCCGTGAAGTGGTTTGAAGACCGTGATCTCTAAACAGTCCTCTTCGAACAGTCCTCTCCACAATTATCTCCGAACAGACATCTCCACAATCATCCCTAAACAGTCCTCTCCGAGCGGTGAGTGAATTTACAGACACCAACAAACAACAAATGAAATTTAGGATCAGTCACAAGGATCAATTGTGGTGAAGGGAGCCATCTAATCCTGAAATTAAGAAGATCACTTGTGAACGAATATGAACCGTGAATCGCTGGCGACACCCGGCATAAAGTGCCTCAATCACATTCAGGTACTACATTTCAACTGTTGATCTAGATGTCGAGTCCGCAGAAATACTTACAGATATCTCAGGAATCTTCACCCAATGTTTAAAAAACACAGAAGACTTACCGTGTTCAATTGGGGATGTCAATAGTTAAGGTATATACATTACCGGATCGTTTACTACTGAGTTCATAAGCCGTAAAGGCTCATAAGCTGTGAAGGCCATAGGCGATCGCGAAAGCTACTTTTCAACATCTCAGGCCGTGATGCCAGAGATTTCAGGGTTCATCACTTTGCTATTCAGATTTGATATTAAGCTTCGCATGGCTGTGCAGCCATATGCTCTTAATCTTAGATGTTTTGAGATACTTTTACGTTAGTCTTGCGATTAGATAAAGACTTCTCCTGACTGAGCTTTTTCAAGAGTATTGGGTTTACTTCAAACGAGTGCAAAGATCACAGTGTTATCGAGTCGTGTGAAATAGTCGAGAGCTTCACCAGATAGGTGATATCGAGTGAAGCCCTGTTATGTACTAAGAGTTGTAGTCTCCTGGCGTCCCCAAAGGGCGTGATGAACTAATGGATCAGTTTTTAAGCGGTAAATATGAGACTCTTGTTCCTCCTCTAGAGCGCAATGTTGATGCATCAACAATCTCGTACGGAGTTCAAGAAGAATTGCAGTCAGAAGCCGACCGACTGCTTGAAAAAGGGGTTGAGCTTTATCAGATTCGGGATTACTCCCTAGCCATTTCCACCTTCGAAAACGCCTGCGAACTTTACGCCCAGCTAGATGACTTTGTTGGTCAAGGGCGAGCGTTAGAAGGGCTGGGGTTAGCTGAATATGCGTTGGGAAACTATGGCCGAGCGATTAAAGTTTCTCAGCAGTGTTTGGCGATCGCCCGTCAGATTGGCGATCGTCGCATTGAGCGGCAGGCTCTCAGCAATCTTGGCAATGCCTATCGTCACACTCAAGATTACGATAAGGCCATTCGTTATAAGCATGAAAGCCTACACGTTGCCCAAGAGATTGAAGACAGGCGAGGCATTGCCGCTGCTTTCAATAATCTCGGCATGGTTTACAAGATCATTGATGACCATGCATCAGCGATCTCTTACTATCAAAAGAGCCTAGAGATGGCACGAGAACTCAGCGATATCAGCGTTGAGAGTCAGGTTCTCCGAAATCTGGGTAATGCTTACCACGCCATGGGTAATCACAGCAAAACCATTGAATGCTATGAGCACCTACTCGCGATCACCCGAGAATTGGATGATCAACGGGCTCAGATGCACATTCTGAAAAATCTCGGAAGTACCTGCTACACCATGGGCGACTATCTGAGGGCGATCGCGTTTCAGCAGCAGCGTCTTGAGATTTCTCGCAATCTTAACGATCAGCGCAATGAGATGCAGACTCTAGAGAGCTTAGGCGTTATTTTTGATGTCGTCGGCAACCAAAATCAAGCCCTCGACTATTTTGAGCAGCGCCTTGATGTTGCTAGGCAAATTAACGATGAGAAGCTCAAGCAGCAGGCAGTTTCTAGCCTAAAAATGTTGTGCTATGCCGTTGGAGACTACGCTCGCGCTAGCCAATATTAGTCGAGCTATCTCATAATTCAGCCTTCATTGAAGGAGTAGCAATACAAGAATTGATAGTCTTGATACGTCTTCTTTAGGGACTCGACTTTAAAGAGTCGCCTTAAAGTACGTCTGTGGTAAGTAGGTTGCCCTAAATATTTATCGCTTGTGTAGGATAGGTTGGCGAAGCGTAACCCATGCTGACGTTGGGTTTTGTCCCTCAACCACAACCTACACATACCTGCGTTTATTTTTGTCCACCTACTTAGCAAGCGAGAGCTATGGCTACGGCAATTTGATGCGACTTCAGTTTGACGCGACTTCAGATTAGACTTGCCCTGATCCTTACAGGCATTTTACTCAGCTGCAATCGAAAAACCGTCAGCTAAAAAGCACAACTGCATACAGACTGAGCCAATTGGTGAACCCATGAGTTCACCTAGCATTGGCTGCATCTGCTCCATCATGAATTGTGAGAAGCCGTTTCATTCGTCACTTTATTGAGTCGATAGTGGTCAGAATAATCGTCTTGATTGAAGAAATAAACGGTGCGAATAGGATACGGAATGCTGTAATCTGCCTCATCACAGGCTTTTTTGAGCGCAATCATGACCTGGGTTTTGATGCGGCGCACTTGAGCTTGCTGAGGGACAGTCCAATACCGCACCACAAAATTAATGGAACTGTCTCCAAAGCCAATAATATCGACTTCTGGTTCGGGGCTAGATTCAATCCCTACAATATCGTCTACGACACCAAGCAACAGTTGCTTCGCTTCAGCTAAAGGAGTGTTGTAGTCTAGTCCAATCTCTAAGTCGGTTCGACGGTGAGGCTTAGCGGTCATCACCTGTACCGTGCTGGTGAAGACAATGGAATTTGGGATTACCACTTCTTCTCCTCGGTAGGTTTTGATTTGAGTCGAGCGGAGAGCAATTTCCTCCACTGTTCCCTCATATTCGGCCACGATTATTTGATCGCCAATTTTAAATGGCTGCTGTAGCAGAAGAATGACTCCTGCCAGAAAATTTTTGAAAATATCTTGGAAAGCAAAACCAATTGCAACGGAGCCAAGTCCAAGAAGGGCAATAATATCGCCTAGCCCTAAATCGGGAAATGCAATTACAGCAGCAACAAGAACTCCCACAATCCATGTGGTGATATAGCTGATTTGCACCAGTAGCTTTTGGAGTGAGCGATTGCTGATGAGTCTCTCAGATGTTTTTTGAAGCAGGTGACGGATGCCTTCTGCGCCGTAACGAGTCAGCGCAAGAATAATGACTGCCGCCAAAATACCTGGGATAAATCCAACGGCTTGCCCCACTAAGCCTATTGCTGTGGATTGAACTTCTTCGATCACGCTCTGCATAAAATTCCCGAGTTTTTCTTAATGAACGGTGTAATTTGCAACACGCCAGACTTTTCACATATTAAGGGCGTCTGGACTTTTGCCCTCTATCAAAAGAATTATTTTTCAAGTCAAGTGATCACTGCTGGATGTCTCTTCCCTATGGTCTGTAGGCACGGGCTTGTGCATCTCTCTCGATTGCTTGGAGAGTTCGGGCACTTGGAGAGTTCGGAAACTGACGGCAAATTCTGGAATCTCCAACACGTGTCTGTACTCATAGGTTACTCCGGCGCTTCCAGCTCATGCTGAAAGGTGTCGATGTTTGCCATCAGGACTTACGTAGTTTGCGAGAAAAATTAGGAAAGATCAGTAAATGTCAGAAAAGATCAGGAAAGCTGATCTACACTGAGAAACCAATTCAGGGTGATTCCAGTTGATGGGCTAATGAACGTTGAAGACGTGCTCGAACGCATTGATGAGGCTGTATTTGTCCATAGCGGCAAGCACCTCAGTGAACCTCAACGAAAGGTTTTGCAAGGATCGTGGGAAAATCTGACCTACGATGAAATAGGGCAAGACGGATACAGTGCGGGCTATCTACGGCAAGATATAGGCCCAAAGCTGTGGGGGTTGTTGTCTGAAATTTTTCGGGAAGGCGAAAAAGTTGGTAAAAAGAATTTTCGGATCGCTGCACTGCGCTGGATTAAACGCAGTCCCACTCGCGATCGCCCTCTAGCTTCCGATCGCCCTCTAGCTTCTTCTGCCACGGCTACAGCGACCGCTGATTCTCTCAATCATGGCTCTCCTGGCCGAGAGTTAGAGTCTGCAAGCGGGGCAGCAGGATCACCAAACCTATCGGCTGAAATTCGGCATGATTGGGGAAGCTGTCGTCGTCTTAGTCCTTCATATGGGCGACAAGCTGAGGTCAATCATGTCACAACCTGGATTGAGCAAGAACAATCTCGATTGGTTATGCTGGCAGGAGCAGCAGGAATCGGCAAAAGTACCCTAGCCTGGGCTGTGGCAGAGGCCGTGAAAGAGTCGTTCCATCTCATTTGGCGATCGCTCCATGATCGGTCACCCCAAGATGTTTTGCAGGATCTCTATCGGTTCATTGTGAGCCCCGATATGGTGACCCCTGATATGGTGGCTCCAGATATGGTGGCTCCAGACTCAGAAGCAATCCCTTCATCTTTATCGTCTGAACTTTCTGCCTCAGACGTGGTCAGCGCCATTGTTCAAGGATTGCAGCAGCAGCGGTATTTGATTGTCTTAGACGGGTTTGATGCCGTGTTTCAATCTGGGGCAACCGCAGGATGCTACCAATCAGACTGTCAGGTCTATGAAGATCTGATTAGACAAATGGTGGGGCGATCGCACTCAAGCTGCCTACTGCTGACCAGCCGAGAAATTCCGGCTGATTTGCAACGGTTGCCTGCCTCTTCTGGCCGTGTGCAGGAGGTGTGGCCTCTTGATGCGATTCAAAGTCAGCCTTTTTGTAGTCCAGAGCTAGACGTTTCAGGCAACATTTTCGACGCAGGATGGCATCGACTCGTCAATATCTGCGGTGGAAATCCCTTTGTGCTAGAGGAGGCGGTCATCGCTCTGCACTCTGTTTTTGGTAATGATGTGGCCATGCTCGTAGACGAGATGGAGAATGGCTATTTGCCATCTCCTGTGCGCGATAGCCTCGTCGAACAAGTCGAGCGACTCTCGCCAGATGAGCAAGAGATTTTAGAGGCTTTGGCGATCGCCACACATCCTCTATCGTTGGCAGTCTTACGTCACGACTTGGTGTCTTTGCAGGCCAGTACTCAACTGCCTGACATGCTAGATTCACTGCGACGGCGATCGCTGATTCATCTGCATGACTCGTGTTACTTCCTGACTCCTATGCTGGAGCGATATGTGCGAGAGCAGCTTGTGAATGATGTCGTGGATGAGGTGGTGAGTGGTCAACTGCATCGATTTCTTCACCATGCCTTGATTAAGGCCGATAGCCGCGACGACATTCGGGCTCGCCAGCAGCAGCTTGTTTTAGAACCCACCGCTAGCGCCCTGCAAGAGAATCTAGCGTCAGAGTCGGCCATGAAAGCTCAGCTCCAAGACATTCTTGCCCGCTTACGCAGCGACTACCGAACCCGTGCAGGGTATGGCGCAGGCAACATTATCAATCTCTACCGTCAGATGCACTGGAGTCTAGAGGGCATGGACTTTTCGGGACTGCTGCTGAGACAAGCCTGCCTCGATGACACAAGTCTGGCCCGAGTGAATTTAGCGGGGGCAGAGCTGCAACAGTGCGGCTTCTCTAGCGGGTTAGGCACCCAACCCATCGTTGCGGTGGAACGTCGAGGGCAGTTTGTAGCGGTAGGCGATCGCCAAGGTCAGCTTTTGGTGTGGACTTTAGACGATAATCAGCAACAGATTTTTCTGTCTGAGCCAGAGGCGAGCGTCACCTGTCTGGCGATTCATCCGCAGCAGCCGTTGCTGGCGAGTGGGCATGTCAACCAACGAATTTACCTCTGGAATGTTGAGACAGCGCGACGCATCACGATGATAATGCCGCAGGGGGGTGCGGTGACGAGTCTTCGTTTTAGCCACGACGGTACTCTACTCGCGAGCGGCAGTGCTGAGGGATGGGTACAGTGCTGGGCGTTAGATTCGCCCTATGTACCTCGGCTCAGTGCCATGGTCTCCGATGCGGTCAATCCTGAATCGCCAGGTTCGGCGGTAGATTCAGAGATATCAGGCTCAGGTATAGATACGATAGAAACCGCAGTAGGTGCCTACGATGACGGCTTAAAACCCCTCATCGAGCCAGAGAGAAAATCAGCGATTCGTCTACTCGACTGGGGGGCGGGCGATCGCCAACTGGTCAGTCTCAGCGATCGCAACCAAGTCATTGTTTGGGCTGTGGAAGCGGGCGATCGCCTCCATCCTGTTCAATCCAGCGAAATGCCCCTAGTCAAGACCGTTTTCTTTTCAGGCAACAATGATTCAGCCTGTGATAACGGCGAGCATCCGCAGCGTTCTACACCCGCATCGACCCCAATCGTTGTATGCAGTGAAGAAGGGGCGCTCCAATTATTTGATTTGTCAACTGGAAACCTGATTCAAGTGTTGCAAGGCCCTGCTGATGTGCTCGGAATCACCACCGTCGCGCCCCTAACGATGACTCAATCAGGTTCTGGTGACTCGTCTCGTGAATCATCATTATCAGAACAGCTACATTCTCACGAACAGGGTTTAGCCTCTTCCCCTTCAGAGCAGCAGCTTCTTCTGGCTACGGCAAACCCCGACCAGACCGTACGCATCTGGAATATATTTAGCGATGAAAGCCCATTAACCTTCCATAATTCAGACGATCATGTTACCTCTGTGGCTATTGCGTCAGACGCCGCGTTATTGGCAACCGCTAGCGATCAGGCCGTTCGGCTATGGGATTTGAAAACAGGCACCCCATACAAAACTCTGACTCGGCATCGGTGTCGCGTCTGTTCTCTGACCCTGAGCCAAGACGGGGCTATCTTAGCCCTCGGCAATGACGACGCTACTGTCAAGCTGTTAGATTTACGCATCGACTCTGATCTCCAAACCCTCCGAGGGCACACCAATTGGGTTTATGCGATCGCCCTCAGTCCTGATCAGCGCTGGTGTGCGAGCGGGAGCGACGATGGCATCCTCAAGCTCTGGGATCTTCATTCTGGTAACCCGGTGCAGTCTTTTGCGGGGCATCGCCAAACCCTACAGGCGATCGCCTTCAGCCCTAACAGTCAGCAGTTGGCAAGTGTCGATGACGGCGGCATTCTCAAACTCTGGGATGTTGCCACTGGAGTCTGTCTCCGCAGCATTGTTGCCCACAACCACCGCATTTTTGAGGTTAAGTTCAGTCCGGCAGGCGATCGCCTGGTCACCTGTGGTGCCGATCATCAGATTAAGGTGTGGGATGCCGTTACCTTAGCCCCGGTCATGTCACCGCTCAAAGGGCACCGGAGTCGGCTTCATGCCCTAGCCCTTAACGCCACTGGCGATCGCCTCCTCAGCGGTGGAGAAGACCAAACTGCTCGTTTGTGGAATCTCGGCACAGGTCAATGTGAACAGGTGTGGGATGAAAGCGCGAGTAAAATTCATGCTGTTGCCTTTGATGCTCAGGGTGAGGCTCTCGTGTGTGCCAGTCAATCAGACCTGTTTGGCATCTGGAGCTTGACTCAAGACCGTTGGCTAGCCTCAATTTCTGATGCACCTGGCCTGACTCTGACAAAGTTTGGCCCCAATGCCGACGTGATCATCGCTGTTAATGATCAAGACCAGGTGGCGGTTTGGCCGTTTGGCGATCGCAGTCTGCCTCGCTGGTTTCAGGTCAATCAACTCTACAAAAACATGAATATTTCTGGTGTTACCGGGATTCACGAAGGGCAGAAGCAGGTATTACGTCTCCTCGGAGCTGTTGAGCAGTAGAGTGGCATCCCGCCAGTTCTAGGCTGCGCTCCTTTTGCTAAAGACCCAACTTCTCAGTCGCGATGCCCGTGATGCCCGTGCCGCCAAGCCTGTACGGCAAGACCAATCAACGTTAGTAGCGTGATGGGCACAACAAACACCACCATGACCGTGCTGTATTCCTCTAGGGCACCGTGTTCTGTGGCATAGAGGAATAGATAAAGCGTGTAGGCCACATAGTAGGCCAAAAACAAAATGCCTTCTTGACGCAAAACCATATAGCCCGTGAAGAAGATGGGCAAACAGGCCACGGCTACAGCAATCATGATCGGCATGTCAAAGCGAATGGCAGATGGCGAAACTTCAAGCCCTCCGGGGGTGACGATACTGCACAGACCAATCACCAGCAGAATATTGAAGATGTTGCTGCCGACTGCATTTCCCACAGCCATATCGCGCTCTCCTTTGAGAGTGGCCGCGACACAGGTGGCAATTTCAGGGAGCGACGTTCCGATCGCCACAATCGTCAGACCAATGATGAGTTCACTAATCCCTAGATATTCGGCGATGGCGATCGCCCCATTTACCATCAAGTTTGCCCCGACGACTAGCAGCGCAATTCCAATGGCCATCACCACCAAGGGTGAACCAATACGAACGAGCGGATTGGCAGATTCTTTGCGCCGGGTCTCGGGTGGCAGAAGATCGCCCGATGACACCCCTTGTGAGGCATCAGGCAAATGTTTTGCGTCTTCGGTTTCTCGTGCTAGATCCGCTTTCTCCTGCCGAATGTTTTCCTGGCGACACTGATACAGGGTAAAAACGGTGTAGGCGATCGCCCCCAAGACTAAAACGCCACCTTCGAAACTGTTAATGTTGCCGTCGAAGCCCATGAGCAGCATCAACACCGACACGCCAATCATCAGCGGCACGTCTAGGCGCACAAGCTGCTTCGCGACAAACAGCGGACTGACCGTCGCAGTGATCCCCAAAATCAGCAGGATGTTGGCAATGTTGCTGCCCACGATGTTGCCGATCGCAATATCTGCCTGCCCAGCAAAGCTTGACTGCAGCGAAACAGCTAGCTCAGGCGCACTCGTGCCGTAGGCCACAACCGTTAGGCCAACCACAAGTGGCGATAGCCCTGCTGCGATCGCCAGCTTTGACGCTCCTCGTACTAAGATTTCTGCCCCTACAACTAGCAGCACAAAGCCGACTATTAACAGCGCGATCGTCACTACGCTCATTCTCTAGCTCCGGAAAAAAACGACTGGGCAGCGCCCCAAGAATCACTTGTCGAGCAATGCACACCTTCATACCCTACAAGAAAGACTCAAACCCAAGGGGACGTGCACAGCCTCAGAGCTGTAAATAGCTGCAATGGATCGACACTTCTATTAAACCTGTCAGAGAAGCAGGTTCATTGAAATTTTTGCGCTAACGTTTCAGACAAGCGGTTTGTCGCGAGTCATCTTGTCGCGAGTCATAGATCACAAGTCAATGGCGTCATTCACCTGTTGTCGCTAATTGTCGCTAATCGATAGAAATCGGTTTGGGGCCACTCCCGTTGCCATTCACGGTTGAGGAAGTAGACGAAGCTGCATCAGCTTCAGATCGCTGTTCTAACCAGCTTTTCACAGGGTCTTCATTGAGATTGAGGCGAAACAAACCTGAAGCAAACCCACCCAGAAAGGCAATGGGATGGCCTGTCAGTGATTTCATCAAAGGGGATAGTTCGTCCATCGTTGTTGACTCTCCTATAACTGAACTTTTAGTCTAAAACTCTTGTGGGTCTGAAATGTGTCCTGAAAATGATGATGCCGCAGAAAGTGGTATCGCAGAAAGAACATCGGGAGCATGTCAGGCTTGCAACTATCTCGAAATCCCCTCATCCCCCAGCCCCTTCTCACTGCTGGGAGAAGGGGAGCAAGAGATTCAAAGTCCCTCTCTCCTCTGGGGCTAATCCTGTAGGGGTTTCGCAGAACCCCTAAACCACACTACTTTCAGAATCGGTGATTTGAGCACTGGATCGCTGAAACTGCCTGGATTCGGACTCGCCATTTAAAACCCCTACAAGATTAGC
>JBARXP010000120.1:0-8907 GCA_049647405.1 Elainellaceae cyanobacterium | reverse complement strand
CTACGGCGATTGCGGACATCACTTGTCGTGGCAAAGACGGATCTACCTGACCAACAACCAGCAGCGCAAAGCCCGCAAAGCGAAAAACGTGCAATAGCAGCAGCGGTAAAACGGCTTTTTCAAAGGGTGACTTTGAGAGCCTCGGTTGCACATACCAGAAAAATATCAATGTGTATAGAACTAATCCGATGGTGCTCTGAATGCCCAGGATAGTCCAGTTGTTCAGGATCATTTGCTATGTCCACGTTTAAGTTATCGGTATTGAGTCAGATGACTGAATATTTCATCTTGCGCTGTCCTAAATGAATCGTTAGGCCTATGCAACGGCTGAGGGATCGCAAGTTTTAGCCGTGTCCTCTAACCTTTAGATGCATCCGAATCGTTAGCTCTAGACGTTCTTATTCATTTGCTGAAAGAGTAATTCTGGTGCTAAGCGACTCATCAGCTTCAGCTGCGCCGACTGACCAGGCGTGATTTCGTCAGTCTTGTTTTTAAGCCCTTTGATCAGTGCTGCGACTAACTTTTCAGGCGATATGCGGGGGAATGACGGATCTAGGTCAGCCGCCAGCGGCGTATCGACGACCGGCGGCAACAGCTCTACCACCCGAACTGACGTGTCCGCCAGCTGCGCCCGCAGGCTTTGGGTGTACGAGTGCACGAAGGCTTTGCTCGCGCTGTAAACCGGGGCCGCAGCGTAGGGAGTGTAGGCTAAACCTGAGCTGACGTTGACAATCACCGACTCGCGTTTCAGCATTCCCGGCAAAAAATGGTGAACCAGGCGCACCGGGCCAGACACATCGATGTCGATTTCTTGCAGCTGTTTCTCCAGCGGGAAACCCTGGGTGACATCAAACGCGTGCATAATCCCGGCATTGTTGACCAACATATCCGTGCCGCCTGCCGCATCCATAGCGTCGCGCAGGGCAACAACAGTCGCCTCGTCAGCCACATCGCAGACCTGGAACGAAATATTGGGATGGTGGGAAGCTGCCGCCGCTAACTTGGACTGATTGCGGCCCGTGATCACCACGTGGGCACCTTCAGCGGCGAGCGATCGCGCCATCGCTAACCCAATCCCTGAACCACCGCCCGTGATGACGACGCGCTTTCCGTTTAGATCCATAGGGATAGTCCTTTAGCCTGTAAGGGCAGTCCAGTTAGCTTGCAAAATACAAGTAATTTAGCTTGCGAAACAAGAGTAACGTTTTGGCTAGCAAAATGCAAGCTATAATTCTGAAGCTCTTGAACCGTCAGCGATCATCGATTCATGCCGTCTGGCAAAGACATGCCGCGCTCAAACTGCCCGATTGCCTGCGCTCTAGACCTATTAGGAGACCGATGGACGCTGGTGGTGCTGCGTGATGTGCTGTTGGGTCAGCGCCGCACGTTTTCAGAAATTGCCGCTGACGAAGGCATCGCAACGAATACCCTGACCGATCGACTGGAGCGATTGATCGAGGCTGGCGTACTTGAGCGGCGAAGAGATCCCCGCGATGGCCGCAGTCGTCGATATGTGCCAACCGAGAGCGGTCTAGAACTGATTCCGGTACTAATCGAGCTGATGGTCTGGGGGAATAAGTACATGTCGAGGACTGTTCCTGCCGAACTTTTGGCCCGCGCCGTGGGTGATCGCGATGCTTTACTGGCAGAACTTGTCGAACGTGCCCGCGATTCTGACAACTAGCAGGAATGGATATAATGTTGGCTTTCATCGCTCACTATTTCGATGAGCTGGTCAAGCAAACAATCATGAGAACTTGCATGGCATTTCTTTGATTTTGTAGATTGGTAGTTGAAGAAATTGGTGTGATTCGCGAGCACTTCAGGTGCGCCAAGGGCGATCCAGACCCTGGAAAACCCTACTTCAAACCCAAACTCTAGCCAATGCCTTACGTTCGATGTCTTTCCCAAACAACGGGGTTTCTTCGTTGATGTGTTGCTGAAGGGGAGTGTTCTCTGGCGGCACATCTTTCATTGCCTCGTTTAGTGCGGTTACGAACGCTTCATTCTCACTTTTCGAGAGAACACTGCAAGTAAGCTCACAGCGCTTCTCATCAAGTTTTGCCGCCTTTAGCTCCCAAGTAATTTGTGAAAAGACGTAGTCTGTATCGTTTAGCCAAAACACACTATTGGGTGAAAAGCCTACGACGTGCTCTCTCTCTGAAACCGTCTCGATGTAGTGTTGAACCATGAACATACCGCCTACGGTTTCTAAGTTTACCGAGAACCTTTTTCCGGAAACCAATTTCCCTTGCGCTGCACTTTGGTGCCCCTCGGCGCAGGCCGCATATTCTTCTGAACTAATCGTAAACATCCATTCACCTAAATTTATAGACTCTATAGGTGCGTTAATGATGGCTTTTGCGGTGGCTTCTCCGACTGTAAGCATGAAATGGCTCCTGTTTTTGTTGGTTGAACAATCGCTTGCGGATCAAAAGCAGTAATACACACGATTGCTTGTCGTATGCCAAGAATTTTGGAGTGCTTTCGCTTTCTCGGGCGGATGGCCTGCGCCGAACAATGATTGGATTTGGCGTCAGATGAAGAGGAAAGCGAAGGGGAAAACACCGAACAGGCCGTAGAGTCCCGCCAGCGCGCCGGGCGAGAATGATCTCCCGCGGGTGAAGATAAAGACGCAAAATATACCAAGAGCGGCCTCGAACGACAGCGCCGCCGGCAGGTTCAGGCGATACCAGTCGGTTCCAAGGGAATAGCTTTCAGGGCCAAAGACATGGTGCTCGTAGCCCGTAACCAGGTCTGCCAGCCAATGGCCCAACGACAATGCCATGGCGGTAAGCGCGAACACACGACGGCGCGTCACTGCGAACGCGAACGCACCGGCAAGCAATATCCAGCCAATCTGGGGGATCAGGTCGTGACTAAATGTCATGTCGACTATTACGTTCGCCATGGTCGGTCCGTCGGCGCCTGTCGGAGCCATTGTCTCGATGCCGAGCGCGACGAAAGTGAACATCGCGATGTCGATCAGAAAGGCACTGACAAGAAGAAGCCACCAGTGCATTTCCGGTGCTGCACGTTTGGCAATCAGTGTCGTTGCTGCGTGTCCTGAGATCATGCGGCGTCCTCACTAACCAGTTTCTGCACAAGCTCTGCCGTGGTGAGAATGGCGTGCGCATAGGTCGGGCCGTTGACTTCGTGGGCGGCGTGCATGGCTTCTGCCGACATAGCCGCCGTTGCATCGCGTACCAGCGTCACATGGTAGCCCAGTTCGGCCGCATAGCGCGCCGACGTTTCGATACAGGTGTTGGCAATCAAGCCGATGAAGATGACGTGGGTGATACCGTGCTGGCGCAGCTGCACATCCAAGTCGGTGTTGGCGAAGCTGGACGCGCCCCAGTGTTCCTTGACGACGATATCGCCAGGTTCGGGGCCGAAGCCTGGATACCATTCACCGCCCCAGGTGTCGACGGCGAACAACTGGTAGGCGTGCGCCCCACTTTGTGAGGGTGTCAGGTGCGCCCATCCTTCGAAGTCCGTGGACTTGTGCCGGTGATGGGGAAGAATGAAGATCGGCATACCCGCCTCACGCACTGCCGCACGAACCCGAGCGAGGTTGGCATGAAGGTCGACAGATCGGGCCACCTCGGCTAACTGGGGCCACATCTTGCCCTTCTCTGCAAGGAAGTCGTTGTAGGGGTCGATGAAGAGTAGCGCGGTGCTACCCTCGGGATATCTGGTTTCGTCCATGGGGATAGCTCCTCAGCCAGTCATGGCCAGTCTGGTTAGATTGCAAAACACAAGTGATTTAACTTGCGAAACAAGAGTAACTTTTTGGCTGGCAAAATGCAAGCTATAATCCTGAAGCTCTGGAACCATCAGCGATCATCGATTCATGCCGTTTGGCAAAGATACGCCGCGCTCAAACTGCCCGATTGCCTGCGCCCTAGATCTAGGGATTTGAGTAGTAGGCGATACTGTTGGCGAAGTCGAAACCCGGCGTCCCTGGCAAAATTGAGCTATCCCTAACCCATGTAGTGGGGTAGGTGTAGCGGCCTGCAAACGAAATCTTAAGAACCTGCAAACAAGGCGATTTTGAACCGGGATTATCTGACAATCAGTGCCCCCCGAAACCGGAATTAACTGACAACAACCTGCAAACAAGCGATTCAACCGGAATTAATTGCAAATAGGCTGAAAGCCTTATCTGGTGAGCCTTATAGAATATATCGTCAGGATTTGAATAGTTGCCAGCGACGCAACTAATCAAATTCCCAACAAGAGCTGAAAGTTTTGATAGCCCTAAAGTATCAGCGATTTCTAAGCATCCAATAGAGGTCAATGAGTCTCACGAGTTTCCGTCATTTGAGCGCCGTTCTGTAACCTAGAAAAGTCCAAATTTAGGCCGGCGTCGCTCGCGTAAGGGGAGGGAATATCCTCTACCCAAACACATTACCGAAACACTTGATCAATGGCTCAAGGTTTGGAGGCCAAAAGTCATTACCAATCATCGGGTTGTATTTGGGGTTTTTTGCATAACCCCCCGAAAAGGCATATTCCACAATGAGACGAATGAGTCTCAATTTGCTAATTGCATGGCCTTCGTACCATCTAGATAGCGATACACACTAGCTTTCGAGAGTTTGTAATCCTTCATCAGGGTTTTGATCAGTACGCCCTGCTGTCGTTTTTGCCGTAGCTCTAAACACTCCTGCTGCGTTAAGCTTTTTTCTCGACCTAGCCTCACTCCACGGGCTTTAGCATTCTCGATGCCATCCATTTGACGCTCAGCCCGAATCTCGGTCTCAAACTGGGCAATAGCCCCCAGCATATTGAAGAGTAGCCGCCCAGTCGCATCCCCAGTGTGAATGTTCTGGTCAAGCACCTGGAGATGGATCTGCTTCTGTTCTAACTGCTCCGCTAATTGACAGAGATGAAGCGTGGAGCGCGCTAGCCGGTCTAAGCGTGTCACCACTAGCGTATCGCCTTCCCTAATATATTCGAGACAGGCTTTCAGCCGAGGTCGTTTGCGAGAAGAGCCACTCTGCTTCTCCTGGAAAATCTTGTCGCAATGCTTGAGCTTATCGAGTTGCACCTCCAGACTTTGTCCAACAGAGCTGACCCGTGCATAGCCAACGACCGCCATGATCGCCTCCAAAAGTTTCAAAAAGCCTAAGACCTTTTGAGAATCGATTAATGAGACATGAATTGAGGCACTACTATAAGCAGGTCTCAAAAGGTCTACTGTCTGAGACACTTCTCAGCCAGAAGACTTGGTATCAAGTGATGTCCACATCGGCAAGGCAGACGATTCAATAAATAGCTATAAGCTATGTAGAGAGAGCAATCCACCGTCAGAGTACTCCGTTTGTATTAAACAAAGACTTAGTCGTCTCATTGTGGAATATACCTTTTCGGGGGGATATGCAAATAACCCCATTACCAGGCCACTGAAGGGCGATCGCCTTCTTCAAAGGTTCCTTTATTACATGCTTGGGCAAAAGGTAAGTAAATCTGCTCAAAAAACTGACGGTCGTTTGTGAATCCCTTCAGGACTTGGCCTCTGAACTCGACTGAGTGTGATTTCTCAAACTTGCTACCTAGAAAAACAATTCCGGCGTTTATTAGACTGGGTTTCTGCTCTGCCATGATAAGCGCTGGTGTTCCGTCAATCTTAAGGGTTATTAAGGGATAGCCATCCTTCACTATCCAAGAGATATCTGTGCAGTTCATAGAGTGTTTGTAAGAATAATCAGTTTTTAAGATGTAAAGGACGCAAGGGGTTGATCCATTTCAAATGCCCCGATCGCCCTTCATCTCAGCCTCCATCATTAAACATCAGAGGCAGGATTTCACGATTGCGTTATGAGGCGATAATGGAACTCCTGAGCGATTGCCCTTGAGCTATTGATGGTCGGAATATGAATGCTGTCGAGATTGAAGAATCCGTTTCCCAGCTTGCCGAATCGCCCTTTGACCCAGATGAGTTTCCCTTTGCTTTTCTGGAAGCGTTTGGCAATAAGACAACGACGATCAAAAAGCTCAAAAGCAAGCGTGGAGGCTCGAATAAGTCTGACCTAGACGGTGTGCTCCAGCGCAACAATATTCACATCAAGGTGTGCTCGGAAGGCGAAGTGACGGATACCCTAACGGCTTTACGGGAGAGTCTTGCCACCACCAAGCACAAGGCCAAGTTTATTTTGGCGACAGACGGCCACGACCTCCAGGCCGAGAACCTGGTCGATGGCGAAACCGTTGTCTGTGACTACCCAGACTTCCACGATCACTTTGGCTTTTTTCTGCCGTTGGCGGGCATCACGACGGTGCGGCAGATTCGGGAGAATGCTTTTGATATCAAAGCGACGAGTCGCCTCAATCGTCTCTATGTGGAGCTGCTGAAGAATAACCCCGACTGGGATACGGCAGAGCGCCGCCAGGAGATGAATCATTTCATGGCGCGGCTAATCTTCTGTTTCTTTGCAGAAGACACCAATATCTTCAACAGCGATGGGTTGTTTACCCAGACGGTTGCCCAGATGAGCGCCAGCGATGCCTCCAATACCCATGAGGTGCTGGCGGAAATCTTTCGGGCGATGAGTACGCGGCTGAAGGAGCGGCAGGTACTCAATATTAAGAACTGGGCGCTTGATTTTCCCTATGCCAATGGGGGGCTGTTTGGCCCTTCTCCCCTCTCCCAAGGTGGGAGAGGGGCTGGGGGTGAGGGCGTCCCTCGCTTTAGCCGCATTGCCCGCGCTTATCTGCTGCAAGTGGGCAATCTGGACTGGACGAAGATTAACCCCGACATTTTCGGGTCGATGATTCAGGCGGTGGCGGATGACGAGGAGCGGGGGGCGCTGGGGATGCACTATACCAGTGTGCCGAATATCCTCAAGGTGCTGAATCCGCTGTTTTTGGATGACTTGCGTACCCAATTGGAAGTAGCAGGCGACAATCCTCGCAAGCTGCTGAACCTGCGGAAACGCATGGCGCGGATTCGGGTGTTTGATCCGGCCTGTGGGTCGGGGAATTTTTTGGTGATTGCCTATAAGGAGATGAGGGCGATCGAAGCCGAAATCAACCAGCGTCGGGGAGAGCCGGATCTGAAGTCGGAGATACCGCTGACCAATTTTCGGGGCATCGAAATCCGGCACTTTTCTTGTGAGGTGGCGCGGCTGGCGCTAATTATTGCGGAGTATCAGTGCGATGTGCTGTACCGGGGGCAGCGGCTGGCGCTGGCGGAGTTTTTGCCGCTGAAGGATGACAACTGGATTACTTGTGGGAATGCGTTGCGGTTGGATTGGTTGAGTATTTGCCCGCCGACGGGGACGGGGGTGAAGGTGCTGCGGGAGGATGCGGATTTATTCAGTGAGCCAGAAGAGGCGGCTGAGGTGAAGTTTGAGAATGAGGGTGGGGAAACATACATCTGTGGAAATCCGCCTTATCTTGGATTCACTTGGCAATCTGATGAGCAAAAATCTGATCTTCAATTTATTTTTGATGGACGTATCAAGGGATGGAAATCACTTGATTACGTAAGTGGGTGGTTTATTAAAGCTGCTGACTATGCAACATATACAAATGCTGTTGCTGCTTTCGTGTCTACCAATTCCATCTGCCAAGGAGAGCAGGTACCAATCTTATGGCCGTTGATTTTTGAGACTGGCCACGAAATTTCCTTTGCACATACATCATTTAAGTGGGCAAATTTGGCTAGCCATAATGCCGGGGTGACAGTGGTGATTGTTGGCATTTCAAACCACCCACAAAGATTGCGTCGGCTTTTTTCAGTTCATGAGGATGGTCTCGTCAGGGAGACAGAGGTAGCTAATATAAATGCTTATCTAGTGCCCGGTCCAAACGTGGTCGTCAAAACGATGTCACGTCCTCCAAAGGGAAAGAACCCTATGGTTTGGGGTAACAAACCATCAGATGGTGGGAACTTAATACTCTCGGCACTAGAAGCGGAGGAGGCATTGAATCTCGAACCGTCTCTCGATAAGTTTATTTTTGACTTTGTGGGTTCTCAAGAATTTGTGAAAGGAATTGTTAGGAGGTGCATCTGGATTGAAGATTGTGATATCCAAGATGCGTTGACTTCAGACTTCATCACTGATCGTGTAGCTGCGGTTCGTGAAATGCGCTTGAAGAGCCCAGCACGTTCAACGCAAGCATATGCAGAGAAATCACATCGATTCAGACAGATTCAAGGCAGAAGCGCCGAGCATTCTATTGTTGTTCCAAAAGTTACATCAGAGTCTCGATCCTTTTTGCCAGTAGGACTTCTATCAAGACATTCAATAGTGTCTGATAATGCCTTTGCCCTCTATGATGCCCCACTTTGGAACATGGCGCTGATTGCATCCCGCATCCACCTTGTCTGGATCGCCACCGTCTGCGGCAAGCTCGAAACCCGATATCGCTACTCCAACACCCTCGGCTGGAACACCTTCCCCGTCCCCAAACTCACCCAGCAAAACAAAACCGACCTCACCCGTTGTGCCGAAGACATCCTGCTGGCACGGGAACACTACTTCCCCGCCACTATTGCCGATATGTACGACCCAGAGCGCATGGATACCGAGTTCCCCCTCGTCCGCGCCGCCCACGATCGCAACGACGAAGTGCTAGAGCGCATCTACATCGGTCGCCGCTTCAAAAACGACACCGAACGGCTGGAAAAACTGTTTGAGCTGTATACCAAGATGACCAGCAAGTAAGGAGGAGGAAAGAATGTGTCAAGGTTGGCCCTCATCCCCCAGCCCCTTCTCCCAGAACGGGAGAAGGGGGGCAAGAGTGTTCAAAGTCCCTCGCCCATTCTGGGAGAGGGATTTAGGGTGAGGGCAGAACACCAAAATGACCACCTAACCATAACCCTGTGAAATCCCATGATTCAAATTCAACTCAACCTACCCGAAGGAGCCTTCTCTGCTCTCCGCAGCAGCCCCGACG
>JBARXP010000119.1:0-23624 GCA_049647405.1 Elainellaceae cyanobacterium | reverse complement strand
GAGTCTTTTTATCATTGCACTTGGCGCACGGACGGTAGCTTATACCACGGCAAATTGGGATACTCATGATGTTCCCAGTGGTAACCAAAGTGATAGCAAGTTAAGAAGGACAAAATGAGTGGATAGTTGCTGCTGACCGCATGGTGAGAATTTTCCAAATTCTCTGATCGATGGGGCAAGTAGGTTCCAAAGAAAAATAACTGCATTGAACTGAGTACAATAGGCAGAAACCAAAATAGGAAAAGACTGATAGTAGGAATATGAAACCCAAATTTAAATATGAGAAATATAATGATTATCTTAAAAAGTAGAACAGTCCTTTCTTTCGCATCTAGATATTCCTGCATAAATTTCCAATACCAGAGGGCGATATGGCGATGGTTGCCATCGTGAAAGTCGGGATCATTTCTTTGACCAGGGTGCCGATGATGTTGCCAATGATTCCGAAAAAGCTTTTTGTAGGACAATAAAGCATATAGCGTAAGGCATAATTGCCCAATCCCGTTATTGCAGCGACGGTTTCGGGGCAGTACGGCTCCATGAATGGCGTCATGCACCACAATAAACAGCCCCGTCTGGATATAGGTGCGGCCTAATATCGCAAGTAAAATCCAGGGTAACGGGAGTTGGTCAGCATCCATCAATAAAAGAAAGGCTAAGCTGCTGACCCAAAGCACGATAATGACTAAAGCAACCAGCATCCCTGACAGTGAGGGTGAATTTAGGTCAGGCTGCATACAAATCAGCCTCGTCGAGAAACACCGAAGTCTCGCTGCCAATCCTGCCAAATTGGGGCTCTGGCCCCAATGCCATTTTGACAATATATGTCCAGGTTTCAGCTTCATATTTATAGCTTTGCACGATGCCTTCTCCACCCAAAAAGCTTACTCGCTGGGCATAGTAAAAACTTGGTGATCTGATCAGTATCTCAGTCATAGACAAGACTTATCTAACTTCATTTTGGAGTCAAATTCAGGCAGGTTCTAGAGTGAGGAGAATGAAAACTTGTATTCGTATCACTTCATGATCGTCTTAGGAGGATAACTTCACCTAAGTAATTAATGTGACGCTATCTTCTAGTATGGGCATGATCTGACAGCAGTGACCACAACGCCAGTACAGCTTATTTGAACGAATATGACGGAGCAAAATATTGGCACAACACGGACAGAGATGTCTGCTATCAATCGTCTGATTTCGATCAATTAAATTGGGATTCCATTTTTCCCTCAGAATAGAATCCATTGGCAAAGCAGACGTTGTTATTTGATTCAGGGTAGAAGCTTTAAACTGACTGGGCATAGCAAATCCTCTTTCTAACTCAATCCTCAGGCTTACAGCATTTCCTAGTTTAGTGAGGTACAGACTATCCCATAAATCAAGGGTTTTAGGGCAGTTTTTGTACCTCACTAGCTTCAAAAATGCTGTAGACCAGGTTCAGTTTGAGGCCAGTCAAGTTTAGATTAACAAAGCATTCAATCTGAATTTAGATTGCCTAACCTCATTTTTTCATCGCTTTTTTAACCTGTTTAACCACAGGTAGCTCAGTATCATCGGAGTGAATCATTTTGTCGCGATCGGCTTCTCCCTGAACCTCATTAATCCCTCCCTCAGCAGGTTTATCAAGTGGGTTGATCGACTTTGCTGGAGTAGCAGCAGTATCTTCACTTCTTTGGGCGATCTCGTCTAACTGCACCGTCCCTTCACTGGGGGCACTTATCGCTGCCATCGTTGGCAAGGTGCTAGTAAAGAATAGGGTGATAAAGAGCAGGGCTGATAACAGCATCCGCATGGGAAAAAGACGGGATAGAAAGGCTGAAAAATGTCTCATGATCAATCTCCTGTATTAATGAAAATCACAAAATTCGGCAGCATTTCTAAGAGAGAATGATGTTAATGGGCTGACAGGAACACCAATTAATCAAGGTTTTGAGGAGCATGTCACTTTTGCGCCCTCACCCTAAATCCCTCTCCCAGCGGAGAGGGACTTTGAATCTCTTGCACCCCTTCTCCCCCTGCTGGGAGACGGGGCTGGGGGATGTGGGGATCTCGAGATAGTTGCAAACCTGACATGCTCCCGGTCTTTGCCAGTATTTCCTTGCCTGGTGAGATGCAGCCCATCACTAGCTTAAAAACGCTGCAAGGTGGGATTTAAACTCCAACCATCGTCTTCTTGGAATCTGGCTTAACACCATCAGATTCGAGCGCCTCTCCCTCAATGAAAGACCGCAGTGTCCAAGCAATTTCTTCATGCTGTACCATCAAGCCAGTGAGGAAATCGGCCGTGCCTTCATCGTCAAACTCGTTGCTACAGTGCTCAACGTGGTTACGCAAATTCCGCACGACGTGCTCATGATCAGCCAGCAATTGAGAGACCATGCCCGTTGCCGTCGGCACCGTGCCAGCATCTTCTTTGAGAGAGCAGATTTTTAGAAATCCTTCCATGGTGCCGATGGGATATCCCCCTAGGGTTCTAATCCGTTCGGCAATGATATCGACATTGATGGTGAGCGCCTCGTAATGTGCTTGCCAAAGCTTATGCAGGGTCATAAATTGTGGCCCCACGACATCCCAATGGTATTTCTTGGTTTTAACTAGCAGTAGATAGGTATCTGCCAGCTCTTGATTGAGAAGATCAACAACGCCTTGGCGTTGCTTCTTGGTAAGGCCGATATTGACTTTCTGCATTGATCAATCTCCTGGTGCTAAATGCTTCTGTTGCAAGTCTAAGGAGCAATTGTTTTACTTGCTGGATGAATTGATTGAGTAAGATATAAAACGCAAGTTAGGTGGGTGCTTTTGGTCTGCGTGCGGGTGCATATCCAGAAATTATTTTGGGCGATCGCGTTCGCACAAGACTACTAAGATGCATAAACTGTATTTATTGCAATGGCGAATAAATACTCAAAAACAATGATAAGAAGAAGCTCAAGAGCGGCCCAGTAATCCAACAATACCTCTTCAAGATTTCAATCAGCACCCTAGTGTTGCTCTAAAAACTCTTTAACCCAAAACTCGTTGAGCCACTGCTGAATAATCAGCGTGAGGGGAAGCGCTAACAGCAGCTCTAAAAAGCCCAAAAATACTGTAAACACCACCTGCGACAGCAGAGTAACCGCAGGCAGCAGAGAGACCTGTCGTTTCATCACCAGCGGGGTCAATATATTGCTTTCAACCTGCTGAATCACAACGTAAAAGGCCACCCCGCAGGCAGCAGTCGGCAAGCAACGATTCTCGCCACACAGCAAAAACGGACAAGGTAAAGACTACCTCATCCGTCTTGGCGCAAACTCAATCTAAACGATGACAACTTTCACTCAAGACCAGACGAGCAACGGCTCTCTATTGCTCAGGTTTAGTCACCTTCTTCGCTGGCTTTGGTGCTGAATTGGCGATCGCAACATCATTCTCTGACGCATTCTGCTGCTGAGGCTCATAAAACACCGTGGCGATCGGTTGATCATAATCAGACTCGTTAGCTAGAGTTCTGGGTAGTTCATAGAGCCATCGTGTATAGCTGTCGCCATACCCAAATAGGGTCTCTACCGCCGCCTGCCGAGGTGCCTGGTAAAACGTATCTTTTTGAGGATGATACGTGGTTTGATACAGCGTCTGCTCAACCCCATTCAGCGTCGTCAGGCTAGGCTGCTCAATGCCCTGAGACTGCCGATAGAAATAGTCTTCAAAGGGTTGCTTTTGTCTCAGCCAAGACTCAGCTTCCATCTGAGGCATTTCGTACTGCAATGCGGCAGAAAACCGGGGCTGCAACAGGTTTGACTGCTGATAGATCAGAGTGGGATTGTCATTCGCAGCAATCCAATTCCGTTTCCAGCTTTCTACCATGTTGCTGATATCAAGACCCATCGCCCGCTGAAAATGCCATAAGCCTCCCTGTAGGAAGAAAAAGGCCAAGTAGAAATGAGCATTTGCCAACCAAGTTCGGACGGTATACCCATCTTCCAACGTGGGCTGAGCCTCAAAATAGCGTGGCAAAAACGCTGATTTCAATTCTAAGGTAGGGCCATAAAACTCTTCCGGATAAGCCAGCGAATTAAACCCGCAGTAATAAGACGCCGCAAATCCTGCAATGGCGATGCCAAATAGCGAATAAGACAAAATACCATCACCTGAAAACAGGAAGACGCGCTTAACCCATCCAAAGGGCGACACTAAAATATGCCAAGCTCCACCTGCAATCAGCAGCACAGCGACATAAATATGGCCACCCACCAAGTCCTCTAAATTATTAACATCAAACAGATGGGTTCTATAGTCCCAGAGGGTAGCCGGATCAAGAGTTGGAGACGTGACCAGTCGCACTTCCCCTAAATTGGCATCATAAAGACCACCAAAGAACTGCGCTTTGGCAACGAACAACAGTGCGCCCAAGCCCAAAATAATGAGATGGTGTCCCAAAATGAGGCCCAACTTGCCAGCATCTTGCCAATCAAAATGGAATTTTGTAGCTTTTCCTGATGCCATTGCCAAACTAGCGGTGAGCTGAGTGCGGTGAAAATAAGCTCCACCAGCCAGCACTCCAGCCGCTACGATGTGAATCACACCGATCGCAAACCAAGTATAGGTATCGACAATGGCTCCCCCTGAGCCGATGCCCCACCCCTCAGAGGCCAGATGCGGCAACAGAATCAAGCCCTGAGTATAGAGCGGCTCATCAGGAGAGTAAACAAATAATTCAAACAGAGTAAAGGCTCCTGCCCAGAACATGATCAGAGCAGCTTGGGCAACGTGAGCAACGACAAATGTGTTAGATAAATTGATAAATCGGGCATTCCCCGCCCACCAGGGATATTGCACCTGGGTGTTATTTGAAGCGTCCATGGCAATAGTTGACTGCAATAGTTGACTGCAACAGTAGTTTTTAGCGCAGACCTACCTGTGAAGGTAGGTCTGTAGGAGCAAGGGCTAGTAGCTAACTCAATCCAGTAATGATGTGATCGAGATAGATATCCATTTCTTGACCTGCTTCTGCCCCAATGCGTTGGGTCACTACTTCCTTCATGACCTGTAGAGCCTGAACGGTTGCTTCAATAGGGACTCCAAGTGATGAGTAGGTTTCTTTTAGACCATTCAGAAGCCGCTCATCTAAGATAGAGGTGTCAGCGGCCAGCATTGCATAGGTCGCATAACGCAAAAAGTAAGATAAATCTCGCAGACATGCCGCATAACGTCGTGTCGGGTACATGTTGCCGCCAGGAAGCGTAATGTCTCCATATAACAGGCTTTTCTCTACGGTGTCGCTGATAATGCTAGCAGCCGACGACCCAATTAGAGTTGCTGCTTTGACCCGTACAGTACCCGTTTGAAAATATTGCTTAAGCTGGTTGAGTGTATCGCCCTCAAGATAGCTGCCTTTCTCATCTGCGGGATTAATGATGGATGTAATGGTGTCTTGCATGGCTATTTCTAATGTTTGATGTGCAGTTAGCTCAAAAAAATGTATTGCTTCCCTATTTACTTTTTAGCTGTAGAACCCGCAGCAGCACATCTTGAGAGAACTGTAGAGAACTGTTGCTCAACAAAGAGTAGTAGTTCTACTTTTATTCTCAGGCTGATATGAGATAGCCTAGACAGTGTTTAGATACGCTAAAACGGTTAGATACGCTAAAAAGATAGGTCAAGGAAAACTCTTAAAAAGCGCGGATTAGCTGATCAAAGTAAGGCCCAGCTAATGCAGCTTCTTCAGAGCTTAAGATGCCCATTGAAACTTCTTTTAAGCAGCGCATTGCTATTTTGAGATTGGCTAAGGGAATCTGGAGAGAGATGTACATGTCACGCATCCCATCTAACCCAATATCTTCTAAGGGCTTAGAGTTCCCGGCTAGAACACAGTAGCTGACCAAGCGAATATACCACCCTTGATCGCGTTGGCAGAGGGCTGTTTTTTTCTCACTACCGCTGTTGCTTGGAGTATTTGGACATTGCGCCCAGAAGCGCTTGCTGCCTTCGTTAACGATTTTCTGCTGGTTGTCAGCTAGCTTCTGAGCCGCAGAAATTCGCACATTCCCATTATTAAAGAAATCCTGGAGTTGGGTCAGCTCAGCACTGCTTAAAAATCGCTCAGCACGATCAGACTGGGCAATTACCTTAGCTACGATACTCATGGATTCAACCTCCTTTGAATTAGCACTTTAGCAATATAGCAAGACCAATCTACAGAATTAACCCCGACTAAAAAACTTGTCAGAATCAATTTTTGGCTTGCCGCAAAAACATGAGCAAGGAAATAATCTTCGCTCTGAGAAGATCAATTTCACATATCTCTTATGTGTTATGTACACTAACCTTGAGAAATCGCCATCTCAGATGCCCATGACATCTCAAACAGCATTTTAGTAAAACTAAAAGCTATGTGATCGGTCACAGATCGTAGATCTGCAATTTTCGTATTTAGTTAATATTCATCCCAGAAATATAGACCCGCCCGCTGAAATATTGATGGGTCTTTGCTCACTTCTAAAACAATAAAAGCTGAGCGCCACTATTCGAAAGTTTCCTCAAAGACTAGATACATAAGTTTAAGTATGTTTACTTGTTGATAGAAGAATTTGATAGTTTCAATCGTTTAGATAGAGAATCTGCCAAGAACTTTGGCTATAAAATGCGGACATATCGAGCAATACGCTTACCTCGCCCATGCCCAGCAGATTGCCAAAACGAGACCCCATCATCGCGATTTTTCTCCGAAAGATAATAATTTGCCCGATCGTGCAGATCGGCTATGCGTCTGATGACCAATGATGGTTGAGAAAATTACCGATTTCGGCGATCGCCTGTTTCCCTTCCGTCAAGACCGGTGCAAATAGGTGAAAACAGTGAATCATGTTTTGCCAGACCTTTAGCTCAACGAAGGTATTAGCGAGTCCGGCCTGACGCGCTAGTTGCAGGGAATCGTCTAGGAGAACTTCTGCGGCTCCGACATGAATCAGTAAGGGGGGTAGCCCTGATAAATCAGCATAGAGTGGCGACAGCAGCGACTGCTTCAAATTTTTGTTAGGCGCATACCAGTCTGTGACGGTTTTGAGTAGTTGAGGAGACACCATCGGGTCAATTTCAGCATGGGTGGCGATCGTTTGACTGATTTGGGTCTGGTCGCAGTAGGGTGAAATTAAGACGGTAGCAGCGGGGAGCGTTTCTCCCGCATCGCGCAATGACAACAGGGCAACTAGCGCGAGATTGCCCCCCGCAGAATCTCCGGCGATCGCCACTTGTTCGGGTCGAAACCCTTGAGTGTTGAGTAGCCAGCGATAGGCGGTCAGCGTATCTTCTAGCCCAGCCGGATAGGGATGTTCTGGGGCGAGGCGATAGTCAATGCACAGCACGGTAGCCTGGGATGCCTCGGCTAGATCGGAAGCGATGCGGCGATAGGTTTGGCAAGACCCCATCACAAATCCGCCGCCGTGGAGGTAGAGAACGATACGCTCGGAATTGCTTTTGGGAAGAGAGATCAGCTCAGCGGGCACTCCATCAACCTGGAGCGAGCGAGCCTGAGCTGTGGGATGGGGAGGAAAAGAAAAGCCTTCGTTGAAGTGCGATCGCATTTCATCTAGGGTTTCTCCCCATGAAAAGTCGTGCAGCATGGTAAGAATCTGGGTTAGTTCGGGTTGACTCATGGTGATCTCGGGTTGTGAATGTATAAAAAAACAGCGATAACTGGTGGCTCAAGCAACGTTGATATCTAGATTTGAGGCGAAGTCGTTATAGGTGTGAATATCTGGCGGTGCTAGATAGAGGCATAAATAATGCGATATGGAGTGCAAGCATCTTGCTTGCGTTGAATTCATCATCACAATCAACAATGTTGAATATCTAGGAGGAGCATCCGCTGTAGAGTGGATGAACAAAACCATTATTGCTAGGATGTTCCCTCAGCTACCATCCCAATGTGAGCTGCAACAATGTACCATTTTCCGTTGGGAGCAACAGCCCAAACTCTGGTATAGCGAAGATCTCCGTTGGCAGGGCTGCCGTTATACTGACCAGATACCTGCATTCGAACGGATACAATCGCGACTTCTCCATGAATCTGAATACGCTGCTCCGAAGGTTGTAATTCATGAATGACCATCGCTCCAGACTCATGGGCTGCTAAATCATCTTGCTTGCTCAATATTTCTCCAAGATGGCTGGTAATGATAATTTCGGGAGCTAATAATTCGTTCAACACACTCGTGTCAGATGCAAGCATCGCCTGTCTGAGGCGTTCTTCTAAGTCAATAATTTGAGGTTTACTGAATTCAGTTATCATGAATTTTCCTGAAGTGAAAATAGATTTATTTGTGCGGTCACTTGCACTGAATCTAGTGCATTTAAAACCAAAAAATATGTTACTACGAGAAGATTAAAATTTGAGAAATTCATATTTTTATTTCTCATTCAATCTAAGCTGTATAGTCTTCGATATGATGATACTCAAGCTTTTTACCTTTAAATGCATTAAAAACTTCTCGGTGACGTTGTAGTCTAAATTCATCACGGCGAGATTCATATTCTTTGACCCAATCAATGAGATGAATTAACATTGCCTGTTGTGCTTCTGGAGACGTGAATTTTTCGGGTTCCCATGGTCGCTGCAGACAATGGGAGACGCAAACATCAATACCCGGATTGAGGAATCGGAGTTCTTCACAGTGGGGCAACACGGCCTCAACTAGATCGCCATAGCAACCTTCAATTACCCACTGTTGATTTCGACTTAGAAATTCATGCAGGAGGCCAATACTTTCGGCTATCGATTTTCTTTTGACGTCCTCGTTCCAAGCAATAGCATCTAGAGATAAACAAGCGATATTTCTGTCTCCAATTAGATGTTTTGCCATTGTGCTTTTGCCTGCTCCCGCATTTCCGAGTAATACGATTTTCATCCTGAGGTATTTCTCCTTTACAGCGATCGCTACAAACGACGTTCTAAAATTGTTCGGATATTGGGCAAAGCAGCGGCGATCGCCATTCTAATTCCTGAGGTTGAAACCGTGACCAGCGCCACTCTATATTCACGGTGATGTGTAGCTATGTTCTTGAGATGTCACGTTTTCTTTGATAATGGTTGCGCCAATCTCTACCAGTTGATGGTCATATCCTAAGCAAGTGACGCCTAACAATGTGGCGGGAGGGACACGATCGTTAAACCAGGTCGTGACGGCCTGCCAGATATCCACAAGATTTTGGCGATCGCCCACCCCATAAACGGTGAGCTGACGGATGTCGTGCTCGGAAAATCCGTGAAGTTGAATGAGAGTACTCAGATTTTCTAGACATTGACGGACTTGAGCAGCGGGATTGCCAACTCCGATCAGCTTGATATCTTGATCAAGCGGGACTTGACCTGCAACAAAAAGCTGGTTGCCTATCTGTTGCGCATATTGGTAGTTTTCGGTCGGGGGCAAACCGACAATATATTCAAGTTCGTTCATGACTATGGCTCTCGAAATGATTTTATTTATTTCAGCGAGAATCGTTCAAAGGGGCTAGTGCAAAGTATGACGGGCTGAAAATAGGCATTGTTCATAATAGGTGAAGTCTCGCATATCGTTTTCCTCCAATAGGTGAACAGAAAAGTATGGGCATTCTACCCCTGTTGCAGAATTCGCTCTTCGAGAAATTTTAAGATATATTTTTCCGCCAAAATCGAATTGAGAATGAACGTATTGCCTGATTTAAGCTTAAGCAACAAGGCGTTCCTCTACCGTTCCAGAAACGTTTCAAGCTCGTTTTTGCGACTAGGAGCAATCAAAGATCGTCAGATTCCCTTTGTTGCGGTGATTACGGTACGGTAAGTTCGGTGTAAAAACCCCGCTTTCTTTTGGGCAATCAACACCTGTGTAAGCCACTCATGCCTGTCAAGATAAAAGCATGAGGACTTGAGAGGAAGACGCGATGAAGCGGTTGTTCGTTACCCCCCTAGTGAACTGGTTTAGAAGCCTACTGCGCAATCCCAAATATCGCTGGGTCATTATTTTAGGCTCGCTGTTTTATTTGGTTAGCCCACTCGACATTTCACCAGACGTATTTCCAGTACTGGGATGGATTGATGATGGGTTGCTAGCCACGCTTGTGGTGACTGAGTTAACTCAAATGGCGATAGACAGTCGTCGCGATCGCATCAATAAATCAACCCAGAAAGCTGATATCACTGACGATGACAACATTATTGATGTTGAGTCTATAAGAGTCAGTTAAATTGACTAGTATTCTTTGCAAAGCCATAAAACAACTGAGGAAATAGGCATGACGACAACTGCGAAAGAGCGAATCAAAACTGAACTTCAGCAAGTAAAAGAAGAAGGCAAGCAACGCGCAACGCGCATCGGCAGTATCTTAAAGGATGCGGCTTCGATGACTTTTGACGAAATTAAAGAAGGCTCCTTGACTCTGAACGTTTCTGCTCGTAAATCGATGGCAGAAATTTTAGAAGAACTAAAAGAGACGCCCGAAGTATCTACGGATGCAGCCGCTGAAGCAGAAGCAATCATAGCTGATGCAGCAGAGGTTGAAAGCGATGCGGCAAAAGCGGCTCCTTCTTGGAAGATTATTGCGGGACATATGCTAGAAATTGTGCGCGATCGCAAGGGCGATTGGCTCAAAGCTCTACAAGAATATTTGGCTGAGAACGCGGGTAAGCTTGACCAAAATTTGACCTCAAAGCAGGGCGATCGCTACCTAAAATTCAAGCAGGTTTTTCAGGGAATAATCAACCGCTTTCAGACAGCTCAATCGAAGGCTAAGCAGGCTAATGGTGCTGATAAGAATTACAGTCAGCCCGTCAATATTGAGGTCGTCGATAGCGATACACCGACTAATAGCACTACGGTTCGCCTAATCGAGCCTGAGGCATAAAATAAGCACCTCCTCCGATAATGTGTAACGCTAGATTTTAGACAGAAAAGGGATGCCGTCGGCATCCTTTTTTTGCAAAGATTTCTAATCTCCATGCAGACGTGCCAGAGTTTCTGTCTGGTCATGATTGTTGGTTGGTTTTGTACTAAGGTTCTGGCTTAGCTCAGTGGCGATACGGGCTACGCCCAGGCAAGCCAACGCCTTATTCAAATCAGTCAGTAATTCAATATTAGCCGATGAGTTTAATTCAGAAATTACTATAGGTTAGATTGGGAAATAAAGCTCAATGTGATGATTGTTTATGTTGAGCTTTATTTCCTTTAATCTCACCTATAGCTTTATACAGCTCTAGAAAGATAGGGGATTAGACAAATGGTTACTTATTCCCTAAGCCTTCGTAGAACGCTTCTTCATGCTGTTCGGAAAGCTTATTACCCAAGCCTTCGTAGAATGCTTCTTCATGTTGTTCAGAGAGCTTATTACCCAAGCCTTCGTAGAACGCTTCTTCATGTTGTTCAGAGAGCTTATTGCCTAAGCCTTCGTAGAATGCTTCTTCATGCTGCTCGGAGAGCTTATTGCCTAAGCCTTCATAGAATGCTTCTTCGTGCTGTTCGGAAAGCTTATTACCCAAGCCTTCGTAGAATGCTTCGGCATGGCGGCTTTCAAGAGCCGATACAGGCATCGCGATTGTGGAAAGAGCAGCAGTTGCAAATAATGCAGTAAAGACACGTTTCATGATTTAGATTCCTTTCATTCCTTATGTGAATCGATGACTTCTGGGTTCAATGGGGCATTGATATCTCAACGCCGATTGATATAATCATCGATCGTTTGCTATGTTAAAGCTTCATCCATATCCAGAAGAATCCCTGTCGTCTTTTTGTGTTTTTTATCGCCTTTATCTGTGACCTTCCTCACACAAAAAGATGATGTTTTAGTCAACAAAGGATTGAATAAAAGATGAACGCTCTATTTCATCGAGTACGTTTAAAGACTGCGATCGCAGTTGGGCTGGCCGAAATTTTAGGACTAGGACTGTCACTCGCTTTTGCACCTCTAATAGACAAAGTCCATGCTTCAGAATTAAATGAAACTTATGAGGCTGAAGCGGTCTCCGACATCAGCTCAGATATGGGCATGGTCATTCGAGCAAGTTCTTACAGCGTGGCAGAGACGGGCGATCGCCTCGAAGCTTTGCTGACAGAACGTGGAGTCACCGTGTTTGCGCGCATTGATCATGCAGCAGGAGCTGATTCAGTAGACCTGAGTTTGCGTCCGACCCAGGTCATTATTTTTGGGAATCCCCAAGTCGGCACGCCTCTGATGCAGTGCGCTCAAAGTGTTGCCATCGACCTACCCCAAAAAGCACTGATTTGGGAAGATGCAGAGGGTCAGGTTTATCTGGGCTACAACGATCCGGCTTATTTGGCCGATCGCCACGAGATAGAAGGATGCGATGAGGCGATCGCCCGAGTCTCAATGATTCTGATGAATCTGACTGAAACGGTTGTCGGCGCTGACTAGCAAGGTTCGACAACGCCTTTCACCAGCACCTGTATCGCCACGGCTTTTTGAAAATCTCTCGATACCTTACATAGAACTTAGGCTATCAAGAGATTTTCAAGACACAAGCCAGCCGCCCTCTCCAAATTTGTGGGTAAATCGATCATTCGCTGGTAACTCACCCATCAAAACGCCGCTCAGAACGTCGCTGCTTAGATTGGTGCTGTTCCCATGTCATCACAAACTTTTGCCTGTGAGAGGGTGGCAATGACTGGTAGGTGCTGTAAAACTGGCTGAACTGAACAAACGCACGGAGCGATCGCCACAAATATCGCTTCAGATATGGGCTCAAATTCAAATCATCGTGCTCTGCTGTGGGAATGTGGGTTGAGAACCAGATCATGGGTTCCTCCTTGCTGGTCGCAGTATTGAATCACAGATTGTTCTATCGGAAGTTTTGGTCAGGATGCCCGATATTGGGAGAAGACACGGAAGGGAAATCTAGAACTCTCATTTTCGAGAATCTGAAGATAGATGTGGAGCAGATGGCTGTTCCGTATACTTATCCTCAGAAGAGGACGAACGAGAGTTGAAGAGAATCGTTTGGGTGAGCTGTTCGGTTGTTGAAAGAGAGGCCAAACCTGGGCGACGACTTTGATATCGCTGAGCCAGGGTACAAATTGTACACATGAGAATTGACTCCTAATCAATCAGGGAAGTCGTATTAATGGGGTTCCCCTTTTCCTTCAGGGAGAAGGGATTAGGGGATGAGGGTAAACTCGACCCCGACTTTCAGCTTTTGTAGACGATGTAGTAGTAGTTTTGAAAATCATGCTCAAGCTGTTTGATATCTACCCGAACAAACCCTGCCGCTTCTAGCATTTCGAGGGCTTTTTCTTTGCCCCACATCGCGCCTAAGCCTGCACCTCCTACCGATAAAGATACGGTCATGCAGTGCATACAGGAAATTGTATACAGCAAGGGTGCCATCGGGTGATCCATATTTTTAGACACATCGCTCGATGCCCGAATGTCTTGCATCAAGTAAATGCCATCAGGACGAAGAGCCTGATAAATGTTTTGCAGCACCGCATCTGGAGCGGCCTGATCATGAACGGCATCAAAGGTGGTAATCAAGTCGTATTGGTCAATCGCTTGGAACGTTGCCGCATCTTGAACATCAAACTGAATATTAGACAGCCCACGATATTGGCTCTCTTCGCGAGCCGTGGCGATCGCCTCATGAGAGATATCAATGCCTCGAAACTGACTGTTTGGAAACAGTTTCGCCAGTTTGTTGAGAGCCCGACCGCTGCCGCAGCCCACATCTAGCACCTGAATGCCTCGCTGTAACGCTTCTTTTAACCCAGAAACTAAGGGCAAAATATGGTCGCTCAAAGCGCCAACAACGGTTTGTCCACTGTCTTCCGCCATGACAGGATGAAACCGCTTGAACTGTGCATAGGGCACCCCACCCCCATTGTAGAAACAGTCAATAATCGGGTCTTCTACTGAACCCAAAAGAGGAATGTATTGAGCAAACGCTGCAATATTGTCAGAACCAGACGAGCGAGCCAACACAGCAGCATAGTTGTGAGGCAGGGTATACGTGTCTTGCTCTCGGTCATAGCTGATGACTCGACCCGTCACCATTGCACCCAACCACTCGCGCACATAGCGCTCGTTTAAGCCTGCGGCATCAGCTATTTGCTGACTAGTGGAGGGAGGCATATCGGCCAAGGTGTCAAACAGTTCAGTTCGGTGACCGATGGAAATCATCAGAGCAAGGGCTCCACTGTTGAGCACATCGAGCAACCGTTCGGCAAAGACTTCAGTCGAATTGGCTTGAGGTGAATCGATAAGGTGTGATGTCATGGGCGACTCTCTGCTGAAAGGGATGACCACACCTTAACGAACGCAGCGTTATCAAATCGTTCTGTTACCGTTCTATCTCTCTATGATGCAGATCACACACCCAAAGAACGGAACTGGAACGCTTAAAATCCGAAATGGGGGGAGATCGGAAGGATGAGAGGCATAGCTGGAGAACTCGTAAAAAATGGTTGTTTGCTTAAGTTTGTTCGCTTAAGCTGTCCATACCGGGTAATCCCAAATCGAGGATCACGAGGTCGGGCTGATGCTCCGGAAAAAATTGGAGTGCTTGGGCTCCATCCCGATAATGGATGCAGGTAAACCCTTCTCTCTCCAACAGGTGTTGCAGCAGATGAGCAATCTCTGCTTCATCTTCGACAATCAGTATCGTTTTGCTCATTGGCGATCGCCCAAGCGAAGGAAATACCTATATCCTATTTGCTTTTGGGGTTGCAAACGACACTGAAACAGCAGACCTGAAACAGCAAATTAGAGCAAATTAGATCAGCTTATATTCCAGGCGATTTTGCCCTTGGAACATTGCCCTTGGAACATTATTGTGGGCACACGCCGTGTGCCCACAATAAATCTACGCCCTACACAAGCTGACTATAGCTGTGGAGACGCTGTTAGCCCTAATCCTAAAGCCTAGGCATCAGGGGGCAAAAGAACTTGGTCAATTGCATGAATCACGCCGTTGCTTGCCTGCACATCAGGAATCAAAACTGTAGCTTCATTGACCATGACACTTCCAGTGGCTTCGTCTACAGCCAGGGTAACCTCAGATCCTTCAACTGTTGCCACAGGGCCTGCGGTGATGTCCGCAGAAGCAACTTCGGCAGGAACAACGTGGTAAGTCAAAACTTGGATAAGCAGATCCTGATTTTCAGGCAGCAGCAGCTGATCAAGCGTCCCGTCGGGGAGGGCTGCAAACGCATCGTTGGTAGGTGCAAAAACGGTGTATGGGCCTTCTGCCGCTAACGTTTCAGCTAGACCTGCCGCTTCAATGGCCTGCACCAACGTGCTAAATGATTCGTCGCTAGCGGCCACATCCACAATCGTACCGCCCATATCTTCAGACATGGAGCCGTCGGCGGTCGTTTCCGATTCTGTCATTTCTGATTCTTCTGTAGTCGCGTCTTCCTCGACAGGTGCCGTAGCTGTATCTGTCTGAGAGCCACAAGCAGTGAGTGCGACAACGGCACCTAAACCAACAAAGCCGACCGTCAATCGCTTTGAAAGTAAGTGAAGTGAGCTTGTCATGAAAATACTCCTAGTAGTGATGCAACATGCATTAAATTGCAGTGCAAGTGGTTTTCGAATGTTTATTTAGGTGCTATGAATGCGCTCCGTAGAGCTTATCTAATCATTTGAAGTCATGCCCTCATTCCAGAGATAGATGTCATCTCCATCACATTAGGTCTATGTCTCGTTTGATTTCAGAACAACGGGCATCTTCAGGATTGCACCTCAAAACCAGCTCATCGGTCTGAATTATGGCTTTGCGTCAGGGGTTTTGCGTCAGGGGCTTTGCGTTAGGGGCTTTGCGTTAGGCCATGGCGATCGCCATTGATCGCCATTGAGATGACTTCAGTGCGACGGGGCGGCTGGTGATGACGACACATTATTTCTGGGTTAGCTGCCTGTTGATATCGCGGCACTTTGGGCATTCTTGAGTATCGTCATCTCAGCCCAATCTCCGGAAAAGGTGTCAGATCCCAATAAAAATGTTACATTAGTTTACAAGAGGATCATAAATCGATTGACCGCATCAAGTTTTCCCGGTGATGAGTAGGGAGAGCGTTTTAGCCCAGAGCGATCGCTCATTTGCAAAGGCGTTTATGACATTTGCAATTGTTGGTTTCGGGTTCTCTCTCATAATGATGTTCATTTTTTAACCCCATGTATCACAACCCTTACAGCCAAGACCAAGACACCGTCAAGGTTGCCGTCTACGAAGCGCAAGAATCTTTTTCAGAACAGCAGCAATATAATGAAGTGCTTATCGCTGCGGCGGCACTTCTCTCTTTCGCTACATGGCTTGCCTTTGCTGGGTTCTAGATGGTTTGTTCTAGAGCATTTAGATAACAGATCACTCAGAATAATGAATCAGGCGGATGAGTCGTTTTGTTAGAACGATTCATCCGCCTGATTGTTTGCAATTAGATCTACTGACTAACGCTGCACTGCTCTCAGTGGCGATCGCACAAAGATGTGCTTTCCCTAACGCTGTTGCGTTGCCATAGAGTAGGTCGGAGCCAAGTCATAGTCGGCGTATTGCCAAACTACGTCAAACTGCGACTGAACCGTGGCTGCCTCCGGCATGTGTTGATTTTTTAGAGATTGAGCAAGACCATAGAGAGACCAGCCGTTGTCGGGGTAAATCGCCAGATCGGCGCGAAAGACAGTCTCGGCTTCGGCAGGTCGGTTGGCGGCTAGCAGCACGGCTCCGAGGCGCTGACGCACGGGGCTGTACCAAGACGCAGGCTCGTCGTAGTTGAGACGATCTTCTAGCTCAACCCCGCGCTGGAGCTGGGCGATCGCCCCGTCTAAATCTCCACTTTGGGCAGCAATCTCGCCGTTGAGTACCGCGCTGGCAATATCCATCAGGTTATGGGTGGTGTTGATGTCCCAGATGGTAATGCCGTCAAGGGCTGAGGAATTGGCGATCGCCTCCAGCGCTTCTAATTCCGCACCAGCATCAGCAGTTTGCCCCTGGTTTGCAAAGGCCATTCCCCGTGCAAAGTGCCACACCGCTGCCGGATAGGCCAAATCATCGTCGGGGGCAGGCTGCGCCAAAATCTCATCCCAGGCTTCGAACTTGATTAGGGTATAGAGAGGAATCGAGAAATAGTGCTGCAAGGTGCCGTAGCCCTCTTCTCGCATCAGGTCTGGGTCAACCATCGCCGTGTGATGAGCGGCTTCCATGGCAATATCTTTTTGACCTGCCATCATCGCTGCAAACCATAGGAAGTGGTGGTTGTGGGGCATATAGCCGACGGGGTACAGCCCTTGAGCATGACACTGGGTGACATAGCTTTCATCAGCGGCGATCGCCTTTAGGTTTGCCACGACCGCATCGTGATAGCGCCCGACGCGAATGTAGATGTGCCCCGGCATGTGAACCAGGTGTCCTGCCCCTGGAACCAAGTCTCGCAGGCGATCGGCGGCGGCAATGCCCAACTCGGGACGCTCTTTTTCTACCGCATGGATGTATAGATGAAGCGCCATTGGATGATCGGGACGACGCTCAATCACGGATTCCAGAGTGTTGAGAATAGTGGTGGTTTCAGGCTTAGGAGAACCATCTTCGTTCCAGTAGTCCCAGGGCATGGTATCCATTAGGGCTTCGGCATAGAAGGAAGCCGCATCGGCGTCATCAGGATATTGACGAGCCACCGCACCCATGGCGTTGGCGTAGGCCAAGTCGAGTTCCGTGCGATCGCTCACGGGTTCTGCACTGTAGCGCTGGGCTAGCGCTTGAATGTAGGCACGCTCTCGCTCAGTCGCTGAGTCACTGAGGGCGATCGCCGTTTGCATTTCTTCATAGGCTGTGGGCACTGCTCCAGCATCCATGGCCGCGTTGATGTTGGGGCCGAGCACATAGGCCATACCCCAGTGGCACATGGCGCAGGTGGGGTCGAGTTCCGCTGCGGCGCTGAGTGAGCGAAAGGCTTCGGCATGGTTGAAGCCATAGGCCAGAATCATGCCCTGGTCGAAGTAGCGCTGAGCTAAGTCGCTGGTGGTAGAAATAGGGAAGGTGTAGCTGCCCAGGTTATCGAATAGGGGAGCCTGCATCGGAGTGACCGAATCGCTTGTGGCTTCGATCTGGACTGTTTCAGATTGAGCTATTTCAGCCTCAGCTATTTCGACCTGAAGCGTTTCGGCCTGTACTTTGGGCGACGATCCTGTAGGGACGGACAGGGTCAGCAGCAGCGCTAGTCCGGCGATGGAGACAAGTTTAATGGGGGAAAACATAATGGTCATCATTGAGATCTCCTAATTGAGATAAGGCGGTGAATTCGGGGCATCGCCGTTGAAACGACGAAACAGTGAGCGTATCGGGGGCAACGTCGGAGGCAAAGTCACATCAAAATTATTCATGCTGTCATCGCCATCCCTTTACTCTCAGATGAGTTTTAGCTTAGGGGGTGAGGCGTTCTATTCCCGTTCTAGTAGCGTTTCAAGACTATTTTCGTGAAGTTACTTGTAGGCTATGCGTAGGAACTGGGGATCGGAGTGTTGCCATTGACGACCCAGTTGCCAATGTCGAACAGCTTGTAATCCACCGGATCATGCAAGGTTAATGTCCGTAAGTTGCGCCAGTAGAGGTCATAACCGTATGACCTAGACACCGATCGCGCCCCCATCAGGTCAAACATTTGGTTGGTGATGGCAAGCCCGGTCTGGATAGAGAGGGATTTGGCGGCAGCGGCAGAAATCGCCACGGCTCCCCGTTCTGGATGGGTTAGCGCTTCACCCTTGTCCCAGGCTTGCTGAAACTGGGCAGTGGCTTGCTGAGTTAGGGCGATCGCCCCCTGCAACTGTGTCCACAATTCCCCATAGCGATGCAACGTATAGGGATCATCTGTGGCTTTTTCGACCGTAGCGGTTTCCCATGGACGAGTTTGGTTTTTGGTGTACGCTTTAGCCGTGTTCAGCGCTTCTTCAGCAATGCCGAGAAATATGGCAGACTGTACCAACATGCCACCGATGCCAAGAACTGTTGGAAAAGCGCTCTCCAAATTGGGCGGCGGCCCTAGAATTTCATCTAGTTCTACTCGCACGTTGTTAAACGTACAGCTGCCGCTGGCGGTGCGACGTTGCCCCAAGACATCCCAGTCATGATTGTAGGTGAGTCCGGGTCGATCGGCTGGAATCACAAACATAGCGGGGAGCGGATTCCCTGCCTGAGTCGCTGCACAGATGAGGCGATCGCCCACCACGGCTCCGGTACAAAACGTTTTAGTGCCATTGGCCCAAAAACTGCTGCCATCAGACTCTAAGGTCAGTCGCATATCGCGAGTGTTGATGGCATTGGCCCAAAAATGATGGCGTTGAGCTGTTTCGCAATAAAAGTGAACGGCCTGATCCGCAGTTCCAATCAAATGGGGCGTAATAGAAAGCAACAGGTGATAGCCATAGAGTTGAGCCGCAGAACTATCGGCTTTTGCCAGAATCTTGACGATATCCATGGCCTCTAGCCAACTCGCTCCAATGCCGCCGTAAGACTGGGGGACGACCAGTGGCAGCAGTCCAGCCTGTTTGATGGCGTTGATTTCCTGATCAGGAATTCCGGCGATCGCATCTCGTTCTTTTACCGTCTGACTGAGGTGTTCAGCGACGGTGGTGGCGATCGCTCGGTAGTCTTGGGTTGAGGGGCGATCGCTCACAGTTTGACGATGGTTGAGAGAGATAGACATGGGGCGTTAGCTCGTAATATGGGTGAATTGAATGAGGTGAACTAGACTCAATCGTTGAGCCTTAAAAGCATGAAGCGAATCATCAATGGGAGTATCACAACAGGGGTGAGGCTAGTGGGCGATCGCCCAAAGGCCGGGTGAACCGGCAGTTGAGAGGACGATCGCCCAGAGCTTCGGCTTTGACCTGCCTCTTTTTGACCTGCCCCTTTGTTGAGGAGGTGTGATTCTGACAATTCTTCTTAGACTCCTCATCAGATGAGACGGAGATTTCGGATCGGTCGTTAGCTTTCGCTACAAGTTACAGGTCGATAACCACAGGCACTTTTATCCCTTCAAAGCGGTTGTAAGCAACGGAGACAAAGTCTTCTGAGCCAAATTGACTGGCATCAACGCCTTTGACAATGGCAAGCTTTTCATCTTCCACACGAATGAGGGTGTTGTTGCCGCGCTGGTTGAAACTCAAGTCTTCAAACTCCAATCCCTTGGCGAGGCCAATCACATCTACCCCATCTTTGAAGTCGAGGATGCGATCGCGCCCCTGACCTTCACGGATGACAAAGACATCGCTGCCGCTTTTGCCACGATACTTGTCGCGCCCTTGACCGCCATCGAGCAGGTCATCGCCGCTGCCGCCGTTGAGCACATCATTGCCTCTGCCGCCCAAAACGATATCGTCGCCGCCTTTGGCATTGATGATGTCGCGCTTGCCTCGACCGTCGAGAATGCCATCCTGACGACTGCCTCGAAGCCGCTCAGCTTGGTTGCTACCAACAGTGACAACCGTTTCCACAAACGTGAGATCGTCGAGCACTAGGTTGTTGAGGCCATCGGTGATGGCGATCAGTTCATCCCGTAGGGTGGAGATGCGACCATTCCCATCAGAATCATGGAAAATGGCTCGACCCTCTGCCACGCCACGACTGTTAAACCGACCAATGAGATATTCATCGCGAGACCCGGCAACCTCAATCGTGTCTTGACTGCGGTTGAAATCTTCAATCACTGCAAAGTCACGCCGACCATTGCGGCTATCATTGCCATCGTCATATAGTCGGGTTAGACCGTTGTTCGTATGCAAAACAAACGTGTCCTGACCTGCACCCCCATTGAGGCGATCGATATCGAGTCTACCGACATCACTGGAATCGAGTGGGTTTCCTGCGCCTTTTAAGATGTCGTCACCGCCATTGCCATTGAGGATGTCGTCACCTCTGAAGGCCACGATCTGATTGTTGGTATTGTCGCCTTCTAAAACGTCGTCATTGTCACTGCCGACAATTCTGGAGTCAATGTCGGGATTGCCAAAGACGGGTTGAGGAGCCGGATCGCCCAACTCAGCAGTCGTGTTGTAGGTTGCATTCAGCGTCAGTCTTCCGGGCAAAATTTGTCCATTGGCGTCGCTGGTTTCATTGCGGGCAATTCTCAGCAGTCCCTGACCTTCATTGACTTCAATCCCAGTCCCCCGTTTGAATAGCTTGCCAGACAGCGTATCGTAGGTGGCCTCAAATTCGACCTCTCCGATGCCAGGATTGAGGTCAATCCGTGTTTCACTACCGTCATCATTTAGCCGAAAGGCTCGAATCTTGATATCAACCTTCTGAATGGCGGGATCGAGCTGAACTGAGAGCGTCGTCGGCTCAAAGTCAACGTCGAAGCTCTGCTCAAACAACTGTCCGCCCACTTCGGCCTCAAACCGAACAGGGGATTGGCGATCGCTATCCGGAGCAATCTCGCCAAGATTGAGATTGAACTGAGCGGTCTCCAGCTCAGGCGCTTCCAGCTTCACCTGATACTCAATGGGTTCTCCATCAACTCTAATATTCGATACGGCGAGGTAATATTCTCCTGGCACGAGCTGGTTTGGTGAGCCTTGATTGACAGGACTCAGTCGGTCAAAATCGAGGGTGGCTGGCTCGGGTACGCTGTTGCCAATTAGTAAATCAGGCAGGCCGTCACCGGGCACTCCGTCGTTGTTGATGCCATCGTCGTTGAAATCAGTGAACAAGTTAAATCTGACGATATCTTGAAACGCAGGATCTACGGTTTCAACAATCGCATGCAACTGGGTCGGTTTGCTGACAGTAAAGTGGTAGAAATCGACATCTTTGATATCTCCAAAGCCTGGAGCTTCATCAAATTGTCCGGATAGCCCCAGTTGTAAATTGGTAATATCGCCTAGGCTATTGTCTCGGCGGGCATTAATGAATGAAGTGTTACTTTCTTGTTCTTCAAAATTCTGAAGATCGTTGAAGTCAATCGCCTTTAAATCATTTAGAGACATGGTGAAATTTTCCTTTGGTGGTGTTTGGTCAATCGTGAAATTTTGGCGTGAAATTTTGGACGTTGAGTACCGATTTGAAATGGGTTCAAAAATCTCGGATAGATTCAGTTACATCGGTCATCACCTCCTTAATTGGCTTGGATTAGAGGTATCTGGACTGATACACAATCGAGCAGCACAGGCTGTGGATGCGCGGCACCCTGAATGGCTTTGAAAAGAAAATCTTTGGAGAGAAATGCGAGAATTGATTGGGCGAGAATTGATTGGGCGATCGCCCAGCGCTGTGTTGGTTGCTGCTGCTCAATCGATCGAACAATTAAATGACTTAAATCGCTGACTTCTATACCAGCGTCGGCACTTCTATCCCTGCAAACTGAGCGAAGTCAACGGAGACAAAATCACGAGCATTAATCGTATTTGCGTCAACTCCTCTCAAAACGGCTAATTTGTCGCCATTGATGCCTAAAACAGTGTTGTTCCGACGTTGTGTGATGTCTAGCAACTCAGGCGAAAGGCCAAACGGTAGCCCCAACTTATCTCTGCCGTTTTTAAAGTCCGTGATTACATCGACTCCAAAGTCAGGGCCAATCACAAAGACATCACGCCCGCGTCCTCCGGTGTAGCGATCGCGACCTTTCCCTCCATGCAGGATGTCTTTACCCGTTCCACCATCGAGATCATCACGACCTTTGCCTCCCGTGAGGGCATCATTACCGCCCATGCCGAGAATTTCGTCGCGGCCTTTACCGCCATCTAAGATGCCGCCTCGGGCTTGTCCTTGAAGCAGGTTGCTCGCACCTGTGCCTCGGGTAATAGGAGTGTTTTGGCGAAATAGGGACATCGAGGCTCGACTAGAAAAGGTGTTGTAATCGGCGCGCAGAGTAATTCTGGCTCGCCCCTGTCCGGCAGTGGGAAACGGGGTAGGCCGGAAGCCGTTGCCCTCAAAGGTGAAGCTTTGACCCAAGCTAGGCAGATCTGAGAAGCGGTCACGAACTTGATCTCGAAAAATGGCTGAAATACTACTAACGTTTCCTCGGAATGGATCAATGTCAACGCGATCGTCAATACCAGGATCTTCTTCCGTAACGCTAATTGTGAAACCAACCCGAGAGACATCAGCATCGACGTTTTGGACAAACGAGAAATTGCGTACGTCATCATCATTACTGAATCGCCGCACCTGATCTGGGATTCCTGATACGCCAATAAAATCTGCCTCAACTCTAAAGTCTGCTTCACCCACTCGCGTAAACGGAATCGGCGTGTCGAAGCGTTCGAGGGCTTTGAGTTGCTCAACAGTGACGCTCAACTGCGCCTGTGCCACTGGCGTTGTGCTTGCACTCACGGTGTAGTCAAAGTCAAAACCACCCGACGCCTTGCTGATTTGTAACGTGTAGTCACCGGGCTGTAGAACGTCAGCCTCAACGGTGTCAGGCGACGTTCCGGCTAGACTAGAAATGTCAATGAGTTGGTTGTTGCTATCCATCAATAAGATATTGGCATTGCCGCCGCGAGGCACTAGCGTTGCCGCAAATTTTGAGGTTTGAGTGACGGTAAAGCGGTAGAAGTCAAAATTATCGTTGCCGCTACCATTGCCCAGTCGGCCATCAAAAACGCGGGTGCCTGAGAGTGCTCCGATTCGACTGGGGCGATTAAAGCTATCGTTTGGTTCTGTATCTAGAAAAATCATG
>JBARXP010000118.1:0-20642 GCA_049647405.1 Elainellaceae cyanobacterium | reverse complement strand
CGGCGCTCTATGTGATGGATACGGAGGTCTATCCCCATCTCGACTTGCGGGTTGACCACCATGACAACCCCATTGCGGAGTTGCGCTATCTGTTTGAAGAGTCGCGGAAAGACTACTACCAGTCTTTCCGGCAATCGATGCCGTCCTATTCAAAGATGCCTCGCTCTCTCGAATCGTCATGGCTTGGAGAAGCCGTGTGAGCCAGCAGCTTCGGATAGTTCTCTCAAACGTCTGAAGGTGAGCACTGCTGGGTTCTTGTTCCTAGAGGTGCTTGGCGGGGGTGTTGCACATTCGAAGAATGATTTGGGTAAGGGCATTGCAGTGCAATGCCCCTACAGCACGTAATCCATAAGGTGAACATTTCGCATCATTCCATGCCGTGCAACGCCTTGGCGGGACTCTGGGTGTTAATCCCTCCCTGAACATCAATCATCACCTGTACCCATGAGATATAGCAGCGCCATACGCACGGCGACGCCGCTAGTCACCTGGCGCGAGACGAGGCTAATATCTGGATCATCCATCAGGTCAGAGCTGACTTCTACCCCTCGATTGGTGGGGCCGGGGTGGAGCAGCTTGACCTGGGGCTTACAGAGTTTGAGGCGATCGCGCGTAATGCCAAATTGATGATGATATTCTCGCAGGCTGGGCAGCAGGTGCTGGGCCATGCGCTCTTGCTGTAGCCTCAGGGTCATGACAAAATCTGCGTCTTCTAGGGCTGGCGATAGCTCGTGGTGCAGCACGAGTTTGCCAGGGCGATCGCGCCCATAGACCTCGAATAATTTGGGTAATAGCGTCGGTGGAGCCGCCAGGTGAACTTCTGCACCGCTGGCCGTCAGGCTCAAAATGTTAGATCGCGCCACGCGAGAGTGAAGAATGTCGCCGACGATGGCGATTTTGCAGGAGGCTAGAGCCTCGATGCGAGGCTCGTCTGGCTCAAGAGTGGTGCAGAGGGTGAACAGATCGAGCAACCCCTGAGACGGGTGTTCGTGCTGTCCGTCGCCTGCGTTGAGCACCCCAACGCCTGTATTGAGCCGATCCATTTCTTGGGCAATCATTAGGGGCACTCCGGCGTGCCGATGCCGAATGACCATCAGGTTAGTGCCCATCGCCAAGTAGGTTTTTGCCGTGTCGAGGATGGTTTCTCCCTTGGTCAGCGATGAGGTGCCAGGGGCAAAGTTGAGGGTGTCGGCAGAGAGACGTTTTGCCGCTAGCTCAAAGCTGCTGCGGGTGCGGGTCGATGATTCAAAAAATAGGTTGGTGACGACCTGACCTTGCAGCGCAGGCACCTTTTTCATCCGTCGCGAAAGAACTTCTTGAAAGCTCAGAGCGGTTTGAAGAATGGTGTTGTATTCCGCTGGGGTGAAGTCGTCTAGGGAAATGACGTGACGACGAGTCCAGGGAGGGGTGGCGATCGCGCTCGGCATAGAGGTCATAGAGATCGAGTTAAAAATCGACGTGAGAGCAGGGCAGAGAAGAGTCTGAAACGAACTGGAATATTGCTTTGCAGATAAGTAGGTAACCCTAAATAAATGATGCCGTAGGGTGACGTTAGGTGTAGCCATAACGCACCACTCTATAAGGCTTTGATGCGTTACGCTGTCGCTAACGCATCCTACAAATAATTAAGATCACCTACTTAGTATGCAGAGAATGCTTCACAGATCGTTGACCCATCGCTGCTCATCACAGATTACTCTAGTGTGTCCTGTTCAGAAGCGGCATCTTGCAAAGATTCTGCCTCAAGAGCTGCCTCTTCTAGGGTCTGGTGAATCACGCCTAAAAATTCTGTTAGCTGCTGACGGACTGACTCGTGAGTGTACTCGTCATCGGGATGGGGGGCTTGGCCGGGTTGCTGAAAATGAGGGCGCTCATCGTTCATTTCGCCCCATTTGCTGTCTACCTGGCGAACAAATTCATAATATCCGTAGGAGTTGCGTAAGATTTGTTCGATGATTTCTCCCAGCGCCACTAGGGGATCATTGACATGGCGACTGACGCGTCCTTCTTCGCTCTTGACCCAGTTGTAGAGAATGGCGTGCAGCGCCCCTGAAGAATCAGGTAAATATTTGCTAATGAAAAGATTGAGGGCGGCGATCGCCTGCATCAGCGGGGGCACGGGTGACTCGCCTTTCATGAAGTCGCTGCCTTCTCGCCCAATCACATCCGCGAGGGAGAATTGTCGTCCGGCTAGGATGTCGAGCTGTAGCTCGGCATCGGCTGATCGATCATGGTGAGGCTTGGGATGGCGATCGGGGGCTGGTTCAGAGGTCATGTCATGGTTTAGTTTGGATAAGATTGGACTGAAATTAGACGAAATTAAACGAATTAGACGGATTAAACAGGTTGTGCCGGGTCTAAAATTCCTGGCTGGCGTAAGGCTGTCGGACGAGCACATCCCGTGCAAAAGAGAACGGTCGTGAGTTCGGCATTCAGCGTTTCAACCAGATCCACGAGAGCAGATTCAGAGGCAGATTCAGAGATAGAGGCGGCTTTGAGAAAGGGATAGGCCATACCCGCCAGATCGGCTCCAAGGGCGATCGCCACGGCTGCGTCTAGTCCGTTTCGCAAGCCTCCTGAGGCAATCAGCGGCGCATGGGGCGCAACCTGCCGCACCTGGGTGACACACTCAGCAGTTGGAATGCCCCAGTTGGCAAAGGTGGCCCCCAGTCGGCGCTGTCGCGCATCTTGTGCCCGTTCACTTTCGACCAGCGCCCAAGAGGTGCCGCCCGCTCCGGCGACATCAATGGCGCTGACCCCCACATCGAGTAAACGAGCCGCCATTGCCCCCGAAATACCGTTGCCCACTTCTTTAGCAATGACGGGAACAGGTAAAGATTGGCAGAGGGTTTTGATTTTAGGCAGCAAGTCGCGGAAGTTGATGTCGCCTCCCGTCTGGACGCATTCTTGCAGCGGATTAAGATGCAGTACCAGAGCATCAGCCTGGAGCCAATCTACAACCTTCTGGCACTCGCTCAAGCCGTAGGTATAGTTCAACTGAACGGCTCCCAGATTGGCAAGCAACAGAATGTCGGGGGCGATCGCCCGCACATCAAAGGTCGGCACCACGTCAGGATTTTCTACGGCAACCCGTTGCGAGCCGACGCCCATGGCAAGGCCAAACTGCTGAGCGACGGCGGCGAGGCGAGCGTTAATCTGGCGAGCCTGCTCGGTTCCTCCAGTCATGGATGAAATCAGGAGGGGCGATCGCAGGGTTTTGCCCAGAAACTGTGTCGTCAAATCAATCTCATCTCGGTCTAGCTCAGGCAAGCAGCAGTGAGTAAAGCGATATCGCTCAAACCCTGTCGTTTGATGAAACTGAACGTCTTCATCAAGACAAATCCGAATGTGGTCGGCCTTGCGATTTTGAGTCTCGCTTGCGGCATGGGGAGTGCGATCGCCATTCATATCGAGATTGGTGTCGGGGGCTTGGGGAGCGGAAGTTTGAGCAGTCACGGTTAGCTATCTCGCAATTTTAACGACGCATAAACTCAGGGATCGGCATTTGACGGACTGTGAGAGACGGACTGTGAGAGACGGATTGTGAGAGACGGATTGTGAGAGACAAACTGTGAGAAAGAATTGCCAAAGTACTTGCATGACCCAATCTTTAAAGTTGCCGAAAAATTGCCTAGAGCGACCCTACCCTGCGTCCAACCGAGGACGGGGCATTAGCTCAACGGCATCACGACCGTCCGCCTCTTGCAGATATACCTTAACGGATTCCTCACGGGCTGTGGGCAGTTGTTTGCCCGTAAAATCGGGGTGAATCGGAACTTCACGATGGCCCCGATCGACCAGCACCGCCAACCGAATCACCGCAGGCCGACCATAGTCATTGACTGCATTGAGGGCGGCTCTGATCGTGCGTCCTTTATAAATCACATCATCGACGAGCACCACGGTTTTCCCTGAGAGATCAAAGGGAATCTTGGTTTTGGCTGGCGCTCGCAGCTTGATCTGGTCTAAATCATCGCGGTAAAACGTGATGTCTAAGGCTCCGACCAATACTTGCACGCCCTCCAGCATTTCAATCTGCTGCGCCAGCATTCTCGCCAGGGGAACCCCTCGGGTGTAGATTCCCACGAGCGCCAGGGAAGAGAGATCGCCCGTTTGCTCGATCAGTTCTGAGGCAATGCGCGTCAGAGTGCGGCGGAGTTCTTCCGCAGAAAGAATTTCGATGACATCAGAAATCATAGGACTGAATCCAACCGTATGAGACCATATGATGTGAAACTAAGGCAGATTACGCTAAGACAAGACTTCATATCTAAAGGCGAAACGCACGAGCTAAAGGCAAAACGCACGAGCTAAAGGCGAAACGCACCGATAAAACCGATAAATAGGATTGCTCAACATTTGTATTGACATCATATCGACCTATCTCGTTAATACGAAGCATGAAGAAACATAAAGAAATCTTGCGTAGATGAAAGCCGCATTCTCATAATTTAAGGGTCATCATCTAAATTTCTGCTCAAGATATCTGCTGGATTTGATATTGATCTTGGTCTCATATGGATCGAACTCTGATATGGATCGAGATCTGATATGGATCGAACAATGTTGTGCTGAAAGAAACCTTTGGCTGCTCTCTCAGCCTCAAGCGTCGAAACAGATTTAGATAGTGATAGGAAGATGGTGATAAGAATTCAGATTAAGTCATTCAAATAGCGATGTGGATCAATCGATATTTGGTCAATCGATATTTGAATATTGAACTGGAAGACGGAGAACACGCATTAGGAGCGATCGCGACAATGGGATTCATTTCTAAAATTTTTGGTGCAATTTTTGGGTTTATTGGGGGTCTGTTTAGCTCCATTGGCAAAGTGTTTGGGTTGGGTGGCAAGTCAGACTATTTTGTTGAGCTAGATGATTCCAACGCTGCGTCGGCTCCTCCTGCAAAACCTGCGTCTGCGGCACCTGTTGAGGCAAAGCAATCGGTGAAAGCGGAGTCTAGTCCTGCTGCTGCCGAGCCTCAGGCAAAGGCGGCTCCTGCACCAGCGGCTCCTGCTCCCCAGCCTGCGGCGGCTAGCGCCAGTCACGCCAATGGTTCTGCATCGATGAACAATGGCAAAGTCATCCCTGGGTTGACCTTTGCACCCGACGCCATGTTGACGGCCTCAACGAGTGGTGGCCGTCGTCGCCCCGGCCCCAGCCTTTCTCCGTTCAAAGAGATGGCTCGCAACATGCAGCGCTAGATCAACAGACTCTGGTTCTAATCTCTAGACCACTGCCTTAGCTGATTATTGAGGCTGATAGAGAAACGCCATGCAGCTATAGAGGTGAAACGCTTGATCCCACGGGCTGGGCTCTCGGCGGAGCACCTCTATATTGGCGTCAAAAGACTCAACCAGGTCAAGAAAATCAATGGCCGTATCAGCAAAGCTGGTGAAATCAGTCCATTTGATACTGGCTGAAGGCAATTGTCGATCGAGAGATTGTGTCAACTGATTCCAGCGAATTCTGACGCTGCCGTGAGCTAAGCTTGGCGAGGCTTTTTCTGAACCTAGAGCAGGGTCAAACTGGACGCCCTGCTTGAAGCGATAGGTGCGATCGCACAACCGCAACAGCGACTTTCGTCCTGGCAGGTGAATGTCGTAGACCTGAATGTAGTCTTGGGTCTGGCGTTTACGCTTCAGCTTTTGAAACGCGTCGAGATCAATGACATCTTCAAAAATCGGCAGCGCCCCTTTCACCACTTGAGTAATTTCATTCCAGCCAAAGGCTAATGTGCCTGACTGACCTTCAGGCGTATGACAGACTACGGTGATCTGCTGGGGTGTAATCGCCTGAATATAGTCTGTCCGAAAGACCCGAATGGCCTTCATTGCTTCCATGCCTGCCCAAAATGCCGGAATGCCTGCCGATCGCAATTCTTCTCCATACACTTGCAGCTCCGCCAATTTGCCCGTGCGAGAAACGCGCCACCCCCGGCTGGGCAGTTGCAACTGAGCGGTGTAGGGGTCGCGCCCCATGATTTTGGCAAACGCTTGGGCCGCTTCTTTACGAGCCTCCCCTTGGATGGGTTCGATCACCAAAAAGGCATTTCCCGTATTGTTGGGATCGCTAGAAGCTTGGGCGATCGCCTCTTGCCGCTTTGCCTGAGCTTTTGCTTTTAGCCGATTGAGCCCTTCTCTTGCCTGAGAGACAACTTTTGCAGCCTCCGTCCGTTTTAGCAATCGTCGATAAATCTGCTCTGCCTGCTCTACTTTGCCAGAGGCTTCATGCACTTGTGCGAGATAAAGCTGCACCCAGGGGTCGTTGGGGCGCTCTTGAAGGAGGGGCTTCAGGTGGCGAGCGGCACTCTTATAGTCTTTTTGCTCTAGAGCAACTGCGACATCATTAATCATAGGGAAATTCAGTTCACGATAAAATCACGAAATAAGGAATTGAGAAGCGGAAAGCAATCTGGAATATTGTCATCTAAAAAATCGTAGGATGATATTTCCGATGGCTCTCACCCATCCCCACATTTTATTATTTCCAGCTCAATCAGGGTTTCCTGGACAGAATGAGCGAACGCGTCGCTGTGTTGCTCAATTATGGGGTTTAATTTAGCAACCTCTCAGCAGCCTCTTTTCTGTAGAGTATTAGACGAACGTAGACCACGCACGAATGTTTTGAATGACCATGCTGCGATCGCCCACTGTGACATCTTCTGTGACATCTTCTGATTTAACTTTGACCTTTAAGGAACGACTTGAGTCTCTCAAAGCAGGCGGGTTTGGTGCCGCAGCCCTCGCAATTGGCTTCCTCTTGACCAGCGGCTTCAATGGTCTCATGGGTGAAGCGTTGGCGCGATCGCCCTTACCTCTCATCCAACCTCTCATCCAAACGACTCTGTCAGCCACAACCATTGCCCAACTCCTTCAGCCGATAGATTGGATGCGACCCGAATGGTGGCTCAGCGGGGCGATCGCCAGTGGTTCAGGCTTTTTGTTTGGCGTTACCTATCGTTACATCGTGCGCACTGATGCGAACAGCCATCTAAAAACCGGAGCAGTCGGGGCATTTGGGCTGGTGAGAGGCTTGAGTCAACTCGACACAGGCATAGCCCTTCAAGCCAATATTTGGCTGCTTTTGATCCTAGCGGGGGAGAGTATGCTGCTATTTGCCATTGCCCAGCTTGTTCTCGATATGGGGCTCCGCCTTAGAGCGTTTCAACCCTTGGGGCAAGCGGATGATTTGCCGGATGATTTTTCAGAAAAACCTCTGTCCTGATCTGAATGAGCCGAGTAGAGATGAGCCTCTGAAGCAGCACGGTTAAACGGGTGATTGAGACAGGTGCTTGAAAGGGGTGGTTGAAAGGGGCGATCGCGATGAGTCGCCGCACGGGTCAACTGTATATACCAGAATCATCCGTGGACTCTTGGTATGGATTCACGCCAGGAATGCCCGTTTTAATCGGGGCATCTGGGCTGGTGCAGGGAGAGAGCATCATCAAATCGGAGATGTTGATCAGCATCGTTTTGCAAATCTCATCCAACGGCAAATCATTGGGGTCGAGGCCGAAGGGATCTTCAATTTCCACCCCAATTTCCTCAATGCCGAGGAGGGTAAAGCTAACCACGATCATCACAACACCTGTCCACCATTCAAACGTGCTGACAACCTGAAACGGTAGCGTAAAGCAGTAGAGCATTAGCAACTGCTTCAGGTGAATGCTATAGGCTGGGGGAATCGGCGTTTTGAGAATGCGCTCACAGCCTCCCAAAATATCAACAAGCTCATTTAAGATTTGCTGCATTGAGGTGAGCTGATAGAGGTCAAGGCGATCGCGCTGATGCTGGAACTGCAAATAGTCTCCAATCCAAAAGGCTATTTCTAATGGGGGGTTGTTCATGCCCGTCAGCCGATCAAAGTTTTCGCGCTTCATCAGCCTTCGCAACTCATCATCGGGAGGCAGTTTTCGCAAATGGAGCTTGACCGCAACGGCAAACGCAACGAGCAGCCGCAGCATTGATGTCTTATGGTCGCGATCGCGCTTGTCCCGCTCTAAAACAATGATCCAGATTTGTCGGGCCAAGTTGCGCACTGAGTTGATCATCTGCCCCCACAGCCTGCGCCCTTCCCAATATCGCTCGTAGGCCGTGTTGGTGCGAAACACGAGCAAGAGACCCAAGACCAGCTCAGGAATGAAGTTATTGAGCGGAAAAGAGACCGGAATGCCATAGGCGTAGCACCCAGAAACGACAACCCCAATCAGACCGCAGAATAATGTGCGGAGAGCGATCGCCGGAATCACTGAGCCTCTTAGCCGAAACGCCAACTGAAACCAATTAGATTGAGAAACACGCATCAAGTTACAGATCAACAGATTGAATTACAGGAAAGGTTGAACCAAAGCGAACGAGCGCACCAGAATAGGGTGCATGAGCGGGCAGTGGGGGCACGAAATGAATGCGCTGTTTATTTTTTGATTCTTCACCGCATGGCTTTAAGGTCAGTGAGTGCCGTTGCTGACACAAACCGAGATCGCTTTTGAAAATCTTCAAATCATCATCTTCAAAATCTTGAAACAATCATCCGTAAGACTTTCAGAAACCTTAACGGATATTCTTTGCCAAAGGCTTTCCCACAATGACAGATTGCCAGTGGGCACATCAAAATAAGGTCACAGCACGCGCAAATCGAGTAGATGCAGGTTTTCTCGTCAAGGCGATTTATTGGCCTACAGTATAGCCGCATCTTCTCCCCCAGCGGCCAACACCACGTTTTTCAACGATGCCTCCTAGAAGCTCACAGCGTTTGGGTAGGCGGCTAGATAGGCGACTCCAAACATCAATTCTGTAGGGTCTGTAGGGGCAGTTCTCAAACTGTTCTTGTCACGTCCTACCTATAGCAGGTCTCTTCCGTTAAAAGCGCTGACCAAACCCAAAATGGATGCGGCTATCACCCTGATCATTGAGCCCCAGATCGGCGCGAATGAGACCGAGCGGTGAGCCGACACGGATGCCGAAGCCGTAGCCCAGCCCTGTACCGGGTTTATCGCGAACTCCTGCCGGGTCTCCTTCGACACTGCTGCCTGTGCCCAGGTCTGAGGCCACATCAGCAAAGAGCACCCCGCCGACGATGGAAAAAATCGGAAACCGATATTCTGCCGATGCCAAGATATAGCTGCGGCCACTGCCGACGCCACCGCCTTCATAACCGCGAACCGAGTTCATGCCGCCCAGATCAAAGGCTTCGTAGGGAGGAAGCTCGCCCAAAACAGTGCCGCCCTGGAGGTTAAAGGCAAAGACCTCAGGATTTTGCACTGAGCCTGAACCCAATACATCCGTCGGAATATATTGGGCATAGTTGGCCCGTAGCCGATTCATTAAAATGCTGCCGTTGCCCACGGGCACAGACTGCTCGGTGCTAAGCCGCAGAATCGACCCCCCTGAGGGATTAAAGGAGTTAACTCGCCGATCTTGGGTGACGCTAAAGCCGAGCAGCAGTAGGTCATCAAGGCCAGAGTCGCTGACGGTGAGCTGATTGCCAAATTCATCACGGTTGGCGACATCGCCGTCATCATCACGAATGCTGACCCGCGAATAGTCAAGCCCTAATTCCGCATCCCATTCACCTAATGGACGCATGACCGACGCTCCACCGCCAAATCTCTGCTCGCGGGCATCGTCACCGTTTTCTAATTCGACTTCATCGCTAAAGGTTAAAGATTGGTAATTGCTGCGAAAACCATTGATGCGGTAGCCCAAACGGTTGGGCTGGCTGTCGCGATAGGGACTAGCGAATCCGGTGTTAAATTCCAAGCCGCGTCCGCCTGCCTGAACGCCCAAACTCAGCTCTTCGCCCACGCCCCGAAAGTTGCGATCGCTGTAGTTAATCGAGCCAAACAAGCCTAGCTCAGTGCTGATGCCGCCACCAACCTGCACTCTACGGCTAAAGCCTTCTTCGACCTGATAGGTCACGTCTACGGCTGGAGGGTCAACGGCATCGTCTACATCAACCGCCACTGAGGCTTGTTGAAAAACGCCAAGGCGATTCAGCGTTTCTAGGTCTTCTACAACGTCATTTTGGTTGAAAACGTTTCCCTCTTCGGTGCGGAGTTCTCGCCGGATGAAGTCTTCACGGGTGCGCCCTTCGATGGGTTCACCTGTGTCATCAACCGTGCGTCCTGCTTCAGCAAACTCGATGGCAAGATTTCGGACGATGGGTTCAGTCACCTCAAAGATGACCGTGCCGTCTGGCTCAGTCAGCCATTTCGTCACCCCGGATAGGGTGTAGCCGTTGTCAAAATACCAGGCGTTGATTTGGTCGGCAGCCTCAGTCAATAGTTGCAGGCTAATGGGCTGATTGTCTTGGGGTTCTACCGCGCGATCGAAGACTTCGGGTGGCAGGGCTTGCGCCCCCAAAAGCTGGAGCGATCGCACCACCAACGGCTCTAGCTCATAGACCACAACAACGCCGTTGGGCTGAGACGTGGTGGAGGCGGAGGCTGACGCAAAATAACCAGAGTTTTCCAGCGCGGCCACATCGGCTTGAAGCTGATCAGAAGTGGCGATCGCCCCTGGCTGAAGCCGAATCACCTCCCGTGCGATCTGCTGCAAATCAGCATCTACACCAAGAATTTGTAGGTCAACCACCGCATTGGCACTGCCTGAATTGAGCGTTTCAGAGTTAGTCGTGCTTGAGTCTAATGCAGGGACGACTTGAATCGTGGATGTTTCAGGGTAGGGGAGAATGGGGTCGGCATTCCGGGCTGAATTGACAGAAACTGGGCGATCGCTCTCCAACTCAGGATAGAGAAGCACAGAATCTTCGACAGCATTGGGAATTGGAGGGATATTGACCGAGGGCTGGGTGATGGACGAGGGCATGGGTTGTGCTGCCGTCTCCGCTGTTCTGGCAGGCGGAGGCAAAACCGTAACCGAAGGTGGCGACTGAGATTCAGCGCCTGCGCCCATGTCCTGATCTTCAGATGATGACTGGGTTTCAGAGTAATAGGGAATCGGCGGAAACTCTGCATCAAGTTCAGCTAATTCCGGCTCAGATTCAACGACGGGATAAACCGGAATCGGCTCAGGGTCAGGATAAAGCGGAATCGACTCAGGATCAGGATAAGGAAGAATGGTGTCAGGATCTGACTGGGCATTTTCCCATGCGGTGACATTTTCATTGGGCAGGGCGATCGCCCCAGCCATACTGACCCAGCTTCCGATCAGCACGCACCCCGCACAGTACCAGCCCGTTGCAACAGTTCCCATGTTTCCAGAAGTCCTAAACCAGAAGTCTTATGCCTATTTGGAGGGGATAACTCCACAGATAGCGCCAGGTTCTTTGACCGACGCTATCCGCCAACTATACTGGAAGACCTTAGACGGTTGCCAATCCGAGGGCAATATCTCGTTAAAGAATTGTTTTGTTGTAGAGGACGAACCTCGTGCTGCCGCAGCTAGTCTCAGTCTTGGCTGGAATTAATTTTTACTGGACTTAATCTTTTTGCAGATTGGGGCAGATGGTTTGGGCAGCTCGCTCTGGCGAAGGCAGTTCTTGCCATCCAGATAAAATTCCTGAAAGCTCGCTTCGCAATGTTTCCAGGGCTTCGATTTGAGCGTTAACGGAGTCCAATTTTTCTTGCAGATGTTGCTTCACCTCGCCACAGGGAAGTTGCCCATCATCATGAACGTCCAAAATTTGGCCGATTTCATGCAGGCTCAACCCCAATGCCTGAGACCGTTTGATAAACGCCAGCCGATTCAGCACATCAGGTGTAAACAGGCGATAACCCGATGGCGATCGCTCGACATTGGGCTTCAGTATGCCTATTTCTTCGTAATAACGAATAGTTTTGACGGGCAAGCCGCTCTGAGCTGCAACCTGACCAATTTTGAGAGTGGAGTGAGATAACGTGAATGAAGTCATATCAACATCAAATAACCCAACCTAGGGAGCCAAATACAGCACATCGGTTCCAGCGCAATGGTTCCAGTGCATCGGGGCCAGTGCATCAGCCAAAAACAGCACCAGAAAGTTCAGTATTAAAAATTCAGCACTAAACGCCGAAGAGAGCCACGCTTTGCATAGCTCTCTTCATAAAAATACCAACCTAGATTAGCGTTTACTGACTGCACCGCATCATTGAGATCGGCTCAGAGAGATCGGATCAGAACTACTGACACAACGCGCCACGCAAAACACTCCAGACGTACCTAATACAGACCCAACCAAGCGAGAAGACCTTGTCCGGTCAGGTATTCAATAGCAATAGTAACGACAAACCCAATCATCGCTGCGCGACCATTCAAGCGCTCAGCATAGCTATTGAAGCCAAACTTAGGCTCTTGCAAATCAGGGGTGGTAGAAGGTTGAGGCTCTGTCATGGCGCGATCCTTTTACAAAACTTTACATCTACTTCCATTGTGCGATACGACTGAGAAAAGCGTCAACTGAATGCAACGTGAGAAGCCTCCGTCAAAGGATTACGTATTCTATGGAAGAAAGCCGCAGGAATTGATTATAGTGGGAACACCGTGTTAGCCAATGGCTGTATGTGGGATTCAAGTGTCGGAGCGCATTTCACTCGATTAGCTTCAATATGAGGCAGCAAACTCTTTATTCTGTGAATGAAGAGAAAAAAGAGTGTCTCGTACCCGGCGAGAATCGCTATAAATTGAATTGGACAGGTCTATCAGTGAGGCTGTCCCCAGGAGGCAGGTTTGTCATTTTCGTCTGAAGATTTTGCAAAAGCACTTGAGCAACATGACTATGCGTTTCAGCGAGGGGATGTCGTTCGAGGCGTGATTCATAGCCACGACAGCAACGGGGTTTACGTCGATGTGGGTGGCAAGGCGGCTGCATTTCTTCCGGCTGATGAAGCCTCTTTAAAGCGGGCTCCAAAGTTAGAAGATGAGTTTCCTCTTGGGGAAGAACATGAATTTCTGATCATTCGGGAGCAAAACTCTGAAGGCCAGGTGACGCTCTCAGTCCGACAGCTTGAGATTCGTAAGCTTTGGGAACGCTTCTCAGAAATGCAGGAGAGCGGTGAGAGCTTAGAAGTTCGCATTAGCGGCGTCAATAAGGGAGGCGTCACCGTTGATGCCCAGGGGCTGCGCGGCTTTATTCCGCGATCGCACTTAGCAGAGCGCGACAACCCTGAAGCCCTGATCGGCAAAATCGTAACGGTCACCTTGCTAGAAGTAGATTCTGAGCGGCGGCGACTGGTCTTGTCTCAGCGGCAGGCGAGACAGGCGGCTAGTCTCAGTCAGCTAGAGGTAGGGCAACTCGTCGTCGGCAAGATTTCTGGCATCAAGCCCTTTGGCGTCTTTATAGATTTTGATGGCGTGACAGGGTTGCTTCACATCAACCAAGTCAGCAAAAACTATGTCGCATCGCTCAGCGCTATTTTTGAGGCTGGGCAAGACATCAAGGCGATTATCATTGACCTTGATGAAGTTCGTCGGCGCGTCGCGCTTTCGACCAAGGTACTTGAAAACCATCCCGGCGAAATGCTGGAGAATAGAGAAACGGTCATGGCTGAAGCCGATGAGCGAGCGGTTAAGGCGAAAAACCTAATTCTGAAAGGCGGTTCTGAGCAGTAACTGGTGCTGGCTTAGGGTCTGTGCTGAATTTAGAGAATGAGAGGCCACGAATCCGCAGATAGTTCAGGTAGCGCCGATAAGAGGGTGGTTCCTCACGGATTAAACCATCTGAGTCATCTGCGATATCTGCGGATATCACGCTTCCCTCACACAATCGACTGAGACTCTATACCCCCCGCATTTCAGCTCCTCGAATTCTTGCTGTCCGGATTTATGCTCCCGTCATTGTGAAGAATGGGCGATCGCCCATTCTCAGTCATCTAAAAAGCAGCTTATAGCCGAGAAGTCCCAAAAATAAGGATTGTGCGCCCTCCATTCTAATCGTGAGTAGACGTGAAATAATAGCGATCTAGAGCTAGATTACGATGGGTATGCTTCCTCGGATGCATCTATTGAGTCGCCAGTCATGAGTCTTTGCATCAATCCCCGTTGCTTTCAGCCTGACCATCCCCAAAATGACGCAACTCTCTTTTGTCAGAGTTGTGGGTCTGATTTGGTGTTGCAAAGCCGTTATCGGGTGATGCGCTTGCTGAGCGACATGAGCGGTTTTGGCCGGGTGTATGAAGCCTTTGAACGCAGCACGCCCAAACTACTGAAAGTCCTGAAAGAACGGCACAGCTCTAATTCCAAAGCGATCGAGCTGTTTGAACAAGAGGCCGCTGTTTTGGCTCGACTGCGCCACCCCGGTATTCCGTTGGTTGAGCCCGACGGCTGCTTTCAGTTTTTGCCCCGCGAAGGCGATCCTCTGCACTGCATCGTCATGGAAAAAATTGATGGGCCAAATCTGCTGGAATGGATGCGGCAGCAGGGTGGCTACCCCATCAGTGAAGAGCAAGCCCTGAACTGGTTGCAACAGCTTGCGAAGATTTTGCACCTGATCCATCAACAAAACTACTTTCACCGCGACATTAAGCCTGAAAACATCATGCTGCGGTCGAGCGGTCAGCTTGTGCTCGTCGATTTTGGTGCGGCTCGCGAGATGACCTACACCTACTTTGCACAGTTAGGCGGCACGGGTGGCATTACTCGCATCAGCTCTGCGGGCTATACACCGCCTGAACAAGAGCGCGGTCAAGCCGTTCCTCAGTCTGATTTTTATGCTCTGGGCTGCACCTTTTTGTTTTTGCTGACGGGCAAGAGTCCTAACACCCCAGATATCTACGACTCCCTCAACAATCAGATAAGCTGGCGACAATATGCGCCCCACGTCTCGTCTCAACTGGCCGACTTTATCGATCGCCTGATTGCACCCCGAGCAGCAGCGCGTCCAAAGTCAACCGAGGAGCTGATGGATGAACTAGATCAGCTAGTGACATCTCAGCGCACTTTCTCCCCTCAAGGAGAGACGGCTGGGGAGAATGGCTCTGGAGAGCTTGGGAGTTTTGCCCCACCTCGACCTCCACCGATTAGCTCCAAGGAAACACAGCCGCCGCCTCAAACAATCGCCCAAGCCCCTTCTACGTTGATGCAACCCTTGCCCTCTCCTCTCCGTCGTTGGGGGTGGCTAGTCGGGCTGGGGCTGGTGGCGATCGCCAGCATTCCGCCCCTGTGGGTGATGAACCGCCAGGGCATTATCTCTATTCCCTGGGTGAGCGGAAAACCAATCGATGCAGAACCCTATGAGATCGGCATCTCTCTAGCCGCCCATAGCAGCGACTTGCGAGTCCTAACTCTGAGCGGAGATCAGCAAATTCTTGCGAGTGGGGGCAACGACCGCACAATCTACCTCTGGAGCATGGTCAGCCAAGATATCTTGCAAACGCTGAATGCCCACGAAAGCCCGATTAATGCTCTGGCGATTTCCCCCAATGGTCGATATTTGGCGAGCGGCGGAGACGATCTCTATATGATTGTGTGGGACATTGAAACGGGAAGACAGCTACAGACCCTGACAGGACACGGGCAATCTGTGAATGATCTGCTGTTTACGTCTGATAACCAGACCCTGATCAGCGCCAGTGCCGATCGCACGATCAAAACCTGGGATTGGGAGTCAGGGCAAGAGCGACAGACCCTAAACGGCCATAGTGGATTTATCAATGCGATCGCGCTCAGTCCTGATGGTCAAACTCTGGTGAGTGGCTCAGCCGATACCGCGATCAAAATCTGGGATTTGGCAACGGGGCAAGAAATCGGGCAGCTTTTGGGCCACACTTCGTTTGTCAACGATTTAGCGATTAGCCCTGACGGTCAATGGCTCGCGAGTGCGGCGGCAGATGGCACCATCAAGATCTGGAACTTAGGCACACGAAAAGAGATTCGCACCATTGATGAGCACGAAAGCTACGTCAATCAGGTTCTCTTTAGCCCAGACGGACGCACACTCATTAGCAGCAGCGCCGATCAGACGATTCGGTTTTGGGATGTCTCTTCAGGGGAGTTGCAGATATCTATCCCGTGGGAAGGCGTATTTGTGAATGCGATCGCCGTCAAATTTGAAGGCCCGACCTGGCAATTCTTTGCAGGGGGCAAAGGCAGCGACGAGATCCAGAGCTGGCAACTGATACGGTAAAAGCCCCCGTTCTGTATGAGAACGTGGGCTTTTACGTGACTGTTAGCCAATTTTTTTGAAGTCATGACCTCAAAGCTGTGGCATTAAAGCTGTGGCATTAAAGCTATGGAGTTAAAGCTATGGAACTAAGACTTTTATGAGCCAAGCTCAGTAGGGTATCCCACGGCCTTCCATGCGGGCAGTCCACCCCGCAGCTCGGCTACTTTCATATAGCCAGCATCGCGTAGGCTCTGGGCCGCAGTGGTTGTTTCGTCATCCATTGCGCCATAGATATAGATGTCGCGGTCGAGTTCTAGGCTCGCCTGAATGCCTTTTACAAGAGAGGTCATCGGCATGGAGACTGCACCCATAATGTGCTCTTCGTTGAAAGCATTGCGATCGCGCGCATCAACAATAGTTAAAGCAGGCTCACCCCAGTCGAGGCGGGTCTTTAGATCTTGGGCACGAGCTTGAGCCGACATTGGAGCGGGGGTAGGAATACCTAGCATATTTGCGTCCTTATCATGTGAGTTGCAAACAATTTCAATGTAGCAATATTTTTTAATACTTTCAATATAAAAGTTCATATTTCCTCAAAATCTATCCCAGGGGGTACCTGCGGTGCGCCTTTGCTCTGTGCCCCAATGCCAAAGAATCTGATGAAATTTGGGCGATCGCTTTACCACAATCAGAGTAATTTCGACATTTCCAACTTTTTGCTTCTATGATGGGGTATCACTCGACGAACACTAGATCTATATGGGGTATGAGGAGTGTAGACATGAATCGATTTAGCACATTGGCACTATCGGCAGTCGCGATCGCCGCTAGCGTTGTTTTGGCAGGTGAAGCTGCTCGCGCACAAGAGATTATCTACATCGAAGACGACATTGAAGATGTGGGAAACAGAGACATCATCTATACCCAGAATGGTGTTTTGTATAACGAGCCTGATGGTCTGCGTCTTTACGACACGATCTATGAAGAATTTGAAGACCGATTTTTTGCCAATGACGAAAACTATTACAACAATCGCTCGATCCCCCGTCAGGTGAGCTGGCTGTTCGGTGTTGGCTTCGTTGACAACGAAATCACAGCAGATGGTGATGCGGTGCATGACCTATATGTCGAAGTTCTAGAGGGTCAATCATCCAGCACCCCTCGTGTGCGCACCCCTGACTTGGAAAATCCTTACTCCACGTCTCTGCTGCTAACGCCTATTTCTGAAATTGGTCGTCGCGATTTTGATAACCTGGGCTTCCGTCAGCCGATTGGCGCGCCTCAACAGGTTGTGCCACAACGCACCGGGCCTGTGCCTGCGCTTTGGTAATCACAGCTTAAATCTATTCACTTAGCCTGTTTTTTAGCCTGACTGCCCTTGCTTAAATCAAGCTTGAATCAGCCATCTATCACACGCTGCAAGGGTGTCAGCTTAGGGTCGATAATTTTTTGACCCTGGCTCGGAAATTTGATCGCTAAGCACATTTTTGGCCCTGCCCCAAACACGTGAGTAATCTCGCCAGGGCCAAACTGAGGATGAATAACGCGATCGCCCACTGTGAAGGTTTCGCCCTCGGCTACGGCCTTGGGCGATTGTTTTAGGGCGGCAGCTCTGCTCTTTTTAATGTCGCGAATCGGGGTCGTGTAGCGTTGCGGAATGGCCGACGCCATATTGCTCAGCAGCAGCTCTTTCGGCAGCTCGCCCAAAAATAACGAAGGACTTGCAGGTTCGCGAGAACCGTAGAGGCGACGGGCGCGGGCATAGGTAATGTAGAGCCTTTCTTTGGCGCGGGTAATGCCCACGTAGCAGAGCCGCCGCTCCTCTTCTAGAGAAGCGGGATCATCCATCGAGCGATAGTTGGGGAACAGGCCCTGCTCTAGCCCCACCAGAAAAACGATGGGGAACTCCAACCCTTTAGAAGAGTGAAGCGTCATCAGAGACACCTCGTCTTTATCTTCATTGAGGCCATCTAGATCGGAAGCGAGGGAGGCATTGGCCAAAAACATGGGCAGGCTTGACTCTTCGTTTTCGTCTTCAAACTGAAGCACCGCGTTGTAGAGTTCTTGGACGTTGCCCAGCCGCTCATCGGCCTCATCGGTTCCTTGGGCTTTCAGATCGCGCACATAGCCAGAGTCTTCCAAAACTCCCTGCACCACTTCAGAAGCAGATTTTTCGGCAGCTTGCTCTTGCCATGTTTTCAGCACGTCGGCAAAAGCCAGCACCCCCTTCGCCGATCGCCCTGCCAGAGTCTTGACCGAGGTTTCATCCTGCAAAATTTCCCATAGGGGAACCCCGAGCTGTTGTGCGGCAGTGTCGAGCCGATCCAATGTCGTTTTGCCCACACCCCGACGAGGCGTGTTGATCACCCGCTTGATACTGAGGCTGTCAAATGGATTGGCGATCGCCCGCAGATAAGCCAGCACATCTTTAATTTCGCGGCGATCGTAAAATCGCAGTCCGCCCACCACCGTGTAAGGAATGCTGTAGCGAGCCAGCACTTCCTCAAAGGTGCGCGACTGAGCATTGGTGCGATAGAGAATCGCAAAATCTTTCCAGCTCAGTTCTGGATTTTCATCGACGAGAGTCCGCAACGTTCCGACGACAAACTTAGCCTCTGCCGTCTCATCTTCGGCGCGATAGCAGTAAACGGCTTCGCCTGCACCCCTCGTCGGGCGCAGCACCTTATCGATGCGCTCGGTGTTGTTTTCAATCAGTTCGTTCGCCACCTGGAGAATATTTTCAGTAGAGCGGTAATTTTCCTCCAGCTTCACCATGGAGCGGGTGTCGTCGTCGGGCAAGCCGTCGCCAAAGTCGCCCTGAAAGTCCATCAGAATGGTGAAGTCAGCCGCCCGAAATGAATAGATCGACTGGTCGGCATCTCCAACCACAAACACAGAGCGATAGTGCCAGTCATCATAGGTGTTGGAATCTGCGCCGTTGGTCACCAACAGCCGAATAAAGTCGTATTGGGTGCGATTCGTATCCTGATATTCATCGACGAGAATGTGGCGAAAGCGCTTGTGCCAGTAAGCCAGCACCTGCTCATTTTGCTTAAACAACTGCACCGGAACCCGGATCAGATCGTCAAAGTCGAGGGCATTGTTGGCGGCAAGACCTTTTTGATAGCGGCGGTAGACCTCGGCAATGGTGCGCCCACGAAAATTGGGCTGATCGTGCTCAAACTCTTCTGGCGAAAAGCTCTGGTTTTTGGCATTGCTAATGGCATAGCGCACCGAGCGGGGATCAAACTTTTTGTCATCGAGATTCATCTCTTGAATAACGATGGTTTTGACCAGACTTTGGGCATCTGACTCATCGAAGATCGAAAAATTCTTCGTCCATTTGTGCCCCTGCTCATCCTGATATTTCTCAATGTCAAACCGCAGAATCCGTGAACAGAGGGCATGGAAGGTGCCAATCCACAATTCCTTCGTAATCGTTTTGTAGACGTGCGATCGCAGCTTCATCTGATCGCGATCGCTCAGCGCCTCCAGCGGTTTGCCGTGAATGGCCAGGGCTTCTTGCTCCGCAAACAGCTTCTCAATCCGCTCCTTCATCTCGCGGGCGGCCTTGTTGGTAAACGTCACCGCCAACACGTTTTCAGGATCAATCCGATGATTGAGAATCAGATTAGCAATGCGAAACGTGAGCGCGCGGGTTTTGCCTGACCCGGCTCCAGCAACGACGAGAAGCGGGCCGCAATAGTGTTCGACGGCTTGACGTTGGGACGCGTTGAGCTGACTGAGAAAGTCGATGGGGTGACTCATGGACTCGGAGTAATCCAGGGTTGTAAACATGCAGAACTGAACGGATGATCCGCTAGCCCTCAATAAGCCTATCGCATCTTGATTTTTCGCGGAGGTAGAACTCAGTCTCTCGTCCGTTTTGTAGAGAACTTCGATCTCCAACTTCACTCTGATGAGAGAGCGAGATGTGGGTGGCAACCCCGTAAGCTACGAACAGATTAAGAAAAGAGGAAATCCCTTTATGTCTATTGAAGACAAAGTCAAAGCAACCGCCAAGAATGTCGAAGGAAAAGTTCAGGAAGCCGCTGGTGACGTGACAGGCGATCCGGAACAGCAGGCGAAAGGGCAAGCGAAACAAGCCGAAGCTGAAGTCCGGCAGACGGGCGAGAATATTAAAGACGAAGTCAAGAAAGCAATTGACTAGTCCGATTCTGGATTTGAAATTCTAAGTTTTTGAAAGAGCGATCGCAGACTATCCGTGTCTGCGATCGCTCTTTCTTTTTTACAAAGACGGGACAGGACAATGATCTGACGGTGCAAGGCTCGATGGAAAAGGGGCGATCGCTCCTCCCAAATTACTCTAAGACAGGGTCTACAATGCCCCACCATTACCCTCAACGAGGCCCAAAAAGGGTGGGCGCGGCGCGCCCACCCTTTCAATAAAATGCTTAAGTTCTGCCTGTCTTGACTTTCAGGTAAACGCCCCAGGCAGGATTCGAACCTGCGACCGGCTGCTTAGAAGGCAGATATTCGGCTCTTATAGGACAAGGGTTTCAGGCTCTTCCAAAACCCATTACTCCCAAATTACTCCCAAAATTAGCTTGGCTTTCCCTTAGACACCCACGGCCTGATGA
>JBARXP010000117.1:0-5302 GCA_049647405.1 Elainellaceae cyanobacterium | reverse complement strand
ACTCCACTCAAGACATCGACACTTGAAACCATGTTTCAAGCTGCGCTAGAACATGCTCGTCGATTAACTACGATGCACGGCACTAGCAATATCGACGTGGCGATCGCCTGGGGCACGGTCGAAGAATTGCAAACGGCCAAAGCTGCCAAACAATTCCCCGCTGAATCCGCTCTCGACTGTTACTGTGCGGCCCACCCCGACGCTCCCGAATGCCGGATCTATGAATGTTAGAAGAGATACAAGATCTCTCAAATCGCTTGAGCCCGGACAAGGCGCGGTCAGTAGGTAGCCTTAAATTTTGACAGCTTGCGTAGGCTGGGTTGTATGCGCTAGCCCATGCAGATACTGGGTTAGCGCCTTCAGCAAGGCTTTGCCTTGCTCGAATGCCCCTTGGGCTATACGTTCCTCAACCACAACCTACGCATACTCACGTTTATTTTTGTCTACCGACTTACCTTCAGGTTTGTCCGACAAGAAAACTCATCAAGTGATGCAAGAAAGATTGACTCACCGTATGTTCAGCCCCATCGACGGCTTGAGTTCGAATCGCTAAAGGTTCGGGTTGAGGAGCAGATATCACTCTTGGAGCTTCCTCAATTAGACCGACAACCATCAGTCTAAAAACAATCTGTAGCACTTTTTCAATCGACAATTGAAGCTGTTGGGCGATCGCATCCAGCGACATATCTCCGTTTGTGAATTCCCAAATCTGCCATTCAGACTGGCTTAGCTTCAACTGAGGCTGACCCTGAACCGTGCTGACAATCGTGGATGAAGGATCAGGAAGCTTATCTTTAAGGGCACTCCAGTCTTTTAACGCTCTCAATCCAGCAAGAGTTGTTTCAGTCGCAGGAGCATTGAGTCCGGTCATTTCGATCGCAGGCGCTTGAGCCGTTAGGTCAAAATGAAACCACCCATCGGCGATCGCAAACAGCGTACAAACCTGCTGCATCACCTGCACATAAAAAAGGAGTTTGAGCTGCTCTGCCCGCAATAACCCTTGAGACTTGAGTGCAAGTCCCAGAGGGCGTTTAGGCGCGACGGTCTGAGCTAGACGGGTAATCGCGCGATCGCCCACCCAACCTCGACGGCTGATAAGAGAAACTAACCCCCGCCGATCTAAACAATTTGCGGCAGCGACGATTCGTCCCTGGATAAACCATATGTAGTGAGCGTGAGGAGCCGCAGAATTAGACCGCTCAGGAAGTGGAGTGATGGTTAGCAAACCCGTTTTTTGCCCCTGTTCAAGAAACTGGAAAATCTCAGCAAGGGAGAATTCTGCAAGGTATCCGGTGATCGCCATAAAGCCTTACCTTTGGATTCAGTCTGATAATGATTGATAGTGCAACACGGGAGTCAAACAAGGTAAATCGTGAAAAACCAGCCGTCTTAGACTGAGAATCTTTAACTAAGAAAAAGTGGCCTCAAACGTACAGTCAAGGAAAAGCTAAAACAAACTCTCAATCAATAACTCAGCGATCGCGTCATAGCCGCTGACGGACTCGCCAAACCTGCCTGTTGAATCATGCAGTGCTTTACCAAAGTAATCACAGCCTGAGCAACAGAAGCGCGATCGTTGGCATCGACCGTCACAATTGGTGGAACCACTCGATTACCGACATAGCCCAAAACAATCGCTAAGTTATCGGGTGTCCAAGCATTGGGCATATCGGTATGGGTCAGGCCAATAATCAGGGGGGCGGGCGATCGCTGCTGCATAAAAGTCAACACCCGTCGAGCATGGCGAAACTCCTGAGGACGATGAGCCGCAACTAACAAAATATAAGCGTGAGCTTTTCGGATCAAAATGTCCCACATAAAATCAAACCGAGCTTGCCCTGGCGTTCCATATAAATGAAGCGCCATATCTGGAGTAAATTGCAACCGTCCAAAATCAAACGCAACGGTTGTTTTTGCCTTCAGTTCCGCTGTCTCGTCCGTAGCACGACGATCGGTATCAACCACTTGTATTTCGCTAACAGAACGAATGAACGTAGACTTGCCTGCACCGACAGGCCCAGTGACGACCAGGCGCATAGTTTCCATAATGCAAAATGGGTAGTTAAATGGGTGAAATCGATCAACACTTGAGTCTTCTAGGAGATTCAATTCGCTAGAATTATGATTGAATTCCGTTCAAAAAAACTGCGGAACTCATTCAATATAAATCACACGTAGAACATCTTCTATGAAGGTGAGTTTTCTATGCTAAAACCAACTTTAGTTCACTCACAGCACGCTTAATCTCTAACATTAAGATTCCCTGTTTTGCAGTATGGTTAGCCAACACAAGAAAAACCGCATCCTCACCACAGCTTGTCAGCACACCATATCCTTTTTGCCCCTCTACAAAAAGTCTTTCGATCGTACCGCGAGCAAGCTCACCGCCAATTCGTTCACCGAGGGAAAGCATTGCTGCCGACATCGCAGAGACTCGTTCTTCATCCATAGACGCAGGCAAGGTTGATGCCAGCGGCAACCCGTCAGGAGTGACAAGGGCGGCTCCTTGCACATCGGAGGTAGAACTGACAAAATTCTGCAAAATTCCACTAATCTTTTCAACGTTAATCGCCATGATATTGATCCTCTAGAGCTTCAAAACAAGCGGACTTAAAAACCACAGACCATTCGAGCAAAAATTTATTACCGCTTAATTGATTACATTGTGGCCGCACCTGAAGCAATAAGCCGTCTAAACAGTCCGGCAGTCCATCCTGTTTCTTTCAAAACTGCTGCTGCTGCAACTTCCACATAAGCTTGCTCAATAAATGCAAGGTCAATCATGCAGATGCGTTCGAGGGCTTCCTTCAAATCATCAGGGTGGCTCGTGGCCTTTAGACGGCGGCTCGCTTCTTGAGTCACGATTGCCATTGCCGGAACGACATGTTGAGGCCCGATTCCAACACGGACATGAATAAGCCCAATGCGCCAGCGGCGATCGGCATATTGATCGCCCCAGCTATCCATGCCCGTAAACATTTCATGAAACCATTCAATAAATGTTGCCTGAAGACGATGGACACGGCCATCTGACTCATTAAGAATGGCATTCATTTCCTCATCTTTGCCCAGGAAATCATAAAAAACCGTTGCCATATCTGGTGCAATTTCGAGCCCCCACTTTTCGCTCGCTTGAAGCAGTGATTTATCTTGCTCAGTAAAACCAATACGCCGAGACATAAGAGCCATAAATTCATGCGGATCGAGAACCATGGGTGTTGCCTCCAAAGGCATCAACGGGTAACCACTTTCATTAATACCTTGTTTTTAACAACACCATGACCGTGTGAATACAAAAAAAGTGGCTATCAGAACAATATTTAGAGAGGAAAATGTTTCTACACTATTCGCAATATTCAATATTTCAAGATATTTCAACGTGTAAATCTTTGCTCCAATACAATCTGCGAAACAGGCTAGATTTTTGAGCCTACGAGTAGGCAACAACGACACTCAACGTTTACCCAAGCCACCTCTCACATTTCAGATTCAGAGGCAAGTTTTCATATCAAAATATGCCGAAAAGCCTGTTATTCAAAGCTTTAGGAGAATTTACTCATTTGAAAAGTCGCTACACCAATGCGCAAAATCAGAACATGGCCTCGCTCTAAACAGACTCTTTTGCTTTAAGAACTCAAGAGCAAATGTCTTCATGTCCTAAAATAGAATCTACTTCTCTCGCGGTTAAGGTCTTCAATTACGATTGACATATTTCAAAAAGATACGTGGCTCTTAGATGCATCAGTACTATAATTTATCATACGACACCTTTCTACCGTGCGCTGATCAATCAGTTGCTTGCGGCAATAAGCATATTCTCCTAAGTAATTCTAAGGCTGTCTTTCCTACGCTTTGTTACAGATTTCTTTAGCGACTCCATTGGGTTAGCAGAAAGCGATCGCCCAAAACCATTCAGGCGATCGCTCCATGCTTTATTCGTCTGCACCTATACATGCACGACAACAAGTGACATACTGCCATACTACGAACCCATGGCAACCTCATTGAACACAGGCGTCAGTAGCGGTGAGTTGCCCTGTCGCTGAATCACAATGTGCGAGGCCAAGTAGTCTGCATCTCGTGCGATGCCAGAAAATCGTCCAGAGCCCCAGGTATAGAGCCAGGGCAGTCCTAGAAAATAGAATCCTGCAACCGAAGTAACCCCTCGACGATGGCCTGGATACCCCGTGCCGTCAAACACTGGAACCTCGACCCAGCGAAAGTCACTGTTGTAGCCAATACTCCAAATCACTGTGCTGATTTGAGCGGCTGCATAGTTCATTTCCTGGGGTTCTTCTTGGGGCTCCCAGACGGGTTGGTAAGGCGTCTCGGCTGGAGCATCTAGACTATTTTTTTCGATAAATGTATCAATGGTCTTCTTGATGCTCTCAGCGACCCCATCAGCCCGGTCAAGATTTTGCTTTAGATTTGGCTGAAACGTGAGGCGATCGCCCTGAATTCCGGTGAGCCGACCGTAGAGCTTCATGCCTTCGAGGGCAAAATGCCGCAAGTCGATTTCACGTCCGCCGCCTCGTCCGGTCACATAATGGTTCGTCTTATGACGCACCTTTTCTTTTTGGGGATGCTGATCGATGGGAATGTCGTAATATCCCATCATGTCGAGCCAATCTACGACATCTTTGCCGCGATACATGCGGGGCGATCGCGGCGCACTGCCAACGCAAAGATGCACCTGTCGTCCGGCTAGATGTAAATCTTCTGCGATTTGGCAACCCGACTGGCCTGTGCCCACCACCACCACCGCGCCCTCTGGCAGAGACTCGGAGTTCTTGTATTCCGAAGAGTGAATTTGCGTGATGGCATCGGGCAACCGCTCTGCCATCGAAGGAATTCTAGGGGTATGGTATCCTCCGGTTGCAACAACCACTTGCTCAGCGGTGAACTCGCCAATCGAGGTTGAGACATGAAATCCAGCCGTTTCTAACTGACTCACCCGGAAAACTTCGACGCCCTCCTTAATGGGGGGTTGAAACGCCTGCACGTAAGACTCGATATAGTCAACAATCTCATCGCGCTGCATGAACCCGTTGGGATCTTGACCTGAATATTTAAATCCTGGCAGCGTACACTGCCAATTGGGAGTGACCAGACAAAACGAATCCCATCGTTTCGATCGCCACGAATGAGCAACTTTGTGTTTCTCAAATACCAGATGGTCAATGCCTCGCTGCTTGAGACAATGGCTCATCGACAGCCCTGCCTGTCCGCCGCCAATGATAATAACTGAATAGTGATGGCTCATGACACAAGACCTCGTTGGATAGGAGCGATCGCCCTGTTC
>JBARXP010000116.1:0-27112 GCA_049647405.1 Elainellaceae cyanobacterium | reverse complement strand
CAAGCCCAATCAGAAAAAAATATTGCTCAGGCTCGGTTCGATGCCCTTGAGTCGCAAACCCCTCTCCAGTCGAGTACAGAAGATTTGCAGGCCCATAGGCGGCGACTGCTCCAAGATATCCAAGCTGAAGTCGCCCGCATCCAAGTTCTAGAGTCAAAACTCCAAGTCCAGCAAATTCAGTCAAGCTCGACCCCAGCGATGGTTGAAACTCAATCGGTCGCCGCTACCGTACCCATTGCTGCACCCTTTGACGGGGTCGTCTACAACACTCGACGAGATACGGGGGAGCAGGTTAATCGTCCGAATGTTCTTTTGTCGCTTCTCGATTGTAAGAATCTATGGGTTGAAGCCCTCGTCAGTGTCGAACAGGCTAAGCGCATTGACGTAGACCAACCTGTTCGATTACAACTCGCCAGCAGTGATGAGACCGTGGTAGGAGAAATTGAGTTTGTGAATGCAATTAGTAATGGCACCTTAACGGAATCTCGCGCTGAAGCCTTATTGCCTGCCGTTCCGGCGAGTTTAGTCGGTCAGCCCATCGCTCGTGTTCGGGTCAGTATGCCACCGACTTTGATGCAAGAGCAGTCCTATCAATTTTGCGGCGTGGGCCAGTCTGTGACGCTTACGTTTGGAACGCAGCTCTCGCTCTAGGAGCATTGCACGGTTACGGTTACGTTGTTCTCAGCTAACTTAGCAATCAACTTATGACGCCTGCACAGCGATCTCCGCTTCCAATGAGTGTTCGACTGAACAAAATCATTTTTATTATCTTTTCTATTTGTGGATTAGTCGGCCTGTTTCTATTACAGAACCCCGGACACCTAGCCATTTGGGATGTGTTGGGTCTGCTGAGTTTAGGCGCTATTGGCATGTGGCGTTGGGCCTGGTTTTTAGCGAGAATGATACGGGCTCGGTATTACTTACATGTTGCATTTCCTCGCCTGCGTCGCTTTGCAGATCAGGTTCCCGTAGAAGACCTGCCCCATATGTGTTTTGTGGTGCCGACCTACAAAGAACAACAATGGATTACTGAACGAGTCTTTCGGGCGATCGCCTACGAAGCTAAAACCCTGGCTCAACCCATTACGGTGCTGGTCAATAGCAGCAGCGATGAAGAAAATGCGTCGATTCGAGCCATCCTTTTGCAAGAAGATCCGGGGCTATCGACCATTCGTCTCATTGAGATGACCCAAAAAGACGGCAAGCGGAAGGCAATGGCTGATGCATTGCGAGAGCTGGCCCGTCTAGACCTGCCAGAGGATACTGTGATCGCCCTCATGGATGGCGATTCAGAACTGATGCCTGGTACGCTACGTCGCTGTCTTCCCTTTTTTCGACTGCTTCCTAACATGGGAGCGCTGACAACGGATGAACTTCCCGTTGTGGAAGGGTCTTATCTTTTCTCAGAATGGTTTCACTTGCGGTTTGCCCAGCGTCATTTGCAAATGTGCTCTGATGGGCTTGCCCATAAAGTCATGTGCTTGACGGGTCGCTTTTCCCTATTTAAGGCTGAAGCTGCGCTGCAACCTTCGTTTGCGACTCAGTTAGAAGAAGATTTCTTAAATGATTGGCTATGGGGTCGTTTCAAGTTCTTATCAGGAGACGACAAGAGCACCTGGTATTGGTTGCTGTGCCGCAAGTACGACATGTTTTATGTGCCAGATGCCATCGTCAACTCGATTGAAACTCTATCGGGGTCTGTGCTCGATCGCGCCTACAACAACATGCGCCGCTGGTATGGCAACATGCTGCGCAACAACGGTCGGGCGATCGGCCTAGGCCCCAAAAGAACGGGTTGGTTCACCTGGTATAGCCTGATTGACCAGCGGATTAGCTTTTGGACCTGTCTCATTACTCCAGGGTTTTTAATCGTTTCGCTGCTACAGGGGTATTGGAAGGCATCGGCAATTGTTCTGCTTTGGGTTCTCTTTAGCCGATCGCTCATGCTAAATCTGACCTTTTGGGGACGGAGTTCGCACCTGAAACCCATTCACTTTCCGCTGCTTTTGTTTTCTCAGTGGGCAGGCTCGCTGGTCAAAATTTGGACTCAGATGAACTTAGCCCAGCAAAAATGGACAAACCGAGGCTCACAAAGTATAACGGCTGCAGGCACAGGTCTGGAGAAAGTGATCAAGTTGGGTACCTCTCGCTCGCTTTTGTATGTTCAAATGTTCACGTTTGCCGTTTTTCTGGGCTGGTTGTCGGGTTTGCTCAACCCCACTTGGGATATTGCGGGTCTGCACCTGAGCTATCAGGCCAGTCAGACGACCGAAGCAATGCAGGTGGTTGAGGCGATCGATTATGGCCTGTGGCCCAACGATGGCAAAGATGATGGCGCAGCACTCCAAGCCCTCATTGATGGTTTAGACAGCCAACAGCCTGTCGAAATTCGCTTACCCATTGGCAAATTAGAGCTATTTCAGTCCGTCTCCATCCATCGCGGTCATCTCACGCTAAAGGGGCAAGGCCCCGACCGCACCATACTGCAAGCGAGAGGCGACCTGTCTACAGCGATGGTGCAGGTTTCGCCTAGCGACTCTGCATCTAATGCGCCACTAGAGCAGGTTCATTTAAAGGGGTTCACGCTGCGACCCACCATACCTGCATCGTCACTCTCTGCCCAAGCAATTTCCTTTAAGAACGTCGAGGGAGGCTCGGTGACGCGGTTAACCATTGCGGGCAATAACAGCGATCCCATTGCACTAGAACACACGCAAGATATTAAAGTCGAGTATCTATCGGTTCAAGATAATTTGGGTGAGACAAATGTTGGGAGTCAGGAGCAACCAGACGCTGATCTAGAACAGAGCTAAACCTATGGCGTTGCACGGCATGGAATGATGCAAAACTGTTCAACTTATGATTACCTGCGGTAAGGGCATCGCAGTGCTATGCCCCTACCCAGATCGTTTTACATCAGCGAATAGCGCCATATCATTCAACAGCGCTGACTGAGAAGTTAGCAAAATCAATATAGACATCTTGGGGAGTCGCCCAAGACGCATCTCCTCCGCCAAAAAAGGTAGAAAAGAAAATGCCGTCGATCTGCAACGAATCGACGGTACGAAAGCGAATATCGCGCTGTTCTAAGACTAAGTTGCCATTGACCCAGACCTGAATTTGACCATCTGCGCGATCTGGCTGGTTGAGGCTGACGACTTGCTCAAGCTGATACCACACTCCTGGCTGAAACTGCCATGTTCCTCGTCCGATTGAGGTTCCATAATCTTCACTGGTGGGCAAATAGGCGTACACCTCCCCTGCCCCTTGCCGTCGCCACATAAATCGGGTCGAAAACCCATCTGTTCCATCAGGAATCGTGCCGCCACTGGCCCCGTCTCCACCAAATAGACCAGGCAGTTTTCCGCCTTTTACAAAGTCAAAATTTTCTGAAAACCGAACGAAGTAGCTCAGCCGCAATTGATTCTGAGGAGGCAGGTCAAGCTCAGCGTAGAACTGAGCACCACCTAAGGCGACTCCATCACGCCGAGAGACCGATGGACTGGCAGAACCCGCCGGATACCGCACTCTCCAGATTTGCTCAAATCGTCCGTCAGCCTCAGCGATCGCCTCTAAGTTGTCTAATCCCCACGATTTCTCACTGCGAACGTCCCAATCGGTCATCCAGTCATCGCTCAGCGATTCACCGACCCAGAGTGGCGTTGCAGCGGAGGCAGGTTCTGCTGGGTTAGAGTCTACTTTTACGACTGTATTGGCCGTGTTTTCCGGGGATGAGGTGACAGAAGAAACGAGAGAGCAACTGGTCAGGATTAGCAGCCCTAAAACCGTTGTTGACGCTTGAGCAAAGCGGATAGTCATAGGCAGCAAGTATGGAGTATTAACCTTTCAATGGGTCTGTTTCCACAGCTTAACTCACCCTCTCAGTCGCGGTGTTTTGTCTTGTATAGAGTCGTTTTGTCAGTCAACTAGGAAGCTCATCATATTTTGGCTGGGAATACTCAGCGTCGAAGCAACCGTAAGCCCAAATTTTACGGAGTGGGTGTGCCATACTGCTTTTTGTTCTGATTTAGCTATTGGGGCGCAGCGTCTACCGCTGCACTCACCGCCCCAACACCGTCGGATTGCCCACGTCAAAAATGCCAGCGATGCACCCGGTCATCAGGGTGGCGAGAGTGGCCGCCCAAAGCGCTTTCCAGACCACGGCGCTGATGTCATGGCGGCGAGACGGCACTAGGGCTGACAGCCCCCCGGCAAAAATGCCCACCGAAGGAATGTGGGCAAAGCCGCACAGCACATAGCTCACAATCAGCATGGTGCGATCGCTAATATCTCCCGCAGCGGAGAGAGAGGCAAGAGTTTGATAGGGAGGCACCGACGTTTCCAAAACCCGACGACCAATAATCTGTGAGGCTTGCCACACCTCATTAATATCTAGTGACACGCCCGTGAGAAACGTCATCGGCAAAAACAAAACCCCAGCGATGTTTTCTAGCGTGACAACGCTAAAGATCATGCCAATGACCTGAAGCAAAGCATTTGGGCTGGTTTCGAGTCTGGCGAGGTTGGCGAATAGCATATTGAGCAGCGCCACAAGCCCAAGCACCGCAATAATCACGGCAGCAATGCCGACTGCGAGCTTGACCCCATCCATCGCACCTAAAATCAGACTATCCATCGGGCTTTGCCTGTCGTCGTCCTCAACCGGATCGACAGGCACCGTACCCAAAGTCTTAGGAATCTCTTGCTCAGGCACGATAATCTTCGCCATTACAAAACAGGCCGGAATCGTCAAAATCGAAGCCGACATCAGGTGTCCTGTAATGGTCGGAAAGGTCGGCAGCAATAAGCCTGCGTAGAGCCCCAACACCGTAGACGCAATTGAGCCAAAGCAAGAGGCAAGAATCGCGCAGAGTTCGCTACGGGTCATGTCAGCCAAAAACGGCTTCACGGCTAGGGCAGACTCGATGCCGACAAAAATGTTGGCCGCTCCTGATAAAGACTCAGCCCCACTGATATTTAGCGTCCGCTGAAAGAGCTTGGCAAAAACCTGCACCACGGGCTGAATAATGTTGAGGTTGTAGAGCAAGCTGACGATGGCCGAAAAGAAAATCACCAAGGGCAGCGACCGAAAGGCAAAGATGTAGCCCATGTTGAGGTTGCTGGGGCCAAGGCGATCGCCCGCTGCCGGGGAAAATGGAGGGGCGATCGCGCGGGCAATCCACTGACCTGTCCCTTGGGGGCCTGCTGGCGACTGGCTTGGGTCAGGCACAAACAAGCCCGAAAAGAGAAACCGGGCTCCGGTTTCAGCCGCTTGAATGACTGCGTTGAGGCCATCGTTGAGGTAGAGAACTAAGGTGCGCGTGATAGGCAGCAGAAAGACTAGCATCCCAATCACAAGCTGGAGGCCAATGCCCCAGAAAATCACCCGCCATGGAACTCTAAAGCGGTCTTCAGACCCGATCCACGCAATGAAGCAGAGGCCAAATAAGCCGACGAAAGAAAGAAGATTTAAGAGGGGGTTATGTCCCATGATTGGCGATCGCAGGAAAAAGATTTAATTTTTGCATGAGCTGGCACTAAGAAATTAACCGAAAATCGTGCGATCGCGCTTCTTTTTCGAAAAAATGTTATGTGGATTAATCTGAAATTCTGTTGATATGCACTCTTTCTGAGGCATCTGCTGGATAGGTCGCTCAGCTGAGTGCCCCTACGGTATTGACGGTATTGCCTGTTGGGAACCCAGGTGTTGAATTCGATTGAATTCGGATTTTGGTCAAAGTAAGGATTTTGCGGTTCCTCCGCATGGATCACCGATAATGGCAAATTCCCACGGCGAAGATCCAACTCAGGATGGGTTCACAGACAGATTCAATAGCAGGACTCATACACAACACGCCTAATCCTGAATCAACTCGTTGAAAAGGTGGGCGCGACGCGCCCACCTTTTCAACACACTGCGTAAGTCCTGAATAGGTCACAAACCGATTCAATAAACGAATTTGCAGACGGACTCAACAGACGAATTCAGTGGAGGGATCAATTCGAGAGTGGCCTTAACATATGTTAAGCTTTATACATAATATAAGTTTTCATGTAGCTTGAATCCCTTTGCTGGAGCGAGCTTTGTCAAGCTCGTATATTACAGTAAAGAACATGGAAAGTTAACAATTCCTGCCAAGACATGGGGTGTTATCAAGTGACCTAGTCTCCAAAGTGATTGAGATACCCAGGCTAATAGGTGTCGCTCTTTCACTTTCTAGATTCGCTTGCAAGAGTCATAGGTGGCTCTCTCAACCTCTGGCTCCATGCATCCTATGGGTTGAGATCAGCCCGCTATGAGGCAATTTAGAAACGTGACTGCACAGCACCTTTTTGACATGCGTAAATATGATGCAAGGGCGATCGCCCGTCATTATCAAATACGACCTTTTCAAGTGATTTGGCGAGCCCTTACCGTCGTTTGGGCTTTCCTCGGATTTATTGTCGGTCTTCAGTGGGATCGGTGGCGTAACGCCTCTGAGTTCGCATTTGCCAAGCGAGCGACCCAACTGAGAGAGATTTTGACTCACCTCGGCCCGACCTTCATTAAGGTCGGGCAAGCCCTATCGACCCGTCCTGACCTAATTCGTCAAGACTTTTTAGAAGAACTGATTAAGCTCCAAGACCAGTTGCCTCCGTTCCCGACTCCGATTGCCCGTCGCATCATTGAGCAAGAACTCGACCGCACGGTTGAAGAAGCTTACAGCGAAATCTCAGCAACACCCATTGCAGCAGCTAGCCTAGGGCAAGTTTATAAAGCTCGACTGCATACGGGAGAAACCGTCGCCGTTAAGGTACAGCGCCCCAATCTCTTACCTATCCTGACCCTCGACCTGTATTTAATGCGGTGGGCCGCAGGCTGGATTGCGCCCTGGCTACCCCTTAATCTAGGCCATGACTTGTCTCTGATTGTGGATGAGTTTGGCACCAAGCTATTTGAGGAAGTCGATTATCTCCACGAAGGCCGGAACGCTGAAAAGTTTGCCGCCAACTTTCAGAATGAGCCTCAAGTCAAAGTACCCGCGATTTTCTGGCGCTACAGCAATCGCCATGTGCTGACCCTGGAATGGATTGACGGCTGCAAGCTGACCGACATTGAGCGGATCAAGCAGGCCAATTTAGATGAAAACGATTTGATTGAAGTGGGGGTTACATCTGGGCTACAGCAGCTTTTAGAGCACGGCTTTTTTCATGCCGACCCTCATCCCGGCAATCTATTTGCGATGGCCGATGGGCGGATGGCTTATATCGACTTCGGCATGATGGATCAGCTAGAGCAACATATCAAAGAAGCTCTGGTCGATTCGGTCGTTCACCTGATCAATAAGGAATACAGCGCCTTAGCCAGAGATTTTGTGACCCTCGGGTTTCTGACGCCAGGTACAGATATTGAGCCGATTATTCCAGCTTTGGAAGCTGTGTTTGATAAGGCGATCGGCGAAAGCGTCAAAGACTTTAACTTCAAGACCATTACCGATCAGTTTTCGGCACTGGTTTATGAATATCCTTTTCGGATTCCGGCTAAGTTTGCCCTGATTATTCGTTCTCTGGTGACCCAAGAAGGGTTGGCGCTGAGCCTCAATTCCAGCTTTAAGATTGTGGAAGTGGCTTACCCCTACGTGGCGCGACGACTGCTGATGGAAGAGTCACCTGCGTTTCGACAGCGGCTGGTAGACGTGTTGTTTAAGGACGGTAAGTTTCAGTGGCAGCGACTGGAGAGTCTGATTGCCATGGCCCGCACCCGCGAAAGCTTAGATTTGCTGCCTGCGGCTCAGCTAGGGTTGCAATATCTGCTCTCGCCTGAGGGTCAGTTTTTACGGCAGCAGGTGATTCATGCCTTGACAGAAGACGATCGCCTCCATACACAAGAGGTGCAGCGAATCTGGACGCTGATTAAGGATGACATTCAGCCAGAGCAAATGTTTAATGCGGCGTGGGGGGCGTTGACCGAGTTTTCGGCAGAGCGCGCGGCGTCACTCATTCCAGCGATGACAAGTATCGTGTCTCCTCAGACCTCTAACCAGCCTCCAACGGCAGTGCGGCAGGATTCGTCGAAGCAATAGTTTCAGAGTGAGCTAATTTTGAGCGCCCGATTTTGAGCGCCCGATTTTGGGCTTCTGATTTTTATCGGTGAATTGTTCCGATAGAATTTAGAAGGTTTGATCGGTCGTTCGAGAGTTTTTTGCGGTGAGACAGGGCTAATGTTGCCTGTCTTGCGTGAAAATCTCTACGTTGTGCTGACTCGTCATCTATTTGTCTTGATTTGTTCTTTTTGAAATAAGGTGCAAACAACCCGTGATGCCCTATACCCTTCCTCAAGCCCCTTACTTCTTAATCATTGTTGGACTGCTGGCCAGCATTACCTCTGGGGTGGCGTTTGGCACTGTTTTAAAGGGAGCAGTCGAAATTTATCTGCGCGATCGCACGCCTGAATCGTTGACGGCACTGCGAGGGTTAACGTTGCTGGTTCCCTATTGGGGTATCTGTCTGGGCGTATGTGTTTTTCTTGCTTCTTCGGTGCAGATTTTTGCGTTTTCGCCCAAGATTGCCTACGCGATCGCCTTTCCCCTCACCCTTCTCAGCGGCATTTTGGTCTGGCGTCAGCTGATTCAGATCATTGAAGAGCTAGAGAGTCGAGGGCCGCAGGTCTTGGGCATTGACCCATCTCAAGTCAAGGGCTGAGCCGGGTAGCTTAACTAAAATGATGCGACGAATGATGCGACAGCGATTTTGATGATGACATCTAGATCTCCCCTCGATCGCACGGTCACGTACAGTCCAGCTTTCACTCTGGTGCCGACCTATGAGTGTTTTAACCGCTGCGATTACTGCAACTTCCGGGTCGATCCTCAAACAGATCCCTGGATGTCTCTGGCCGAAGCAGAGAAGATTTTGCGATCGCTCCAGACCACAGACACCATCGAGATTTTGATTCTCAGTGGGGAGGTGCATCCCAGAAGTGCGCGGCGAGACGCCTGGGTGCAGCATCTCTATGACTTAGCCCAGCTTGCTCTAGATTTGGGCTTTTTGCCTCACACCAATGCAGGCCCCCTCAGCTTTGACGAGATGGCGCGGCTCAAGCAGGTAAATGTATCAATGGGGTTAATGCTGGAGCAGCTCACCCCTAAGCTGTTAGAAACGGTGCATCGCCATGCTCCCAGCAAGATTCCTGAGACGCGGCTCCGGCAGCTTCAGTGGGCTGGAGATTTGGGGATTCCGTTCACGACGGGTTTGCTGCTGGGCATTGGAGAAACCGAGCAAGACTGGCACGAAACCCTAGAGGCGATCGCCCAAACTCATCGCACTTGGGGTCACATTCAGGAAGTCATTTTGCAGCCCCATAGCCCTGGCTCTCACCAGGCTGATGCAGGCACGGCCTTTGACCTAGAACGAATGGCTGACGTGGTGGCGATCGCCCGCCGATTGTTGCCCGATGATATCTGTATCCAAATTCCACCAAATCTGGTGCTGCATCCAGAGTTGCTGCTGCGCTGTCTGGATGCAGGCGCACGAGATTTGGGCGGCATCGGCCCCAGAGACGAAGTTAATCCAGACTATCCCCATCTCCACAAGGCTCAGCTCAAGAAAATTCTTCATTTGGCTGAGTGGACACTCTCACCTCGATTACCGGTTTATTCTCACTATGAGGCGAATTTGTCGCCAGCATTAGCAGCGGCACTTAAGCGCGTTTCGCTATAAGCAAAGAGCTTTTCACGGATCGTCTATGCAAGAAGTGACCTGCATCGCAGGCTCTTTTGAGTAAAAATAAGAACAATTTTTTGTTACGGTTTCCGTAATTCTTATGATCAACGGTGTAGCTTTGAATTGCCTTATCGCCCCTACAAGGATTAAGCACGTATCGTGATCGACCCGGAAGAAAGTAACTTCTCAAAATTTATTACCTATTGTCGAACAGCGCAACCCCATCCAGTTAACGCAATCGAGCGTTTTTTTGAGGGTGTTGTTGGGTTTCCCTATGATAATGAGCTGCTCCTGCAAGCCTATCTGTTTCTTAAGATTCATGACATTTTTCCTGATTGTCGTGACCTGTTGTTATTTGAAAAGCCTCCCTATGGCGATTTCACCAATGTTGGCAAATGCGATTTTGTATATTTAACTAAACATCAAAGGGTCGTTTTAATCGAAACTAAATATATCGACACCCGCGCCACGGGAGATACGGAGAGAAAGCGTCGAAATAAACATCGCAATAAAGTCATTGACCAGGTGTCTCGGCTGAAAGAGACCTTCTGCGACTACTGGAAGTTTGACCCGTCTCACATCGAGTGTGCCGTGTTTACAACTGATCCCAGCATTGCCCAGCGAGGCGTTGTGGCTCAAATTCAAAGCGATTTCATTGCAATCGAAGAACTGCTGGCATGGCAGAGTGCCAAATTCAGAGAGGCGGAGTGCCAGACGCAGAGAGAGTGATTGATGATTCAAATGGGCAAAATCTATGGAGCCGGGGGGGGAGCGGCATAAGTGCGCCCCTTCCATTGGCCTCCTCTGCCTTGCCAGTGACGCAAAGCTGAATCGAGCGTCATGAGGGTATAAAGGCTGGCGATCGCTGGCAGCCCAGCAGCCCATAGGGGAGAGCACCGATAAAATCGCAGAATCGGCCAATAGGCGATCGCCATCATTAGCCAAGTCGCTAAAGAAAGAATGGCGATCGCAGGCTGTCCTACAATCAAGCCACCGATTAGCCCGACAGGAGCGACCAGATAGACGAGTGCCATGCCCAAAAGCGTCCCGACGAGCAGCAGTGGCGAATAGTTGAGCTGAGTGTAGGCAGTGCGGGCGACCATATCCCACACGGTTTTGAGATCGGGGTAGGGGCGCAAGCTAGAGGTTCGAGAGCTGAGCCCCAGCCAGATGGGGCGAAATTGAGTCTTGTCAAAACCCGAATGCTTTACCTGATGGGCCAGGGTACAGTCGTCGATCAGGGCATCTCGCAGGGTTGCGATGCCGCCGATGCGTTGGAGAGCGGTGCTGCGAATGAGAATGCATCCTCCAGCGGCAGCAGCAGTCGCGCGCGAGGGGTTGTTGACCCAGCGAAACGGGTAGAGTTTTTCAAAGAAGAAAACAAAGGCCGGAATCAGCATTTGTTCCCAAACGCTCTCACAGCGCAGCTTCACCATAATAGAAGCCAGATCGAGCGAGTCTTGTTGAGCTTTAGCGACCAATCGACTCAAATTTTGAGGATCATGGGCGATGTCGGCATCTGACAGCAAGATGAACTGAGGCTGGGGCGATCGCCCCAGCACAGCGCGAGTTCCCTGATCGAGTGCCCAGAGTTTTCCTGTCCAGCCGGGGGGCAAAGGCTGCGCCTGAAGCACCTCAAAGGAACGTGTTGCCCGTTCAGAACTCATCAAGCCTTGGGCCGCCCCAGCGGCAACGTCACGGGTGCCATCGGTGCTGTGGTCGTCTACAAGCAAAATCGAGAGACTGCCGGGATAGTCTTGATTCAGGAGCGATCGCACGGTGGTCGCAATGGAGTCGGCCTCGTCTCGTGCTGGAATTACGACATGGATGGCTGGATATTCTTGCCCTGACTCAGGCTCGATCTGCGAAGGTTCTGCCATTGCTTCGAGATGCTGATCGGTGCGCCAAAACTGTCCCCGAAAGAGCAGCAGGTAAACCCAAATCAGACAAGACAGGGCAGAAAAACCGATGGCGATCGCACTTATCATTTTGCACTTACCATTTCGCACTCATCATTTTGCACTTACCACGGATAGACAGCCTTGATATGTCGCGTCGATGCTCACAAAAGACCCACGTATTTTATCCCAACCGCTTTATCAGAGAGATGTATCGTCCTTGAGAAGATCCACATCCTTGAGAATATCAACATCCCTGAGAATGTCAGCCAGAGACTCTACCACTAAAAGATTGCCCTCATCACTCAAGTGAATGGGGTCACGATATAGGGAATGGGGAGATTCCATTGCCTGAAACAAAGGCAGAAAATCGAGATACGTCATCTGATGCGCTTGAGTAAAAGCGAGGAGGCGATCGCGCGCTTTGAGTTCATAGTCTCGCGAACCCGGTGGGGTCACCTCCCGCAGCAGGGGCGTTAGGGCGAGGAGAAACTGACCGTCTGCTGCCATGACCAGAGCTTGAATCTGCCGAATCGCCTCTAGATTTTGGCCGACGCGATCGCCCCCTTCGGCCTGCACCTGCTGAAGTTCAGGCATGGGGCTTGGGGGCATCAGGTAGCGCCCAATCACTTCGGCGATCGCCAAAGGAGGCTTGCGGTCAGGGTAGTGGCGATCGCGACCTACTTGGACAGACGTTGGAGCTGTGGCAAAGAGATCGTCGGTGTTGATCAGCAAAATTAACGCTGACGCCCCAAACGTGCCATAGCGTTGAATGTAGGCCAGCTCATTGCGAGGCCCCCAAGAATTGGCAGACGCATTGAGAACTTCCACCGAGCTGTAGGGAGCAGGGGACTTAGACTCGACAGACTCCATCACACGCCTTTGAAGACGAGCCGATAGAGTTTGGTCTTGATCCGTCCACCAGCCGCCATTGGCAATAGAGTCCCCCAGCAAAAACAGGCGCAGACGGCTCGACTCGGGCTGAGCAGCGCTGGATTGCCTGGGCGTAGCCTGTATTGCCTCTCCTCGCATCGAGTATTGATTAATCACAATGCGGTTGCCAAAACGACGCACGTCTTGCTGGGGAGCCAAAAGATAGCCGATTTCTGGATCTCTGACATAAAGGAGCGGATTGCCAAATCCAAAGCTCCATCGCAGGCCCAATTCCACCAAAGAAACAAGCACAATGACCAGGGGCAGTCCCCACAGCAGTCCCCATACTATTGCTGTCTTCACGCCATTGCCCGTCATCACAACGTGTCGCTAGAGCCTCATTTTTCTCACCCACCACTCTACGCGTTTTCTAGAAGATTCGTGGGTTGGGTGATCGGAGCTGTTAAATTAAATTTTGAATCCAATTCTGAATCCAATATCGCGATCGCACGCCAACAGCCTCCATGCCCCAATCTTCTGATTCTGCCCAAGGCAATGCTTCTCCGGTTACTGCTCTGCTGCGCCGAATTCCGGGCCGTGCCTATCTGCTCACCGCCGTATTGATTTTTGCGACATCAAATTCGGTGACTCGTCTGCTGATTGACCGAGGTGAAGAGATCGCCGCTGGCGGCCCTAGCCCCGTTTCTCTTTGCAATGTGCTGTTTGTCGGAAACCTGTGCGCGTTGCTGGTGCTGATTCCTATTTACCAGAAAGAATTGCGCCCCTCGGTCTTTCGCCAGTTCAGTGCGAGCAGTTGGCGAAGTCTCATCGCCGTTGCTGTGTTATCGGGAGCCTTGGCTCCGGCTCTCATTTTCACCGCCCTCGACCTGACAACCGTCAACAATGTGATTTTGATTAGCCGGGTGGAGCCTCCCCTAACGCTGGCGCTCTCAGTTTTGTTTTTGCGAGAGCGCGTCAATGGCTGGGTCATTGGTGGAGCGGTGCTGGCCTTTATTGGTGTGGCGTTGACGGTGCTGCTGCAAGATCCGGCAGCCGTCGATATGCCAGCCATGGGCCCTCAAATTGGCCTAGGAGAACTGCTCGTCCTCGGCGGCTCAGTGGCAGCGGCGATCGCCACCGTCATCAGTAAAGAAAGTCTTCAGAACGTGCCCTTAGGATTTTTCACCACGTTTCGCACTGCTTTGGGAACGGTTATTTTCTTCATAGCCGTGCTTATCTTCTTCAGTCCCAGCCATTTTACAGAGGTGTTTTCTCCCCTGCTGTGGCGATGGATGCTCGTGTATGGAGCCATCATTGTGGTGGGTGGGCAGCTTGCCTGGTTTGCCGGATTGCAGCGTAGCCAAGCGGGTGAGGTGTCGTTGGCCAATTCTTTTAACCCAATTGCGGGTATTCTGGCAGCATTTTTAGTGCTGGGTGAAGCGCCAACTTCAGCGCAATATCTGGGCGGCGCAATCATTTTGGCAGGCATCGTCTGCAATCAAATTGGAGTGCATCAATCTCCACCCATGAAGTCTTCTGAGCGGGTACCGTCAATGAAGGAGATGGATCTTGAGGCTGGATTCAAAGGGTTCTGACGCTTGACTCTTCAGGAGAACGAGAATCATAAACAAGAGCCAGGTAAGCCGAAACTAAAAAAAAGCGGTGAAGCATTAGCTTCACCGCTTGAACGTTTGCTTGGGAGATATATCGAAATGAAGTGAGACGGAGAGCCTCTAAAAAGATGTTTGATGCTTTTGCTCAGCTCACAAACTCGTCTGACATCGAGTATGTTTGCTAGGCTTGCTTGCTTGCACCGTTGTCTTAACTATTAACAAATGTAAACGATTGTTGCAGTTTGTGTCAAGTTTTGAACATGAGAAATTCTTATTCTATTTATTAGGAAACCCTAACTCTCAAAAAACTTGTCTGCACCCGTGTCAAATTCACAATTCTTTGAGTTGTCCTTCCCCCAATCGATTAAATGAGTTATTGCCTGACTTCAGGCTGTCTAAAGCCATTTAACTCCAGCAATGCTAAATTTTGTCTCGCCTGTGGCTCGCGCCTGCTGTTGGGCGATCGCTACAGAGCCGTGCAGCCGATTGGCACAGGCCAGGGTAGCCGAACTTTTTTGGGAATAGATAGCCGCCGCATTGTCGATAACCGCTGCATCATCAAAGCTTTTTCGGCTCGCCGTGGGGTAGAAGCTTTTCGGGTAGAGGCCGAAAGGCTAGAGCAGGTGCGTCAGCATCCTCAACTGCCTGACTTGCTGGCTTATTTTGAGCGAGGAGAAATTGTTTATCTGGTTCAGGAGTTTGTCGATGGTCTGTCGTTGCAGCAAGCTCTCAAGGCTGGGGGAGCGTTCACCGCAGAACAGATCCGTCAGTTGCTGCTTGAAACGCTTCCCCTGCTCAAATTTCTCCACGATCGCCACATCATTCACCGCGACCTAAAACCGTCGAACCTAATGCGGCGACGGAGTGATGGAGTGCTGATGCTGGTCGATATTGGCTCGGCCAAATATGCTACGGCCACGAGCCTCAATAAGACCGGAACCCTAGTCGGCAGCGCCGAATATGCTCCCCTCGAACAGTTGATGGGACGAGCCATCTTTGCCAGCGATTTGTATAGTCTGGGCGTCACCTGTGTGCATCTGCTAACGGGGTTGTCTCCCTTCGAGCTGTTTAACCCCACAGATGGCCGCTGGCTGTGGCGCAGCGTGTCTGGCCCCGTCAGTTCCTCCCTAGAAACTGTGCTCAACGGTCTCCTTCAACGCGATATCAGCCAGCGCTATCGTTCGGTCGATGCAGTCTGGGCAGATCTAGATAAAGAATTTGGCGCTAGGGGCTCCGCCCAGGCAAGCCAACGCCCTTCGACCTCAATTCCGGCTGAGATTCCCCCAAGCCACAAAGGTTCTGAGGCTGAACCCACACATCCTACCTGGATTCAAGAGCAAGTCTTGCGCCATGACGGCGGCATCAACGCGATGGCGCTGACTCCCGATGGCCGCATTTTGGTGACAGGCGGCAACGATGCCCGCATCTGCCTTTGGGATATGGCCAGTGGCCTCTGTGTCTACACCCTGAAAGATCATGGGCTGGCGATTTCGGCTCTGGCGATTTCGGCAGATGGGCGCACCCTGGCTAGCAGCAGTTGGGATCAGACACTGCGCCTTTGGGATTTGCATTCAGCTACTCCCCAGCAGCAGATGCAGGCGACCCAGCGAGAAATCACTGCCTTGGCGTTGGCTTGCCTGGGCGCAGCCCGTATCGCCCCTGATATGCAGTCTCCAGGGCAGTCAATTTTGATCAGTGCCGGACGAGGGCAGGCAGGCGGCGATGCGCCTCTGAATGTGTGGAACATCAGCACAGGCAAGGCGATCGCCCAGTTCAAAAGTCACAAAAAAGCCATTGAGGCGATCGCCCTATCGCCGCATCAGCCGTCTCATCAACCGATTCTGGCCAGCGGGGATGCTGAAGGGCGTGTCAATATCTGGCATTTGGGAACCCATGAGCGGTTGAGAACCCTCTCCAAGCACCAGGCATCGGTTAATGCGATCGCCATTCGTGCCGATCGAGAGGCGATCGCCACGGGCAGTGCTGACACGACGATCCGTCTGCGGCAGATCAACACTGGCGGCAGTCTGCATGTGCTCAAAGGTCATCTGCTCCCCATCTCGGCGCTGGCTTTCTCCTCCAATTTGCCTTATCTCGCCTCCGGTAGCTACGACAGCGCGGTACGCATTTGGCATCTGGACACTGGAGACTGCGTCCAAACCCTTGAAGGGCACTCGCAGCCCATTGTGGCGATCGCACTGACCACGCAAAATACGCTGATTAGTGCCAGCCGCGATGGAGCTATTCACATCTGGCGCTGTTCGAGTCATCCCCTTTGAATTTAGTGCCTGCTTGCGAAATGCTATAGTGCTAATCGCATTCAGCCGGGGTGACCCCTAGGCTGTCTGATGAACTCGACCACGACTCAACCTCAACTTTCGGGATATTTTGGCTGACTCTGCACCCCCTCCCCCTCTAAATCCGATGCCGCAGGATGAGGCTCCCCTCTGTCCCGTAGGGCTGGCCATTCATACCGCGAGTCCAGAATTAGGATTGGCTTTAAGAACGCTAGACGGCACCATCAAGACCCAGTGCTGGAATTTGGGGCGATCGCTTTCGACTGAGCTGCATGACCACCTGAGCCAATTTGTGCAGCCCCTCACCTGGACAGACCTCGATTTTTTGGCTGTTGCTAAAGGCCCTGGCGGCTTTACCGGAACTCGCATAGGAGTAGTGACCGCTCGCACCCTGGCCCAGCAGCTCAACATCCCCGTGTTTGCTATTTCGACTCTGATGGTTTTAGCCCAAGCCGAAGCAGAACAAACCTTCTCCAGCCCCACGTTTGAATCCAATAGTAGTGAATCCAATAGTAGTGAATCCAGCAGTGGTGCATCCGATACTGGGCATTCTGGAGTGAATCTCGATGTTGCAGTGGAAATGCCTGCTCGACGGGGTGCCGTCTACGGCGCGATTTATCGATTTACGCTGGAGTCTGAGTCTCAGCCCAGCAAAGAATCAGGGCTCGCCTTATCGAGCATGAGCCTCCCGATCATCGCGTTGCCAGATGCAGCCTTGCCTGAAGAAAAATGGCGGCACAGTCTGGAAACCTGGCCTCACCCTTATCGATTGGTCACGGCAGACGAAAATCTAGGAAAATCTGTGGCGCAGATGTTGACCCTAGCCCATCGCTATTGGCAGAAGGGCATTGGCTTGCCTGGGCCTAGCCCCTATCGCCCCCATTGGGCAGACGCACTGCCTTTCTACGGTCAAAGCCCGGTCTAGTGCAGGTTGAGTTCAAGACTGACAGCGAGAAAATTTCTAACCCTGCTTCAAGCTGCGGGGATCAAGGGCATCGCGCAGGCCGTCGCCCAGCAGGTTAAACGATAAAACCGTTAACACAATCAGTGCCGCAGGCGACCAGATCAACCAGGGGTACATGACCAGAATTGATGCGTTGGTTGCTAGAGACAGCATATTTCCCCAGGAAGGATCAGGCTGTTGAATGCCTAACCCAATCAGACTCAACACGGCTTCTGCCACAATGAAGCTGGGAATCGCGAGGGTTGCTGAAATGATGATGTAGCTTGCGGTCTGGGGTAAAACGTGGCGCAGAATGATGTAGAGCGATCGCCCACCCATTGCCCTTGCCGATTGCACAAATGCCCGCTGCTTAATCGACAAAACCTGACCTCGAATGACGCGCGCTAGGCCAGACCAGCTGACGAAAGACGTAATCAAAATAATCAGCAGAAATCGCTGGGCACTACTCAGCCCAGGGGGAAGCACTGCCGCCAGCGCCACCAGCAGGTAAATGCTGGGAATAGTCATCAGCACCTCGACAAGACGCATCAAAACAGCATCTACCGCACCACCAAAATAGCCGGATATGCCTCCGACAATCATGCCAAGGGGAAAAGAAATGATGATTCCCACAAGGCCAATGCTGAGGCTAATCCGACTGCCGTGGACAAGGCGGCTAAACTGATCCCGCGCTTGTTCGTCTGTGCCTAAGAGATTCAGGGTGCCTGCCCCTGTCGTGCCAAACAGATGAAACCTACTCCTAAAGCCCTGGAACAGAAGGACTTCTTGCATTTCCATCTCTAGGCTGGGCAGGGGAAGCTGAAGCCTCAGATAACGATATTCTGGCCCTTGAACAAAGAGTCGAATGGGCGAAGGTTGGCTAAAGTCAACGTTGAGTTCCCGCGCCCCTGTCTCCAAGCTCACAGGCCCAATCGTCGTGGGATAAACGTGGGGGCCGATAAAATCTCCCTCAGGAGTGCGCCAATAAATCTCAGTGGGGGGCAGCAAAGAGCCGTCAGGCTGTGATGCGTAGGGATCGTAGGGAGCGACGAACTCTGCGGCGATCGCCACCACGTAAAAAATGATAAGAACAATTGCCCCAAACTTCGCCAGGGAATTCTTCTGAAGCTGCTGCCACCAAGTCATAGCGCTCTCAACAGGGGAATAGAGACGGATTGCTACTCAGCATAGCGCACTCCTCCCGATTCACAGCACTCCCTTTGAGCTGGGGATCGCGTCAGCCCGACGGGGATCAATCTCGATGGCCATTCGCATGGCTCGGGCAAACGCCTTAAACGTCGCTTCGATGATGTGGTGAGAGTTGATGCCATCGAGTTGGCGAATGTGGAGGGTCATTTGGGTATGGTTGACCACCGCCACAAAAAACTCTCGCACCAGTTGAGTGTCGTAGGTGCCTACACGTTGGGTTGGAATGTCTAGGCCATAGCTGAGGTGAGGTCGTCCTGAAAAATCAAGCGTCACTTGAACTAGGGCTTCGTCTAGGGGCGCGATGAAGTGGCCAAAACGAACGATGCCTTTGCGATCGCCCAAAGCATCTCGAATGGCTTGCCCTAGTGTGATCCCCACATCTTCGTTGGAATGATGGTCATCAATTTCCAGATCCCCAGTGGACTTTACATCCAAGTCGAGCAGGCCATGGGAAGCAATTTGATGAATCATGTGGTCAAGAAAAGGAATGCCCGTATCAGCATTGCAACGCCCCTGCCCATCGAGATTGACCGAGACGTGAACATCGGTTTCCTTCGTTGCGCGACTGATGGAGGCACATCGATTCGGAACCATAATGTTGAGCGCAGGGCGATCGCTTGACGCCGTCAAACGCTCAGAGTCAGGATGAGATGATGTTGCGAGATCGCGAGTCTGCATGGCTTTAGTCAATTGATAATCGGGTATGGAGCTGCTCTAAAACTGAGTTGAAGGAAACCTGGAATGAACTGAATTGGGCCTACTTTGGGCAGAGTTCAGAAAAAATGCCCCTCGGGCCTTAAGTCTGCCTGAGTCAATCAAACTCTCTTCAATTCTAAAGATCAGGGCGCATTTCTGCTGGTGAACCCATCACATGACCGCCCATTACATGCCCATAGTTTCGTAACCAGCATCGACATACAGCACCTGGCCTGTGATGCCGCTCGACAGATCGCTGCATAGAAAAGCTGCCGCATTGCCGACTTCTGTTTGGGTGACTGTGCGCTTCAGCGGTGCAACTTTCTCAACATGGTGAATCATATCGAGAATGCCGCCTACCGCTGAAGACGCTAACGTGCGAATGGGGCCAGCCGAGATAGCATTCACGCGAATGTTTTGTGCTCCTAGCTCAGCCGCGAGATAGCGCACGTTCATCTCCAGAGCGGCTTTAGCCGTGCCCATGACGTTGTAGTTAGGAATGACACGGACGCCACCCAGATAGGTCAGCGTGACGATGCTGCCACCAGAATTCATCAGGGGTTTTGCCGCAGCGCTGAGATGAACCAGAGAATAAGAGCTAATCTCCAGAGCCGTTATAAATCCTTGGCGAGAAGTATCGCTGAAGTCGCCACTGAGTTCATCTTTGCCAGCAAAGGCGAGGCAATGGACGAGGATATCGAAACTACCCCAGGAGTCTTTGACACCGCTAAACAGCTCCGCGACTTGCTGATCGTCTTGGACATTACAGGGGAGAAATAACGTTGGATTGAGCGGTTCTACCAGGTCTTTTACCTTTTTCTCATGGCGTCCTCGCTCGTCAGGGAGATAGGTAATGCCCAACTCAGCACCCGCCGCATGCAGTTGTTGAGCAATGCCCCAAGCAATAGAGCGATTGTTGGCAATTCCGAGAATGAGAGCTTTCTTTCCGGTCAAGTCGAGCATAGAACAACGCAATGAATGGACAGATAAGGCATCTCTAGGAGAATACTGAAAAATGGGGCAATAAAGATAGAGACTTGCAGCATGAATTCATCATTGAGCAAGTCTGCATCAGAAATGCTTTGGGATAGTGCATGGGTATTGCGATAGAGGGCAATATGGGCGACATCCAGGCAAGCCAACGCCCAGCAGGTATATTTATAGACAGAGTAGGAGAATGTATCTGCAAATACAAAAAAAAAATGCTTAGTTAAGTTTAGTGATTTAAAGCTTTCATTAGGTTAAGTACTTTTGTAACAAGAATTTTCTGCTATTGACAGTCGATTGAACGCTGAGACTGGGTCTATTACAGGCCATTGCTTAGGTTTATTGATTAATTTTGCTCAACTCCGAGCTTTTATTCATAAAGACTCTGGTGCATATAACTTTCCAATGCAAATCTCAAGGATATTCAGGTGAGTAGAGTTTGTTTATTAATTTGTACTCACACTCGCGCACTCAGAAAGGATGTCTGGGGCTATAGTTTTGGGATATTGTGCACTGCTCAATGAACCGAAATCTGATTGCCTCTGGAAAATTCTGATTTTTAATGAATGCCCATGAATGGCTTCATCGGAGCTGCCAGATGAAGTAAAAGCTGAATTCGGGTGCTGGATTTGGGGGTAGGTCTAGACTGTGCATAATCTAGACTACGCACAATCTGGATTATGCATAGCCTAAATTATGCCTAGTGAAAGATAGGGCAGCGAAAGATAGGGCAGCGAAAGATAGGGCAGCGAAAGCAACGCACTGAGTCATAAAAAGGCGAACTGTTATTGTCCTAGAATCGTTCTATCTCATTGCCAGCCGATTATAGCTAAGAGCAAAAATCGATTTGTAGCATCCTGAAGTTAGAGTCTAGACCGTCTCAATTAAGTCGTCAAAACTAGTAGTCATAGGTAAAGCGTAGGAACATGGTCGTGATGCAAGAACAGCCATTGGCAGATGTTTTCCAGCAGTTGAGTGGGAGTTTCTTTCCGCCTGTCGTGGAAACCTATGAACGCAGTAAGACTATCTTTTTCCCTGGAGATCCAGCCGAGCGGGTTTATTTTTTGATAAAAGGAGCCGTGAAGCTCTCTAGAGTCTATGAGGCCGGGGAAGAAATAACGGTAGCTCTGCTTCGAGAAAACAGCGTCTTTGGCGTCCTTTCGCTGATCACCGGGCATCGATCTGATCGCTTCTACCATGCGGTGGCCTTTACCCCAGTAGAGTTGCTGTCTGTTCCGATTGAGCAGGTCGAGAAAGCTCTGAAAGAGCGTCCTGAACTGTCCATGATTATGCTCCAGGGGCTTTCATCACGGATTCTCCAAACGGAGATGATGATTGAAACCCTGGCCCATCGCGATATGGGATCGCGATTGGTGAGCTTTTTGCTGATTCTTTGCCGCGACTTTGGTGTTCCGAGTTCTGAGGGCATTACGATCGACTTGAAGCTATCTCACCAGGCGATCGCCGAAGCAATAGGCTCAACCCGTGTCACGGTGACTCGCTTACTGGGCGACTTGCGCCAAGATGGCATGATTTCTATTCACAAAAAGAAAATAACGGTTCACAATCCTGTCACGTTGAGTCAGCAATTCACTTAAACTAGGCATCAGCTAGGCAGTCGAGATCGTTAATCCAGCTCAGAGTCAATCTGGTTTTGCTATGACTGGTGCGGTTTGTATCGGTTTGGTTGATGAGCGGGCTGACATCTTAATTGTTCCTCGCCGTCTCCATGATCCAGTCTCGGCTTTTGTTGACACTTCACCGTGTGATTGACTTCTAAGCTAACCGAGTCTGGTCTACCGACTTGTCATTGAGACCATTTGATCGAGAGTTCGGCGGCGATGACCACGGGTTTTATTCTTATTTTTGCCGTGTTGATTTTGGGCGGTGTGATTGCAACAGCAGGCGATCGCATCGGGATGCGTGTGGGCAAAGCCCGACTGAGTCTGTTTCAGCTCCGTCCGCGCCAGACCGCGACGTTAATCACCATTCTCACAGGCGGCGTGATTTCGGCCTCGACTCTAGGACTCCTCTTCGCTGTGAGCGAGCAACTCCGGACAGGAGTCTTCGAGCTAGAAAACATTCAAGACGATTTGACTACGGCTCAGAGCGAATTGAGCGATGCGGAGCAAGAAAAACGCCGCATTGAAGATGTCTTAGCTGACTCTCGTCAAGAGCAGCGACAAGCCCGTGAGAGTCTCCGAGGCATTAACGACTCGCTGCAAACCGCCATAAGACGACAACAACAAACTGAATCAGAGCTAAACCGAGTCGAATCCAACTATCAGCAAGCTCAGCAGCGGCTGCAACAAACCACGCAGCAGGCAACGACGCTGCGCCGCGAAATTGAGCAGCTTCAGGCCGAAACTCAGTCACTGTTGGACGAGCGCGATCGCGCGATCGCCGCCCGTGAGCGAGAAATTGCTGATAGAGAAAGGCAATTGCGCGATTTAGAAGAGCAGCGCACTGTTCTGGAGCGAGACTTAGAGGAGCTTAGAGTTCAATACGCTGCCCTGCGCGAGGGCAACTTGGCGCTGTCAAACAACGAGGTAATGGTCGAGCGTGTAGCTCAGGTGGAAAATCTGACTGAGATTAGGCAAAACGTTCTTCAGCTTTTGTTGCAAGCCAATCAGGTTGCCATTAGTCGCATCGCGCCGGGTGAGTTTACCCTTGATACTTGGGTGCTAGACGTTCCAGATGAAACGGAGCAGCTTATTCTTGAGACTCGCCCTGGGATGGAATATCTATTTCGCGTCAATTCTGGAGGCAACTATTTGGTCGGTGAGCCCTGTGTTTTGGGGGGGTTGCAGTGCATTGAAGTAGAAGTCGATATTATTGCGAATCGGCTCATTTTTGCTGAAGGAGAAGTCATTGCTTCGGCGACGTTACCTGCCCCTTCAGATGCCCAGTCGTCAGAAATTCCGCCTGTGCTCCAAGAATATGGCCGACTGCTAGATTTGATTCGGTTTCGGGCAAGGCAATCGGGCGCATTAGGACAGCAACTCACCATTGCCAATGATCAGGTGTCAGTTTTGCGGCAGTTTTTGCTTGATGTGGCTCAGTATCAGCGAGATAACCAAGAGGTGCTGACGCTCCGGGCGATCGCCGCACGACCGATTCAAACAGCAGATACTGTTTCGGTACATTTGGAGGCATTTCGGGGCGATCGCCTCTTATTTAGCACAGTGCCGCCTCCGCCAGAGTCTGCACCCAGCCCGTCTCGTTAAGCACATTCTTAAGCACATTCTTAAGCCCATTCATAAGCCCATTGGCCGTATGCCCCAGAAAAACGACTCTAGCCCCCCGTCCCAGCCTTCTGACCCCGCCATCGACTCTCTAGACGCGTCTCAGGGTCGAGTGTTGATTGGGTTTGATCCTGGGCGAGATAAATGCGGGCTGGCGGTCATGGGGCTCGACCAAACTCTACACTTCCATGATGTGATTGCGTCTGACCAGGCGATCGCCACACTCATGCGCCTACAGAATCAATTTCAGGTCGAACAGCTAGTGTTGGGTGACCAGACCACATCTAAAAGTTGGAAAGCCCGGATCGAGCAAGAATTGCCGACCCATGCCCCCATTCAGCTCATCGATGAGCGCTATACGACCCTAGAAGCGCGCGATCGCTACTGGGCCATGTTTCCGCCTACGCTGCTGGCTCGATTACTACCGCAGGGGCTGCGTCCATTGCCGCGACCCATCGACGATATCGTAGCTATTTTGTTGATTGAGCGATATCTTGCAGCAAAGCGGTTTTCGTAAATCATCTAAAGATTTCTGGAAAAGCCAGATTTTCGCGATTTTGCCGAAACATACGGCAAATTGGCTGCTCTGGAGCTTATTCTGGGCAAAATGCAAAGGATTGTGAACCCTGAGTGCCGCTAATATATTGACCGATGAATCTTCAGTCACGCTAATAATGAGGCTTCTGTCCTTCAGACTCGTAATATACTCAAAGGACTGAACTCACATTCATCAAACTCACAGCTATCGGAAGTATAGAGTCGGATACATGCAGCCGGATACATGCAGCCGGAGGCATAGAGTCAAATGTATGGAGCGTAAATGAGTAGACAACTGGGTAGAGGCGAGACAGTTTCATGCAATTTCACTCAATGGGTCGGGCAGTTGCCTGACGTGCGATTGGCTATCCTCTCAACCAGTTCTTTCTCATCAATGCTGAGAAGATGGCTAAGGCTTCCGCAGTCCTGACTCTGCTCCCTTTGTTTCACCGTCTAAGGAGATGCCCCTTTCATAAAACTTTATTTTTCGTTATATACTGCACAAGGATGATTAAAAGGAGTGTTTAGATGTCGGCGGCAGTGCAGCCCTTCACCTCAGCTGTGACAGCATCTGAGAAGAAGGTCAGGGTGCCTAAGGAGTTGCTGGGGCCTTCCACAGCATTTTTAAGCCCTAATTTGTTAATGTTCCTTGCCGCAGTCGGCATGGTTGTCTTGTCGGCACTAGGGTACTGGGTCTGGGGATGGCCGAGCTGGTGCGTTTTCGTTATCAATGTGATCGCTCTCCATGTAGTTGGAACGGTGATTCACGATGCGTCTCACAATGTTGCCCATCAAAACCGAATTATGAATGCGGTGCTGGGTCATGGCAGCGCATTGATGCTGGGGTTTGCTTTTCCCGTATTTACGCGGGTTCATATGCAGCACCACGCCAATGTCAACGACCCCAAAAACGATCCCGATCATTTTGTCTCTACAGGAGGCCCGCTCTGGCTCATTGCAGCCCGGTTCTTCTACCATGAGTTTTTCTTTTTTCAGCGTCGCCTGTGGCGAAAATATGAGCTACTGGAATGGTTTCTGAGCCGTCTAGCCGTGGGTGCGGTTGTCTTTTTAGCCGCTCAATATGACTTTTTAAGCTACTTGTTTAACTTCTGGTTTTCTCCTGCACTGGTCGTTGGCCTAGCCTTGGGGCTGTTTTTTGACTATTTACCCCATCGCCCATTTAAAGAGCGCGATCGCTGGAAAAACGCGCGAGTTTACCCTAACCCGTTGCTCAACGTGCTGATCATGGGGCAAAACTACCACTTGATTCATCACCTATGGCCTTCTATTCCCTGGTATCACTACCAAACGGCTTACCGAGTGACTCAACCTTTGCTAGATGAAAAGGGATCGCATCAGTCTCTTGGATTGCTAAAAGGTAAAGATTTTCTGGGGTTTGTGTACGATATTTTTCTCGGTATCCGTTTTCATCACGGCAGCGAAGAGCCTCAGGAAGATTCGGGTTCTAAAATCGTGGGGTCTGTCGCGGCGGTTAAGCCCCCCATTGCTCCGGTATCCGCAAGTGCAGCAGATGAGTCTTTTCCGAAAGCGTCTTAACGCCGGATCTAGCTCAGTAGGGAGACAAAGCATCTCTACGAGCCGCACTCAGCCTCTTTAAGGGGAGCTTGAGCCGATACAAATCGCTCGATGCCCGCTAGGTCAGAGTGAGTGGCGATCGCCCCATATCCTTCCTGCTGGAGTAGGTGTTGAACGGTCTGTGCTTGGCCTGCCATCAGCTCGACCAGCCAAATGCCGCCAGCCGTTAAGTAGATCGGACTCGACTCGACAAGATATCGGACTGAGCTGAGGCCATCAGAGCCACCGTCGAGAGCCAGCAGCGGCTCGTGGCGGAAGACTTCTACCTGCAAATTGGGCAAGTCTGCCGAGGGAATATATGGAGGATTAGAGACCACTCCACTAATCTGATGTTTGAGCTGCGGCAGCGGGTCAAACCATTCCCCTTGGTAGAACCTAATGCGATCGCCCAAGCCATTCTGTTGAGCGTTGTATTGGGCGATCGCCAAGGCTTCATGGCTACAGTCCACCGCATGGATGGTCGCTTCAGGAAATGCCTGGGCTAAGCCTAGGGCAATGGCTCCGCTGCCTGTGCCCAAATCGACCCAGTGGCCTTGTCTTAAGCTGGGATTGTGACGGGTCTGAGCAACGGCTATATCAATGATGAGTTCGGTTTCAGGACGAGGAATCAGCACGGCGGGGCTGACGCGCATCTCAAAAGTGCGCCAGGGGGTTGTGCCTGCCAAGTACTGGATGGGAGTGCGATCGCCAAGACGCTTTTGCCACAATTCATGCAGGGTTTCAACCGAACATCGAAGAGAAACCTCCGCTTGGGAGCGATTTGTCATCAAGCGGAGGCTGAGCCGATCGAGTCCGGCGCATTCTTGTAATAACCAATCCACTTCTTCTGGCGGAACGTCGTGCTGTCGTGCTTGCTTCAAGGCATCGTTGCGCCACTGCCAGAGGCGATCGCCCGCAGCGCTATAGGGCTTCTTTTCCACCGCTGCACCTAAATGGTTGATATAGCAATCACAGATAGTTACGCCTGATATGAATTGATTTGTCCCAAAAGGCTTCACCTCAAGCACTACAACGCCCACAATTGGTTTGCGGGCGGGCGAACAGCGCAGTCAAAAACCTTTGATCGTGCTTCAAATGTTGAGGGCACCCAAGACACTAATCCACATTAAGCGTAGGTTCAGACAAATATTTTGCGGAGAAGCCCGTGATTGCTGCTGTTAAGTAGGTCGCCCTAAATATTGATCGATTGTGTAGGATGGATTAGCGAAGCGTAACCCATGCTGACGTTGGGTTTTGTCCCTCAACCACAACCTACATATACCTACGTTTATTTTTGTCCACCTACTTACTACGACTACTGGGGCAAGTCCCACTTTTGCAGCCCTTATCCTAAATCCCCCGCCCAAAAAGGGAGAAGGATTTTGAGTTCGGTTCCCCTTCTCCCTTTTTGGGCTAATCCTGTAGGGGTTTCGCAGAACCCCTAAACCACACTACTTTCAGAATCGGTGATTTGAGCACTGGATCGCTGAAACTGCCTGGATTCGGACTCGCCATTTAAAACCCCTACAAGATTAGC
>JBARXP010000115.1:0-6381 GCA_049647405.1 Elainellaceae cyanobacterium | reverse complement strand
CACCCGATTATGTAGAGGCAATGTACCAGATGTTGCAATATGAGAAGCCTGATGATTATGTGATTGCGACAGGTCAAGCAAATAGACTACAGGATTTTGTGGAAGAAGTTTTCAACTATCTTGATCTTGATTGGGAAAAACATGTAGATGTTGACAAAAGCTTATTTCGTCCTACCGATATAGCAGTAAGCTGCGGCAATCCTTCAAAAGCTCAACAAAAATTGGGTTGGCAGGCAAAACATACGATGCAAGATATCGCTCGAATGATGGTAGATGCTTACAAAAATAAAGTCTTTGTGTAAGGTATTGCTAGTGATTTACCAATAACGATCTATCTAAAATTAGTATTTCAGTGCATTGTTCCATACATTTATGTTAGACCAAATTACGCCTGTTATTCTTGTCTACAATGAAGCTCCCAACATCGATCGCACTCTTCAGCAGCTTACTTGGGCAAAGCGTATCGTTGTTGTAGATAGCAACCATAGCACTGACGAAACCCTGGAATTACTTTCTCTTTATCCACAAGTTGAAGTTTTCCAGCGCTCCTTTGATGTCCACTGTAAGCAATGGAACTATGGACTTGACCAGGTCAGAACAGACTGGACATTAAGCCTTGACGCCGACTATGTTCTCACTCCCGAACTAATCCAAGAGCTTAGTGCTATTTCCAAAGACAGCCACTACAACGGCTACTTTGCTTGCTTTAAATACTGTGTTTTTGGTAAGCCGCTTCGAGGAACTATCCTTCCTCCCCGTCAGATATTGTCTCGTACTGGCAAGGCGAAATACATTGATGATGGACATACACAGCTTTTGCGGGTTGAAGGTTCTTCTGGTCATCTGCAAGGCTATATCTACCACGACGATCGCAAGTCTCTCAAGCGCTGGCTGTGGGCGCAAGACCGATACATGGTGCTCGAAGTCGAGAAGCTTCAAAATACTCCCGACTCAGAGCTAAGCTGGGGCGATCGCCTCCGCAAACAAAAGATTCTGGCTCCCTTCGTGATTTTGCTCTACTGCCTCATTCTCAAAGGCGGCATTCTCGACGGTTGGCACGGCTGGTACTACGCCTTTCAGCGAATGTTAGCAGAGCTGCTATTGTCTCTTCGTTTAATCGAGGCGACTCTGGCTGAGTCGGATGCTGCGCCGACTGCTCAAAACGCTTCTCAAGCGAACCGCATCACGGATTAGACACCGCAAATCCTCAAACATTCTGGCAGGGGCGATCGCCTCTCCTAACCCCGCCCTAAACGCCAAAATCAAAAATCCTAAGTTGCGTTTCTTGCTGATTGCCTGTACTATCTGCGACTATACGCAAAAAATGCGTAGCGCTCCCCAGTCGTGTTACGACCACGAGCCGGAGAGCTGACCCCCAACTTGGAGTCGCAAGTTAGGAGCTATGGGAATTGTACCTCCCGTAGCCACCTCATCTTGCCAACTGTTGCATCACTGAGCCGAAAGTCTCCGTTTCCTTTGCTGCACCTATCCTCGCAGCAAAGTTCTTGACGGAATCACCAGGCTCAGTGCTGATGGGGTGGCTACGTGTTTTGGCGTTTCGACCAATTCGAGACACTCAAACAGGAGATCATCATGAATATGTCAGGTTCGGCCTTTGGCCCGTCTTCGCGACAAGACGGATGCGGCTGCGATGGAAGCTGTGGCGATCATCGTGCAGAAAACCGTCCCCAAAAAGTGCAGGTTATCGCCGTGGGCAGCGTGCCCGCCGTCGAAGAGTTTGTCATGCGGATGTATCACATTCGCTTTGCCAACCCCTACGAATGGACGCCGCCGCAGCCCTCACCCAGCAACCCCGACCACATCATGCGCACGGTGATCAAGCCGATTACCATTTCGTCGCCGTAAGCACTGACATCTCAGAGGGAGCATGTCACTTTTGTCGCCCTCACCCTAAATCCCTCTCCCAGAGCGGGAGAGGGACTTCAATCCGGCTCCCCTTCTCCCAATTTGGGAGAAGGGGTTGGGGGATGAGGGCAAATCTGCAAAGGTGATATGCACACCATCTCAGACAGGCATCACCCGCCTGGTAGGGAGTGTCTGTCTGATTCACACTCAGTTCTCATTGACTCTTGGGAAACATCCAGCGGTTGATAATGACTGCATCCCTCACAAGGGCCAGCAGGATGAACCGCGCATCGCAGCAGCTCCGATCGCGCGTTAAAGCGACAGGTGCGATCGCCAATCATCCAGCGCCCGTCAAACCAGTTTCGGTCAAGCGGCGAGTCGATTTTTTGCACATACAGAGCGATTTTATAGAGCTGATAGCGGCCTGCTGTTAACCCATATCGATGTCTCCGCTCTAAGACGAGATAGGTCTGATTTTCAACGTCGATATATGCACCAGGTTGAGGGCTCCAGTCGAGATAGAGATGCCCCAGGCTTTTCTGAGGATGATTCACAATCACTTCGGTCGCTAGAGAATTAAGCTCCATAAAAACCTAAACCCATATCCCCATAAAAAAGCACCTCCCGAACAATCATGTCGTTTAGGAGGTGCTCACTACTCAACTCATGGGTGACCGCCCCAGCCGCTTGATAGCTGAGCAGGGCACACCCAGCCTTACTCTATGAAGCCGCCTGACGCTCTTTTGCTTCTTTAATCACCACCTCAGCCACGTTTGAAGGGCAGGGTGAATAGTGAGAGAACGACATAGAGAACTGTCCGCGACCGGAGGTCATGGTACGCAGGTCGCCGATGTAGCCAAACATCTCACTCAGCGGACACTCGGCCTTAATGCGAACGCCCGTTGGCCCAGCCTCTTGACCCAAAATGAGGCCCCGACGACGGTTGATATCACCAATGACATCGCCCATATAGTCGTCAGGCGTAAACACATCGACCTTCATGATCGGCTCTAGCAGCTGAGGGCCAGCCTTGGGCAAAGACTGACGATAGGCCGCTTTCGCCGCAATCTCAAAGGCGATCGCCGAAGAGTCAACTGGGTGATAGCCGCCGTCGGTCAGCGTCACCTTCAGGTCAACAACCGGGAACCCTGCCAGAGGCCCTTTCTCGACGCTGCTGGCAAAGCCCTTCTGCACCGCAGGCCAAAATTCACGAGGCACGTTACCGCCCGTGACTTTCGACCCAAACTCAAAGCCTGTGCCTGTTTCGCCCGGTTCGATGATGTAGTCGATCTTGGCATACTGGCCCGAACCACCCGACTGTTTCTTGTGGACGTAGCTGTCGGGCAACACCTTGGTGATCGATTCGCGGTAGGCAACCTGAGGCTTACCCACTTCGACTTCTACGCCATAGGTGCGCTTCAAGATATCGACCTTAATATCTAGGTGCAACTCACCCATTCCCTTGAGAATGGTTTCGCCCGTTTCTTGGTCGGTTTCCACGTAGAAAGACGGGTCTTCTTGCACCATCTTGCTGATAGCGACACCCATTTTCTCGTTGTCGCCTTTCTTCTTAGGGCTGACTGCAACAGAGATCACAGGCGCAGGGAAGACCATCGGCTCTAGAGTCGCAGGCTGCTTGGGATCACACAGCGTGTGACCAGTCTGGACATTTTTTAGACCCACGAGAGCCACAATGTCACCCGCCTGGGCGGAGTTAACCTCTTCACGAGAGTTGGCGTGCATCTCAACGATTCGGCCAATCCGCTCAGATTTGCCCGTCGCGGTATCAAGTACGTTATCGCCCTTGGTGATGGTTCCCGAGTAGATTCGGGTGAAGGTCAGCGAGCCAAAGCGATCGTCCATGATTTTGAATGCCAGAGCCCGCATCGGCTTTTCTGGATCAACATGGGCAAACTTCCCGGTTTCGTTTCCTTCCAGGTCAACTTCAGGCTGAGGAGGCACTTCGTCAGGCGCGGGCAGATAGTCTACAACCGCATCCAAAACGAGCTGCACGCCCTTATTTTTGAACGACGAACCGCAGTAAGTGGGGAAGAAAGCCAGCTCGCGGGTTCCCTTCCGAATACACTGCTTAATTTCATCAAGGGTTAGCTCCTCACCGTCGAGGTACTTGACCATGACCTCTTCGTCTTGCTCAACGGCGAACTCGACCATCGCCTCGCGATACTCTTCGACCTGAGCTTTCATGTCTTCAGGCACATCCTGAATTTCATAGTTTTCAGGCTCGCCCGAGTCGTCCCACACCCAAGCTTTGCGCGTCAGGAGATCGACCACGCCCACAAACTCGGTTTCAGTTCCGATGGGGAGCACCATGACCAGAGGGCGAGCAGCAAGAACGGTTTCGACCTGCTTGACGACTCGATAAAAGTCAGCTCCGGTACGGTCGAGCTTGTTGACGTAGATGATTCGAGCAACTTTGGAGTCGTTGGCGTAGCGCCAGTTGGTCTCAGACTGAGGCTCAACCCCCCCTGAGCCACAGAATACGCCGATGCCACCATCAAGCACTTTTAGCGAGCGATACACTTCAATCGTGAAGTCTACGTGCCCAGGAGTGTCGATGATGTTGAGCTGATGCTCTTTCCAGAAGCAGGAGGTTGCAGCCGATTGAATGGTAATACCACGCTCTTGTTCCTGCTCCATGAAGTCGGTGGTTGCCGCACCTTCATGAACCTCACCAATCTTGTGGATTTTTCCGGTAAGCTTCAGGATTCGTTCGGTTGTAGTTGTCTTGCCCGCGTCTACGTGGGCGAAGATGCCGATATTTCGATAGCGCGTGAGGTCTTTGTTCATTTCTGCTCTCTAGATTAGTTGCTGCAAACCGTTAATGACCCCCTTGTGTAGAGGATTCAGAAAATCCGCTCTGTCTTCATGGACATCGTGGCTGTGGACAGCGTGGGGGTGAAATCCCTATTCGCTGAACTCTGTTTACACTATTTTAATACACCTTAACAATACAGTTCTTCCGAACTACTTATTGTGGTACAAGGAAGGGGTGCGATGGGCTTAATCGTGAGTTTGATCGGTCTGGTCTGCCTTTTTAGACTGGCTTAGAGTAGGAGTGATAATCTCCCGTGTGTCTTTGCTCAACCTTCCCCTTTTGATGCTCTGAACTTGTTAACCAGCTCTGAACTCGTTAACGGATTCACAATATAATATTCTAGCGAGTTCTAGCGAGTTTTGACGTTGTACTGCTCGCTCATTCTAAGCATTATGCAACTCAGATCAGAGACAGCAAGATTGTTTTGATGAATGGTCAGCAACTGGCTCAGTTCATGTGCCTGAAGCATCTTCTTTGCACACCATGTCTAGGGGGAGCTTGTCAGTTAGAGGGAAGGGAAGGCGGTGGTGGAGCCACGGGATAAGACGGGCCGTCTTCTGAAGGTGTTTTTACGCTGCATGTCTCAGAGAGTGCAGGTTGAGTCTCAATCTGTAGATCGGTGTAACCCACGGTATTGAGCAGACGGGTGAGGGCAACTTCAGCGCGATCATTAGCATCATTGAGCAAGCCCTGGTCGCAGGCCACTTCGATAATCCGATCGAGCGTTTCTCGCTGAGCCAGCTCTTGGAGCTGAGGCGCTGAGTCGGGGCCGAGTCCTAAAAACCCTCGGTCGTAGTCGTAAACTCGCGATCGGGTCACATCGATTTTGCTATCGAGAATCTCTGGAGGAGGCAGCTGCAAGATGAGGCGATCGCCCTCAACGTCTACGTCTTCAACGGTGATTTCGCTCAGGTCAACCCCCGCCCGCACTTCGCCATAGGCGATATAGAGCAGCGTCGTTTTGCCGATGACATAGTTGCCTAGGGTGCGATCGCGGCTGGCAGGCACAACAGACTCCATCGCAAATTTAGCGGTGGTCAGTTCACTCGCTCCCTGTATTTGATGGACGACTATCGTCCGGGGATCAACCTTGGCCTCTGACGAACCTCCCGCAACAAATGCCCCAAAGAAGCTGCCAATGTCTCCTGTGAGTCTTGTGCCTGAGCGAATCAATCCCAACAATAAAAGTAACGTTGCAATGGTGACGCCACCCCGCAACACTGCCATCAAACCTTTCCACAAGCCATTCATAAGACGTTTTTTTGTGTATCCCAAGCCTTTATCTTTCGACCATTCTGTCTTCTCGATTCACCCCATGCCGATGGGTGAGCCCACTGTCCCCTATTCTCTGCGAGAATCGCCATAGCGACAACGCCATAGCGGCAATGCCATAGCGGCAATGCCATAGCGGCAATCCATTATCGTTGCGATATCAAGGCGATATCAAGGCGATCGCCTTGATATCGCCTTGATTCAACTGACGCTTGCTCTGCAACGGTAAGTTCCTCGCTGACTCACTGCTACGAGAAATTCTAGAAATTCTATGCGGGGTATAGCATCAAAAGCCAATCGTGCTAGAGTCGAGTCAGTATTTTTAGATTACAAAATTTGATAGTTATGCTGCTCATCAAATGCACAACCCGACATGTTCGCATCTTTGCTGCCGAGATTGAAAAGGA
>JBARXP010000114.1:0-6798 GCA_049647405.1 Elainellaceae cyanobacterium | reverse complement strand
GTAGGCTCAAGTGACCTGATATCACCACACATAAGTTTTGACTGACTCGATCCAAGCCGGATAGCTACTCCTGCTTTCACTCTGGGCACATGAAAAAACAATAATGCGCGACAATATAAGTATGTGTTCACAGCAATGTTCAAGGCTTCAAGTTCAAAAAATACGTAGTTTGACCGATCGAGACGCAATATCTGTACTAGCAGGATAAATCTGTTTTCAGCTCCTTTGCGTACTGGTATGTACAAATACGTTGCGTGTTTTATGTGCTTTTTCTGAGTGAGTTTCGGAATGAAACAAGCTAAACTTGCTCAGAAATGAAGTGATATCATTTCTCCCTTGTGTTTCCCTGGATTACAGCATGACAGAATCAGTAACGAAGATTTCTTCACAATCAACGCTTGATCAAATCGATCAAGACATCGTTTCTTTACTCAGAGATGACGGTCGCATGGCATTCACCGAGATTGCCAAGCGTCTGAGCATTCCCGAAGCAACGGCTCGTTATCGAGTCCAAAGGCTTCTCCAGTCTGGCGTCATTCGAATTCAAGCATGGCCTAATCCCGAAAAATTGGGAACTCCTCATATTTTTGCGGTATGGCTCATTGTTGAAAATGGCTACATTGATGGAGTTGCCGAAGCATTATCTGGAATGCAAGAAGTGAGGTTTGTGGCCGTTGTGGCCGGACGGTACAACATCTTTGCTGATGTGTACTACGGCGTTCACGATGAAATGCTCTCCTTCTTCACCAAGCTGCATCAGATACCGGGCATTATCAGCTATGAGTCTCAAGTCATTTTGAAGCTTTTAAAGGCTGAGTATAAATATACTCTCAGCTAGATTCTTGGGCTAGAGTAGCGGTTGCTGTCACTCACTTGCTGAGAACATAACAGCAGGCTGAGTTGAGCATAGAAGCCCATGTGAAGCGGCAGAATCTGTCACTTCACATGGGCTTCTACATAGTTTTGAAGATGGTTATGAAGTCTTGCGATCGCCGCTGAGTGATTGGTTCTGCAACATCGAGACCATCTCAGTGTTGCCAAATCTTCGCAATAATTTTCACAGCGAGACGTGTCATGATTTGCCCCGATACCAATGATTTAGCTGCTGCGGCGAAATTTTAAGATGATAGGCCAAGACAATCATTTGGTTGAGTAGAGTTGTTCTCAAGATCCCGAGGCGCTGCCAGCGACGACTGGAAGTGGTAACGAAGCTAGGCGCGATCGCCACTCGTCCTAGCTTTTTCAACTTTTGAACGATGGCATAATCTTCCATGATGGGTAAATCGGGAAACCCACCCACCTGTTCAAAGGTTTGCTTTTTCAGAAATAGCCCTTGATCTCCATAGGGCAGACTCAATAGGGTCGAACGCCATCGAATGCCCCACTCCACTAAGCGTAACCCCCATTTCGACCCATTAATTCGCAGCGAAAATGCTCCTGCGACCGTCGCGGGCTGGGCCAGGATATCGCACATTTGCTGTAAGAAATCTGACGGTAATTGAGTATCGGCATGAAGAAATAGCAGCACCTCTCCTTTCGCAGCCTCCGCTCCACAGTTCATTTGCGATGCTTTTCCTGGAGGCGCTTGGAGAACGGTGAAATTGCAGTGATGGAGTTTATTTAAAGTTGCGTCATGACTGCCGCCATCGACAACGATGATCTCAATTCTTGCTGTGGACTCCGGAATAACAGCTTGTGTTTCTCTGAGGTGATGTAGCTGTGTGTCAATCTGCTCAACTTCATTGAGAACAGGCACAATCACAGAAAGAAAGGTCGATTGAGCTGCTTTTGGTTCAGAGTGGTTCAGTTTGGCGTCATGAGCGGCTGTAGACGGACTTGCTGTAGAAAGACTTAAAGACGACGGCTTGGATGGAAGCGGCTGCACTGCCGAGGCGGACTGAACATCTTGTTGGGCAGAGATCTTTTCCCAGACCTGTAGATCATCGGGGCGGTCAACATCTGCAAGAACGTGAAGCTTCGTGCTTGTGAGGTGGAGACGAGACGCGCAAGCAAGGGTTTGCCGCAAAACCTGATCGGTTCCCCAGTCGATGGAGCGAAATAGATTAGGCATAAATCGAGACAGCCCAATCAGGTAATAGCCACCATCGGCAGCGGGGCCGAGAACCAAATCGCGGTCATGCAGCTGATGAGTGGCACTATGCAGCAGAGAAGCCGTGATGCCGGGGCAATCAATGCCGATGGCGATCGCCCGCTGTGCCCCCTGCTCAAAAGCCGTTTGAAACGCACGAATCAGGCGATCGCCCAAATCGCCCTCTCCTTGGGGGGTGTAGTGCCACTGTTGACCCAACCACTGCTGCATGTCGCCCAGAGAGCCGCCAGAAAATCGAATCTCGACTCGCACATCAGTTGCGGCTTGAACCAGAGCCTGAGCCGTTTTTAGCGTATGTTCTGTCATTTGCCGTTGAAGGGTGGCAGCGCCCTCTTCACCCAAAGCAGGAATCAGCCGAGTCTTGGTCTGGCCTGGGATAGGGTACCGAGTGAAGATGATCAGAGTCGTGACGCTGTTGAGAGGCTGCAGATCGAGGGGCGAATCTTTCTGAGTGTTCACGGAAGCGTTCCTTGCTGACGAGTCTCGCGGGTGATGTCTGGGAGATATTGACGACCATCATAGAGGAGTCATTGCCGCTCAATCTGAAAATCTCCTGAATGATGCTGATCCGATTACAACTCCCAGAACCCCAGGTCATCAAAAATCCATGACCATTAGAGACTGAATCGAATTCCGCAAAATGGTGTTTTCTTAGCCATCTGCTTCATGCAAGAATGCTAAGATTCCCAGGGCATTGGTTTCTGCTCCAGTGCAAAGAGTGTCAGCATAGGCAAGCTTTAGCTCTTTTACAGAACTTTTGGCATGGCGTCATTCAGTGGAGAAAAGCTCAAACGAGATGGATTTACGATCGCTCATTCGAGACATTCCTGATTTTCCTAAACCCGGCATCTTATTTCGAGATATTACAACGCTGCTGAGTAATCCTGACGGGCTAAAGTTTGCGATTGACCAACTAGCCGAAAAGTTTTCAGACTACTCCATCGACTACGTCGTAGGCATGGAGTCTCGTGGCTTTATCTTTGGCACACCCATTGCCTATTGCCTGGGTGCAGGGTTTGTCCCCGTGAGAAAACCTGGAAAACTTCCCGCTGACGTTCATAGGGTGGAATATGAACTGGAATATGGGAGCGATCGCCTAGAAGTACATCAAGATGCGTTTCCGGTCTCTAGCAATGTGCTGATCGTCGATGATCTGATTGCGACAGGAGGAACAGCCGCCGCGACAGCCCAGCTCATAAAACAAGCAAACTGTAATCTCGTTGGCTTTGGCTTTATCATCGAATTGTCAGATTTGGCAGGGCGGCAAAAGCTTCCGAATGTGCCAATCGAGTCATTGGTGACTTATTGACCGCTTTATTGATCTCCTAGAATTTTCTAAGGGATCACCCTAAACACTGCCTGTAGTCATATTGCCTATATCCATCAGGTGCAATATTAGGTGCAATACAGGGAAAACAACCACCCATCCATGCACGATTTCACTACAGAATAGGTTCAGAAAACCAGGCTCAGAAGAACAGGTTTAGGCTGCGCTTCTCAATCTTTCATTCATTGCCCGTTATTTTATTGAAAATCGGTTTTTCTCCCCCCTCAACGCATGACTACAGACGATCTTCGATCAACTGAAAAGCAGACACAGCCCTTCATCCGTCACCTTGTCCAGTGGGTCACTGGAGATACCTTTAGCTACGTTGTCAAGCGACTCCTACAGGCTGCTTTGACCCTGCTGTTGGCTTCAGCGTTGAGTTTTACGATTATTCAGCTTGCGCCTGGAGATTACTTAGACATTCTCAGGGCTAATCCTCGTTACGATCCACAAACCATTCAAGACTATGCCACTCAATTTGGGTTAGACCGATCGCCAATCGAACAATATGGCCGATGGCTCTGGCAGATTATTAGCAAAGGAGACTTTGGTGAGAGCTTTATCTATGGGCGATCGGTGACCTCTCTTTTGGTTGAACGGATTCCTGCGACCCTTCTGCTGTCGGTTTCGTCGATTGTTATGACTTGGGCGATCGCCATTCCTCTCGGCATTATTGGGGCGGTTAATCAAAATCAATTTCTAGACCGCTTCTTGCGTGTCATCAGCTATCTAGGGCAGGGAGTGCCGACGCTGATTACAGGTCTGTTGCTGCTGTTTTTCGCTCAATCTGTCGCACCCTTATTTCCCATCGGCGGCATCACCAGCATTGATTATGCTGACCTCAACCCGCTCGGCAAGGTGCTTGATATTCTTTGGCACATGATCTTGCCAACCTTGGCACTCAGCCTCACGGGCTATGCAGGTCTTCAGCGCATTACCCGAGGAGAGTTGCTCGACGTTTTGCGACAAGACTACATCCAAACTGCACGAGCTAAAGGACTGCCCGAAAACCGCGTGATCTATGTCCATGCGCTCCGAAACGCCATGAACCCGCTGGTCACGCTTCTAGGGTTTGAATTTGCCAACCTATTGGGTGGAGCATTCATCACAGAAAATTTCTTTAACTGGCCCGGACTTGGTCGCCTTATTTTGCAAGCCGTGCAGTCGCAGGATCTATACCTGGTGATGGCAAGTCTGATGATGGGTGCTGTGCTTTTGATTGTCGGCAACTTACTCGCAGACTTACTGCTTAAAGCCGTTGATCCTCGCATTAAGCTAACCTCACTCAAATAAGTTGAACGTCAGCTCTTCCTTGATCAGCTCTTCCTGCATCACGCATAAATCATGTTCCAGCGAGATGTTCCAGCATTGTGGAAGAAGCTGAAATTCATCGAAACATGACAAAGAGCAGTCGAAAAGTAACCTAATATACTGAAAATCTCAGCGAAATCTAATCTAACCCTTATTCTTCACTCAGATCGTTTTCAGTGCAGTCTCATTAGTGTCGCTCACCATAGAGATATATCCAAAGCAACGCGTCAGAAATAATCCCTCTTCGATCGTTTTGTTTCTGCCGGGGTTGATATTAAAAAGGAGCATACTATGAAACTTATACTAGTTTCTTTACTTTCTGTTTTTTCTGTAGCCGCACTTGCATCACCCGCTGCGGCGGTAAATGAGTCCCGCCAAGCTTCATCTTTCGAGGGTTCTAAATTAACTGCAGAATTTGAAGAAGAGTTTTATGATGGCTTAGGCAATAAGCTCACGGACAGATTTGAAGAAGAGTTTTTTGATGGCTTAGGCAACAAGCTCACAGAGAGATTCGAAGAAGAGTTTTTTGATGGCTTAGGCAATAAGCTCACAGAGAGATTTGAAGAAGAGTTTTTTGATGGCTTAGGCAACAAGCTCAATGAGAGTTATGTCGATGGAGTCTATGAGTACTCTGGCCATGGCAACCAGTAACACACTGTAGAAGATTGGCTGAGAACCACCATAGAAAGTTCACTCCTTTGATGCATTAGGTATGTTCTGACTTTCGCTCTCATTCACTCTAAACAAATAACCCCGGCAGACCTTCTGCCGGGGTTCTGTATTATGTCTGCCGAAGCAAACTGTCAATCACAAAGACCTTGGGCGATCGCCACAGCCCAACTTAGCTGGCGGTTGTTTTAGAACTGGGTTCTACAACAGATTCTGCTCCAAGAGCCTGTAGCGCGTTGGTTAGATCTGCCGTCAGCTTTCGCGCACCCTGCTTCATCGCGTCTTTGCGAGAAGAACAGGATTGTCTTTCGGCTGGAAGGTTTTGAGCATAGCGGCTTGTACACAGCGGTTTGCCGATACGAACGGTCACATCACAATTCCATGAAGGAAACGCTTCGCCATAGTCAATATAAATCGGTACGATTTTCACATTTAGGCCGGGTTGACTTTGTTTGGCCTGTAGAGCCAGCCGAGCTAGACCGGGCTTGAGAGGATGTAGCTTCCCATCTCGGAAGATACCGCCTTCTGGAAAAATCACCATCATCTCTCGGTGTTTTAAGATGTCTAGCCCACAACGGAGGCTGGCGATCGCTGGCTGCTGTGGATCAACCGGAAACCCACCTAAGCGTCGAATAAACCAACCCTGCATTCCTTTCATTTCGTTGGCGGAGACCATAAATCGTAAGTCTCGTCCAGTCACAGATTGTCCCGTCGCGCAGGGCACAATCAACGCATCCCATCGTGATCGGTGAGTCGGCGCGAGAATAATAGGGCCATCGGTGGGCAGATATTGTTGTCCAGAAATATCAATCTTGCCAAAATATCCGGGCAACACAACACGGCACCCTAAAGAATTGGCGATCGGTGAGAGTAAGGGCGAAACCCTCGTTGTGATCAATGTTTCGTGTTTGGAGGCAAGAGCAACAGATCGCAGTGACATGGACGCAGGATTAATCGAAACCATGTGGATGATAGTGTGAGATGGGAGTGAACAAATGACTTCTCAATGAGTTTTAGGTCAACGTAATGTGCAATAAATGTGAGATGCAATGAACGTTGAACTTAGAACTCGTCATTCTATAAATGAAGCCGCAATGACGGAGACTCAGTGAGTAGCCTTATGCTTATCTAAACGTTTCTTGGCTTGAGCATTGACCTCAGAGTTGACACTTTCATGGCTGGCATGGCACATGCTCTTGATCTCTAGCCTTGATCTCTAGCCTCAACATCACATCGTATGGAGACTACATCAAAAGAGCAAGCGATCGCCTCTATCCAAGAGTGGAAATGGGTCGCTCGTATTTTTCATCAACTGGCCGATTAGGTATAGCTGTAGTCAGCTTATTTAGGATTGTTTAGGACATAGACATTTTTGTGGGGG
>JBARXP010000113.1:0-8278 GCA_049647405.1 Elainellaceae cyanobacterium | reverse complement strand
TCACTGCCTCTAATTCGGCCTGACTCAAATCAGCCAGACTCAACAAATCTCGTCCTTTTAGCGACGCTACGCTCATATGCTCGATTCAACCCCAACAGCAAACTAAAACCGTAGCAGATTCATTTTGAAAAACACAATGATGTGAGGCAAAAGACTCCAAAGAAGTTCAGCATTTCATGACGCAATGTTTAGGGCGCAATGGTTGATCGAGATCAGCATCATGCCCATTTTTGTGACCAGACCATGAACAGGCGAGATGCTGCCCATGGTCTATGGTTGCCAATTTAGAACCGTGAATTTGTGTTAACTATGGCAGTGCCCGTTTTTGGGGGAGGGCGGCAAATCCATTGCTGGATTTTGGTTGAAAAATCCGTTGGGTTTGAGTAAGAAACCCGTGTAAGCAACGGGCATTACGGGCCAGTCTTCTGGCCGGGGAATGTGATGCTGACCAAAGGTGTACCACACGACCACATCGGTGTTTTCAACTGAGCGATCGCCCGCCGTCCATTTTGGCAACCCGTCTCCTCCTGGGTGCTGGTTGGGGTAGTTGCCCGCCGGATATTTTTCGTCTGGACTGTAAGGGGTGACCCATAAGTTTTTGGTCATGAAGGTCGCGCGCTGATAGATCTTCGACGCAGGATGAGCAAAGGGCAACACCGTTTCACTCGGCATCAGCTTGTAACCCACAGGTTTGCCAACGGCATTGGTAACGGCAGGGTTTTCAATTTTCCAGTACCGTGCCTTAAACGGATCGATGGTTCGCTGGGCTTCTTGCTCCGTGTTGAGCGGGGTAGCGACGACTCGACAAGCATTGCCATAGGGATTGTCGGGGCCAAGGGGGATGGCTTCGGTGTTGACTTCAGAAACGGAGTTTTGGTCGCCATCAACGGTCATGTCAAGGCGCACGTTAAACATGTGCTGGTGAATGTGGCCAACCAATCCTGGAGCCAGCAAAGCGCCGAATTCGGGCTCTTGACCGGGGGCGATCGCCGCTGTGTTGAGAATCCCTGTCAGCTTCACTTCAAACTGAATATTGCCATCTTGATAGAAGTACCAGTAGAAGCCGTATTCGTAGTTGCCTACCGTGGCGATAAACGAGACGACCAATCGGCGCGATCGCCGCACTTCTGTTTGCTCGGTGCGCCAGTCCATATGTTTCCAGAGAATGCCGAAGTCTTCTTCGTGCATACAGATCGCATTCTCAATGGTGGCGACTTCGCCTGCACTGTTAGTTAAGTAGGCATCGAAATAGCGAATCACGCCTAAACAGTCGCAGCCCAGCGATAGAGAGTTTGCCAACATGCCAATGCCGTATTCCCCAACATCGAAGGCATTTTTGCGCACATGGTTTGTTTCGGGTGACCCTGAAACGTTGTAAGGCACTACCATTTCGGCCAGAGAAGCGCGGTAAATAATTGGCCGAATCTTGCCCTCGTCTTCGTAGCCGATGTCGTAGAGCACTAGCCCTTCACGAGGGTTGAAGCCAATCCGAAAATGCCACTTTTGCCAGTACACTTTTTGGCCATCGACCTGAAAGCTGGGGCCTTCGGGCTGCACGATGTCGAGGGGCTTGAGATCATCTCGAAACTTGGGGATATACTCGCGTTCGTAGTTGCCCGCTTGAGGCGGCAGCGGCGTAATGCCATAGTCTTCAACCCGAATCACCTCCATTTTGTTGAGGTCAACTACAGGCACAACGCCCTCAATCGGGCGGGCATAGCCGTTGTCGTTAGCGTCAGACCGAATCCAGCAAAAAGCGCGAGACAGACGCAGTCCTTTCTCGTCTTCCTTATCGAAGTTGCCTGCCGACCACGGATCAACCATCACGAGATCAATATCGGTAATGCCTCGTTTTTCTAGAGCGGCTCGAAACTCGGCACTGGCTTTGACGGCCTCTTCGCATTCCACAAATTCGTCGAGCATAATCGACGGCTGCACATCAGGAATGTGGGTGTAAGAGACAACCGTTTTCTCGGTGATGGAGACGATCGCCTCGTAGGTTTGCCCTGTTGCGTTGTTGAGCAGAATCACAAACGCTTCTCGTCGAATCGGGTCGCCCGACTGAAACGATTTGACAACCTCTTTTGAGGGTTCGTTGAGGGTAACAGAGCCAAACCGAACCGAGTCACTCAGGGTCTGGTGTTGCTTCAAAATCTCAACGGCGATCGCCAATTCCTCAGGAAAAAGCGGATCAAGGGGATGCTGAACGGAGCTAGACACAGAAGATTGAGGTAGAGCCGTAGAAGTCATAACAGTTAAAGATGGCGAGAGAACAGAAAAGCTGCACCGATGCGGGTGCAATGACCGTGGGGCAACAGTAGAGATGTTTATTCCCACGCTAATCTGCTTGTTATGACGAGGCTGTACACATCGTTACCAAAGCAGTCGAGGTGTTTTAATCAACCTTGAAAGAGGCATGAACAAGACTTACGTACAACTCGCATAAGCCTGAACACATTCGTTGAAATTGAGGGCGCGCCGCGCCCTCAATTTCAACGAAATACGTAAGTCTAAAAATAAAAAGGCATTAAAAAACCCGGTGTGGCTAGCACCGGGGAACTGCTCTGTTAATCTTGTCATTAGTGTGCCCATGCGCTTGGGGTCGCTAACGTGAATCAGAACTTTTTTTTGATTTTTTTTCAGAACTATAGGCTAAGCCTTGTTTGAAAAGACGTTGGCGATCGCCCTATTCTTGTGACTCTTCCAGACCCAGTCTTTCGAGCGTCTAGACTTCTGCGACACTCCAATCTGGACGCAGGTGCTGAGCCTGCCTCAGATACGTGTGATGAATCAACGGCTGAGGCTCTGCCACATTTAGATGAATCAATATTCGAATACAGCGCTCTAGGCTTCCTTTCACATACATTTGCTGCACATCCAGCAAGGGAACATCGTCCCAGAGAGGACGCTCACGGGCGACAGAGGCAGGAAAAATCGCATCTAAATCTCGCGTGACAGAGAAGGTCACACTGACAATATGATGAGGATTGATCGTATTTCGAGCTTCTAAAGCATCCAGCAGCTCAACAACGGCTTCGCGGATTGCCTCTTTCGTGTTTGCTGACGCAGTTGTAGCGCCTCGAATGGCTCGAACTTTCCACTCCACGATGTCAGTCTCCATGATGACGATTGCTTATCTGGATGCATGCTTTACCAATATATATTTCCATGAATATATATTCTCACTAAGGACGGTAGAGCCACAGAGGAAGCCCACTGGTCGTCAGCTCAAACTCTAACCACTCTATCCCCAAGCCGAGAGGACTCGCCGCAACCTGATTTCCGGGCAAGACTCGACTCACGAGAGACTTGGGCTCTTCGAAGGTATAGCATTCTGTTTTGTCTGGGTCGAGTCCGGCGAGTTCTGCCGTCCAGCGACGGGCATCTGCCTCGGTGCCCAGCCGATCGACAACACCCAGGTTGACGGCCTGTTCGCCTGTGAAAATGCGGCCGTCTGCAAACTCCTTGACTTGCTCAACGGCTAAATTTCGAGCTTCAGCAACGGTTTGGACAAACTGGTTGTAGCTCACATCAATCAGCTCTTGCAAAATATCTTGCTCTGGATCGGTCAGCTCACGGTCAAAGGCCAAGATATCTTTGTAGGGGCCAGACTTAATGACTTTGAACGACACCCCAATTTTATCGAGCAGCCGCTCTAGGTTATTGCCGCGCAAGATCACGCCGATGCTACCTGTAATCGTGCCGGGATTGGCGACGATATGCTGCGCTCCCATGCCAATATATACTCCGCCCGATGCAGAGATATTGCCGAAACTCGCGACAATTTTGATCTTTTCCTGGAGCTGCTTGAGGGCAGTGTAAATTTCTTGAGAATCGCCTACCGTTCCCCCTGGACTGTCGATGCGGAGCAGCAAGGCAGGAAATTTGCGTTTCTCAACTTCTTCGAGCGCTTCTAATACTCGCTTGCGTGTTGATCCGGCGATCGCGCCTGTAATCTCAATACGGGCAATTTGCTTGCGGAAACGCGGCTTAAACGGCCAAATCATAAGCAGTGAATGTCTTTGAGTTTAGTCTTTGAGTTTAGTCTTATTGTCTATCAAGTATTGTCTATTGAGATTGTCTGGTGATGGATCGGCTTGATGAGAGGTCTGCCCCTAAATCTTGCGTCTTCCTTAGACTCCATCGGTGGAGCGCCATCGGTGAGCAAACGGAATGAACCATACTCAAGGCGCAGAGTTTTAATCGGCACGGGCTAGATTCTGCTGAGTCAAGCAGAACGGTTTCCACATAGGCTCCACAGTTCAGGCTCCACAGTTCAGGCTCCACATCTTAACATTTTGAAAGGAGCTTAGTTTGTGCTCGTTTATCGCCTAGCGAGATGCCGCCCCCAAACTGACGGTAGGCTAGACGCAAACGATTCGTCTTTAACTCTATTGCAAGCTCATCACAAAAGATGTCCAAGGATGGTTTATGGTACTTGACCTTTCAGCTTTTCCGCCGCCGCTGCCAAACGATGCCCCACTCCAGACCCAGAGGTTGAACCAACAGCTTCAGTTCATCATCGAAATTGATCGGCTCAAGGGTATTTTGCGGCAAACTCTTCTCATCGACCAGTCTCGTCGAGAAAACAGTGCCGAGCATTCCTGGCATATTGCCTTGATGGCGACCCTGATGGCAGACTATGCTCCAGAATCGGTCGATGTGCTGCGAGTCATGAAGATGCTCCTAATTCACGACCTGGTAGAAATCGATGCAGGCGACACGTTTTGCTACGACGAGCAAGGCAATCTCAATAAGGCTGAGCGAGAATCCGCCGCTGCCGATCGCCTTTTTGGCCTGCTCCCGAGCGATCAGGGGCACGAGCTTCGCGCCCTATGGGATGAATTTGAGTTACGCCAAACGCCAGAAGCCCGATTTGCCACAGCACTCGATCGCATTCAGCCGTTTCTCCACAACCAGCAAACCCAGGGAGGCACCTGGCGACAACACGGCATTTCTCGCAGCCAGGTGATGCAGCGCATGGCTCCGGTGAAAGACGGAATGCCTGCGGTGTGGGGTTGGCTAGAAGGGGCGATCGCCCAGTGCGTCGAAGCGGGCTACCTCAAACCTTGATGCCATAAAAAATCTGCCCAGGGAAACCCTGAGCAGACGTTGAAACTACATCAAAAATTTCACGCTAAACATGCTAATTGCAGAGCTGGTATAGACCTGCGATTAGCATTGAGCCTCAGCTAGCTAAGAGCCATGAACTCCGGCAGCGCTTGTGGTGCTCGCCGCACCCGCAGCATCTTTCACAAAACCGCTGTAAGCTTCCATGCCGTGCTCGCCGATGTCTAGACCCATCAGCTCCTCTTCTTCGCTTACGCGCATGCCGAGGACAGACTTGAGCACCATCCAGAAGATTGTGCTAAGAACCACAGTCCAAAGGCCAATGGTGAGAATGCCCATGATTTGAGCAATGACCTGAGTGATGCCTGCGCCGTAGAAGAGACCAAGCTCTTTGTCAAACAAACCCACGGCGAGGGTTCCCCAGATACCGCAAACGAGGTGAACCGAAGTCGCACCAACCGGATCATCAATCTGGATGTTGTCAAAGAAATACACTGAGAAAACAACCAAAATTCCGGCAATGAGGCCGATGACGACTGCACCGAGGAACGAAACACCCGCACAACCTGCAGTGATACCGACCAAACCAGCCAAGATGCCGTTGATGACCATTGACAAGTCAGGCTTGCCCGACATGATCCAGGAGGTTGCAGTTGCCGCAACACCGCCAGCAGCAGCAGCTAGGTTTGTGGTTACAGCGATGTAAGGCACGGCCAAGTCTGCCGCCAGCTCAGAACCAGGGTTGAACCCAAACCAGCCGATCCACAAGATTAAGCATCCTAAGGTAGCAATGCTCATGTTGTGGCCGGGAAGCGCGCTGGGCATACCGTCTTGGTATTTACCAATACGAGGCCCAAGAATTGCTGCACCCATGAGAGCGGCCCAGCCACCAACCGAGTGAACCACCGTAGAACCAGCAAAGTCACTGAAGCCAGCACCATCGAGGAAACCGATTTCAGAGAGCATGCCGCCAGCCCAGACCCAGTGGCCACTGATTGGGTAGAGAATTCCGGTCAGCAAGATGCTGAAAATCACAAAGTCAAGAAACTTGATTCGTTCTGCAACCGCACCAGAGACGATTGTTGCCGCAGTACCCGCAAAGGCAGCCTGGAACAAGAAAGACACGGAAATTGTGAGTGTGCCTCCGTCAAGACCATAGGTTGCAGGATCTTCGCTGCTGAGGAACCAACCCCCACCACCAATGAAGCCACTGCCGCCAGCGCCATACATTAGGGAGAACCCGATGGCCCAGTATGCGAGGGTCGCAAGACCGAAGACAAGCAGGTTTTTGGTGAGAATGTTAACCGCGTTTTTCTGGCGACAGAACCCTGTTTCGAGCATGCCGAAACCCGCGTTCATAAAGATAACCAGAATGGCTGCAATTAAGATCCAGATGTTATCTAAAACAGCCTGGACATCGGCAGCAGCTATCTCATCTTGAGCATGAGCAGCAAATCCCCATGCCGACACGATAATGGCGACTAGAGGAATGCAGGCCAGCCAGCTCAATGAACGCTGGGGCAAGTAGCCCTTTATTTTCTCAAGAAATGCAGAGACATTTGGATATGCAGCACCCGATAGACGCGATCGCCGCCTACCTGAGTACTTTTTTCTTCTTACTTCTAACTTAGACATCATTACTTGACGTTCCTTATAATCAGGTCACTAAGAGGTGCGGCCAGCATATACAAACCACGCCCTCTCAACGTAGGGAGGAGCGACTTCGAAAATTGACTGAGAGTGATACCGTACGTTCTGCTGAAAGAAGCCTACGGAATCCTTCCACTGATACCACATACATCCCGTTTTGCAAACAGATGCAACCTGTCTCTCAGAACACAGTTGGGATAGGCTCGTTCTATCAAATGAATACTGAGTTGTTCCGCTCAAATTGCACCAATTTTAAGGCTGTCACGCTGTGCGTTTAGATACAGTTTTAAGGTTTCAATTTGTATTGCGCCCCTTGATTGATTTAACGGTTGAAGCTTACAGCATCTAGGCAGGTCTTCACTCTTTTCATCTCTGATCAATGAATGCTGAAATGGAACGCTAAATTTTTAATTATTTTGGCAATTTCTTTGCTGTTTCAGTAAAAAATGAGGCGATCGCCCATGTCATGGCTCTACCTTCTTGTGTCGTTGAGAGCAGATGATTTGTCTATAAAAAGATTTTTTGGGACTAGCCAGGAATCTTTGCAATGGTTTCAAGTGCGATAGTTTCAAATGTCCAAGTTCACGCATTCAAGAAATATGCAAGATGTAGATTTGGCTTCAGGCTGGACTCCTTGCCCCACCCAAGATGGTTCTTTTACCTTTTTTTCGGAAGAGTTTGAAGAATCTTTTCACAGTCATGAAGGAGCGATTCAAGAGGCGTTTCAAAAGTTTGTGAGAGCCACGAACCTGGAGCAGAAGGCGGAGGGCGATCGCCTTTGTTTACTCGATATTTGCTATGGCCTGGGGTACAACATGTGGAGTTTTTGCAGCAGGTAGCTCGGTGCCTTGGCCCCAGTGAGCGGTTGGTGACCTATTCTCGTTCAGCCTGTGTGCGATCGGCGTTGCAACAGGCTGGCCTTCAGATTGGCACGATTCCCCTAGATATGACTTCAGAGATAAATCACTCACGGCATTCTCACAAGTGGGCTCAGGGCACGGTCGCCACATTTGATGCCCAAGATCTCGTCGCACTGACTCCAATGGAGCAAGAACACCTCCAAACCCGTGCGGCGATTCCATATCGGGACGAGACGCTGCAAGACTCTGTTGGGCAAATTTTGGCTCGCCATCAGGCTGAGCAATAAATGTGCGATCGCGAATCAACTTCAAGCTGGCGACGGCGATGGGGCATTCGATAATCTCTTCATCGTTGACTATCCCGATCCCATTCAAATCCACCTCTGATTCGATCCCGTTAGATTCACACCCTTAACATTATTTTCTGACTGCTTGAGCGAATGTCCCATTCATCTCTAAAATATTGAAGCGTTCCGGACAGAATTTATGGCGATCGCTTCTTGATGTAGGACATCGTTGTGAGCCTGTGAAACACCCATAAAAGGCACACAATCACCTCTTGTCTCAAGCTTTTTGACCCAAGCTCATAAAGTCTGGACGGTCATGGATGGTCGTAGCGGTTAGCCATTCGAGAAAGTTGCGCAGCCCTGTCTTCATTCGTCTCCAGGAGGAGCCATGCTAAATCGTCCCATTATTCT
>JBARXP010000112.1:0-14570 GCA_049647405.1 Elainellaceae cyanobacterium | reverse complement strand
CGTGTATAGAATCAAGGACTACAATTACCTTTATTGCTCTTGCGCAGTTTCAAGCGCCTGTGTAACTTTATTCAATCTGGTTCCTATCGATTGACGCCCATGACTCTCATTCAAAACGCTCCGTCATCGTCTTCTCAATCTCCCCGAGATAACGGAAGAACCGTTGGACAGCGGTTGCAATCTATCGTCATCATGGTAATCGTGTCACTGACGCTGGTGGGTGCCATGGGCAGTCGGCTCGTTTACCTTCAGCTCATCCAAGGCGATCGCAATCAAAAACTGGCAGAAAATAACCGAATTCGGCTCTTGCCTCGCCCACCCGAGCGGGGTCGCATTCTTGATCGCAATGGTCAAGTCATGGTGTCGAACCGACTGTCTTACTCGGTATATCTTTGGCCTATCGACAACACCAAAGAAAAATGGGTATCGACGATTCAGCGGTTAGCCATGATTTTAGATGTTCCTGCGGAAGATATTCAGGAGCGTCTAGAACAAGCGGGTTATGATTCTCCCTTCTTGCTGCGGGTCGCCCGCGATATCAGCCCTGGGCAACTGACCGCTTTGAAAGAATTTCAGGCAGGGCTCAAGGGCGTTCAAATTGAGCCTGTATCTGAGCGCAACTATCCCAACGGTGACATGGCAGCCCATATTTTGGGATACACCGGAGAGTTAAGCAGCGAAGACTTAGAAGCTCGCAAAGATGAAGGCTATCGCATGGGCGATGTGGTCGGTCAGATGGGGGTAGAAGCCGCCTTTGAGTCTAGATTGCGGGGTGAGTGGGGCGGTCAGCAGGTCGAAGTCGATGGCATGGGTCGCGTGTTGCGCGTGTTGGGCGAAAAGCCTTCTGTGCCGGGTAATGATGTGCAGCTGACCATTGATTTAAACCTCCAAAAGGTGGCGGAAAGACAGTTGGGCGATCGCATCGGAGCCATTGTCGCGCTCAACCCTCAAAATGGCGAAGTGTTAGCCATGGTGAGTCGCCCAACCTTTGACCCCAACGTATTTTCGACTCCGATTACGAGCAGCCAGTGGGAGGAGTTGCAGAAGCTCAAAAATCCCTTCGTCAATCGGGCATTGCGGGCTTATCCGCCTGCGAGTACCTTCAAAATTGTGACCACGACAGCCGCCATCGAGTCGGGCAACTACGCACCGACTGCCGTGCTGCCCACGTTTCCTTTTGTTCAAGTGGGCGGCATTCAGTTTTGGGATTGGAATAAGGCGGGCTTTGGCCCACTCAACTTTCAAGGGGCGATGGCCATGAGTAGCGACACTTTCTTTTACCAAACCGCTCGAAAGATGGGCGAGCAACCGTTGATTCAATGGACGCGGCGCTACGGCTACGGCCAAAAAACAGGGATTGAATTAGCTGAAGAAGAATCAGCAGGCTTAGTGCCCGATGAAGCCTGGAAAGGCGAAGAGCTGGATATGCCCTGGTATCAGGGCGACACGATTAACATGTCGATTGGCCAAGGCTATATGCTCAGTACACCATTGCAGGTTGCGGTGATGTTTGCCGTGCCTGCGACTGGCGGTTATCGCGTCCAGCCGCATCTCCTCAGAGACAACAGTGAAGCGAAAACCTGGCGCGAGTCAATTGACATCAGTCCCGAAACGTTGCGGGTGTTGCAAGAAGGGCTGCGCCGAGTCATCACGGCGGGCACGGGGCGCGGCATCAACGACCCCAACTTACCGCCTATCTCAGGCAAAAGCGGCACAGCGGAAGATGGCGATCGCCTTTCCCACGCATGGTTTGGAGCCTACGCTCCATCCGACAACCCAGAAATCTTGGTTGTCGCATTTGCCGAAAACTCAGGCGGTGGCGGTAGTGCCGTCACCGCGCCGATGACCAAAGAGATTATTGCAGAATATTTTCGGCTCAAGGCCAATGCCTCTGCATCAGCGCAGTAGGTATAGCGCTACGCGCTGATGTAAAACCAACACTTTGGGGGGGAAGCTGCGCGGTGCGCGGCTTCCCCCCCAAATTATCTGTCCTCACCTATCTGTCCTCACCTATCTGCGCATTGCTATAGAGGAAAACCCCCTTAGCTACCCATTAGACGTAGATAAAATCAAATGCCGGAATCACGTCATTGGTATTCGAGACGTAGCCAATCAAATCGCCTTGGTAAAGAATGTCAACGCTCGAACCAAATATACTCACAGAATAGTCGCTGGAGCTGCCAAAGACCTGAATTTGATCCCCTTCAGTCCAATCAAAGTCAGTGATTTCGGCATATCCGAGGCCCTGGTAGTGAGAGCCAAACGCATCTCCAAGGACAAAGGTGTCTGCACCCGCACCGCCTGTCAGCGTATCGTACTCACCAGCCCCGACGTTAGAGCCACCCGCACCAGTTAAGATGTCGTCGCCAGCCCCCCCCAGGAGGGTGTCAGTACCATCTTCACCGATGAGGGTGTCATTGCCATCTTCACCAGAGAGGGTGTCATTATCAGAGCCACCATCCATCAAATCGTTACCATCGTAGCCCAGCATATCGTCATCGCCAGAGCCCCCATACATTTCGTCGTTGCCCGTCCAGCCATCCATCACATCATCGCCAGACTCCCCATTCATGTAGTCGTTGCCCGACCCCCCATCAATGTAATCATCGCCGGAGTAGCCCAGTATATAGTCGTCGCCAGCACCACCATAGAGAGCGTCATTGCCTGTCCAACCGTCGATCGAGTCATCGCCATCCAAGCCAGCCACAAAATCATCGCCAGCCCCTGCGAAAAGATAGTTGGCGTTGTTATTACCCGTGATGCTGTCGTTTTCTGCTGTACCCGTAACATCATCAAAGCCTTCAACCACAAGAGATTGCACAACAGTTCCCGAAGAGTCGGTGACTTCGAATAGTTCCGTGTCCAGATTGACAGAAATCGAATTTCCAGACGCTGCATTGCTCGCATCGATGGTATTGGAATAAAGCCCATCGGCGATTACAACTTCAATGTTGTTGAGAGTGTCTGTCCCAGACAGTCCCTTATCAACGCTTAGATCACTACCGTCGAGTTCTAGGGAAATACTCTGGCCGAAGAACTCATAGTTTGCGGTGTCAGTACCCGATCCGCCAGCGAGAAAGTCATCACCGTTGCTGCCGTAGATCAGGTCATTATCCGCTTCGCCATAGACTAAGTCATCTCCGTCGCCGCCATCAAGCACATCGTTACCAGACCAGCCGAAAACGGTGTCATTACCAGCGCCACCATAGACTTCGTCATCACCCGTCCAGCCATCGACAATGTCATTGCCAGACTCGCCGTCAATATAGTCGTCACCGGAGTCACCAAAGATATAGTCATCGCCAGAGTAGCCCAGCATGGAATCATCGCCTGCGCCACCGTCGAGGGTGTCATCGCCTTCCCAGCCATCAACATAATCATCACCCGCGCCCGCAAAGATATCGTTATCGTTGCTATTACCGATGATGCTGTCAGCCTCTGCTGTCCCGATTACATCATCAAAGTTTTCAACGGTGAGAGACTGTACAACGGTTCCAAACGAGTCGAACACGTCGAACGTGTTGCTGAGCAAATCTACGGATACATAGTTCCCAGAGGCTGCATCGCTGGCGTCGATCGTGCTGATGTAAAGCGGGTCAGCGACCACGGTTTCAAAGCCGATTAACGTGTCGAGGCCAGATGTTCCCTTATCAACTTCTAGGTCACTGCCGTTGAGTTCAAGAGAGATACTCTGACCCAAAAACTCATAGCTGACAGTATCGGTACCAGAGCCTCCCGAGAGATAGTCACTACCAGTGCTGCCGTAGATCAGGTCATCGTCGGCTTCACCGTAGACGAAGTCATCGCCATCGCCACCATCAAGCACATCGTTACCCGACCAGCCGTAAACGGTGTCATTACCAGCACCACCATAGACTTCGTCATCCCCCGTCCAGCCATCAACAATGTCGTCGCCAGACTCGCCATCGATGTAGTCATTACCCGAGTCGCCATCGATGTAGTCATCGCCGGTATAGCCCAGTATGTAGTCATCGCCAGCTCCACCATAGAGGACATCATTGCCTTCCCAGCCATCAATGCTGTCGCTGCCCTCAAGACCATAAACAATGTCGTCGCCTGCATCAGCGAAAATATCATCAGCGTAGCTCGTGCCGTAGAGAGTTTCGTCGAATGGGATGCCGTTAATTGTTGCCATGATGTTTACGTCCTTTAGTGAATCAAGCTAAACAAGGGGGAAATTTAGTGAATCAAACCATCATTTCTGAATTGAGCCGTCGTTCCTTTGGTGAAGAGCGGGAATCTCGGTGTTTTGGATGTCCGCTTCGTTGCTCTCAGAATATCTCTGACCGCAAAGGATAATCGCCACACACCTGTGGGTCTTTTCGTCAGTAAGACGCTGATGAAGTGTGGGTAAAATCGTAGGTAAAAACAACAAGGTGCGGTGAAGCGATCGCCCACCACCACATCAAGCTACGGCAACCTAAAACTCTCTACAGCAGGTTTCGCAAGGAGTTGAGGGGCGATCGCCTCATCACAAGCCAACACGATGAGGCTCGCTTTTACGTATCGTTGCTGGACGTTTAAGGCGATTTTTGAGAAATATTTTACTTGGCGCAGCGCTAGCGTCTGCAAGAGGTCGAATACAGGAAATCCAATGCAGGAAGTCCAATGCAAGAGATCTGTGGTCTTACCCCCCACTCACCGGGGGAATTAATACCACTTCATCGCCATCTTCTACTTGCGTATCAGGCTCTACAAACTGGAGATTGATACCAAAGCGAGTCACACTCTGCCAGCGCTCTAACTCGGGGCGATCGCCAATCAGGCGATCGCACACATCTGCAACGGTCGAGCCTTTTGGCAGGGTCAGCGATAATTCAGACTGCTGATAAGCCTCTTGGTAAGCCGCAAAAAGCTTTAGGGTAATAGTGACCGATTCGACGGATGAAGACGGTAAAGACATAGAGCGCTTAGCTGATCAACATAAAAAGCAGTCGCCACAATTTACAGGGGCGATCGCCATGACCTGAGACATTTTAGAGTCCACGACCCATCATACTGAAAGTTGCCCGATGGTTTTCAGTATGGCAGGTTCATTTTCAGATTCTTCTGCGCAGCGGTCAGAACAGGGGTCAGAACAGAGGTCAGAGCAGCGGTCAGAACAGCAGGCAGAGCAGGGGGCAGACGGTCGTCACAGTTGCGAGGCAAGCCGCGACGTTAGCCACGAGACTGGCTCAGTTTCTATCATCATTCCCATGCTGAATGAGGCTACCGTGCTAGCCCGAACGCTGCGCAATGTAGGCGCGCTATGTCCGGCTCCGCAAGAGGTGATTCTCGTCGATGGAGGGAGTGGTGATGAGACGATGGCGATCGCCAACAGGGCTTGTTCTACAGCGCTAAAAGCGATCCCAACTCAGGTTCTCACGACAGCAACCTGTGGTCGCGGCATTCAGATGAACCGAGGAGCCAAAGCCGCAACCGGAGAAGTGCTCTGCTTTCTCCATGCCGATACCCTTGTGCCTGATGATTTGCTGTCGGTGATTGAGGCCACATTGGGCGATCGCCGCTGTGTTGGGGGCGGGTTTGTCTCCCTCATGGCAGGCCAAACCCATATTCGGTGGGGCGTCACCCTTCACAACGTGCTGAAAACCTACTATGCGCCGCTGTTATTTCGGCCTCACCAGTTCTTTCGAGGGCTGCGAATCTTGTTTGGAGATCAGGCCATATTTTGCCGTCGCCGCCCCTTTTGGATCTGCGGCGGCTTTGACGAGTCGCTGCCGCTGATGGAAGACGCCGACTTGTGTTGCCGCCTCTACCGCCAGGGAAAACTGCGGCTCGTGAATCGCACGGTGCAGGTGAGCGATCGCCGAGTCGCCAAATTGGGGACAATCAAAGCCAACTGGCTCTATTTTTCCATCGGATTTCTCTGGGGGCTGGGCGTCTCGGCTGCGTATCTGAAGCAGTTCTACGACGATATCCGCTAACTCAGTCATAGACCCAGCGCTTGTCTCTGATTATCGTCGTAGCGGGCGCGGCTCCAGTTGGTAGCCGTGCGAATCTGTTCGGCAGTCCATCCCGTTGCCCCAAACAAATCGGCTCCTTCCAGATTCGTCCCTGTCAAATTTGCGTCTTGCAAATTGGCGCTTCGCAGATTGGCATCACTCAGATCTGTACACCGTCGCAACGCAGCGTCTGGGAAGGCGCAACTCAGATTTGCAGCCACAAGACTTGCCGATTCGAGGTTGGCTTCTGCGAGATTAGCTCCCATGAGCCGGGTGCGATTGAGCATCGCATCTTGCAGCTGAGCATCCCGCAAATCGGTGCATGAGAGAAGCGTATTCACAGGATTTTTGCCCGCACCGACTCCAGCACCGACTTCGATGCGATCGCAGCTCAGATTGGCCTCCGTCAGATTTGCTCCGTTTAACTGAGCCTGACGCAGTTTTGCCCCCTGCAAACTCGACCCCGTGAGCTGAGACTGCTCCAAGTTGGCTTCGCTCAGCTCTGCCCGGTTGAGGTTAATGTTGGTCAGATCTTCACCCGGCACAATCGCATAAGCTTTCTCAAAAGCCCGCCCGATTTCGTCGCAAGCGGCAGTAGACCAGATCGTGCTTTCGCCATTGGTTGAGACTGCACATTGGTAGGGGCTATCTGGGTTGCTCTGGGCCTCCAAAAACGCAGGAATGCTCATCGAATTAACCTGGCGACACTCTACTTCAAAGTTAGCGTTATTTTCGGATGAGCCGTCTTTTTCTAAGCGACAGACCTCAATCAACGTGCGGGTGTCATATAGTGCGCCATTCAACTCTACGTCGGTCAGCAGCGCCCGCCCAAAGTGAGTCGGGCTTGTCTCTTGCCCGCCTCGCAAATTGGCACGGCTCAGGTTCGCTTTGCTAAAGCTGGCGGGCAACAAACATTCAGAACGACGGGTTAGCCCTAGCTGAAACCAGCCATAAAACGCCTGATCGGGAGTGCAGTAGAAGCTGGCTCCCGCCAGATCTGCTTCTTCTAGGGTGGCTCCCTCAAAATTTGCCCCCTGGAGGCTGGCGTTGCGGAGGCGCGATCGCTGGAGCTGAGAGCCTTGAAGCTGCGCTCCCTGTAAATTAGCACTCCAAAGTTTGGTATCTTGCATCCGAGCATTGCGCAAATCTGCCCACGGCAGATCCAGTTCAGGCAGATGGGCATTGGTGATATCTAAACCCCGCAAACTGACACAATCGGGAAAAAAACCACCGATAACGGGGAGTTCGCGCCAACTGACCTTGTCGGGATTGAGGACATAGCTGACCTGACTGAGAAAGTTTAAGCGAAAAACCTGAGCGTCGATAAACTCTGACTGGCTCTCTGCATCTAACGGACGACACCCCTCTGCCAACGTTTGCAGAGCCTGAATTCGCCCAGCGCTCTCGGTCGAGCCTTTGTTGCCTGTGATAATCTGCCATGCCTGGGTATGGGCTTCTTGCTGTCGCGAATCAGCCTCCAAAATAAACAACACAATTCCCCAAAAGATCGTAAGACTGCCGAGAATCGTGCCCAAGGTTTTGGTGCCTCGCCAGAGCGTGCCCAGCACTGCACGCACCCCCTTGGCTTGCTTGCGCTCAAATTCTTGAAACAGCTCTCGGTATTCATCGGTGTCGATTTCTGAGGCTTTAGCCCGCTGGATGAGGCGGTAATTGCGCTCGATGGGGTCACGGGTCGAGGCTATTTTCGCAAATTCTTTGTTGAGCTGCAAAAGCAGTTGCTCGTGGGCAGCGTCGGTGTGGCGAGAATAGAGAGAACGGTATTCCTCAAACAGAGCGCAATAGTCTTCCGACGGCAGCTTAGAAGCTTTTGCACGCTGGAGCAGCTGATAGCGCTGCTCTAAAAGGTCGCTCATCTGACACAGCTCGTCAAACTCTTGACGGAGTTGAGCCAGGTCTGCGGTGTGTTGGGTCGAGACTTGGGCGAATGATTCGGCCAGATTTGCGGTCAAAGGATCGTCTGGGGAAAGGTTAGGTGAGGGGATCTGACCCAGAGCGCTCTGGTTTTGAGGCTCGGTTGCATGGGGCTGAGGCGAGCCTGAGTCTGGCGAGTTTTCAGCAGGAGGTGAGGAAGAGCTGGGATTAGAAGGTGGGGAGCTCATGATCAATTCTCCGAAGACTCAAGATGCAACAGTGAGAACGAAGCCAAGAGGTTAAGGCGATCGCCCGTTCTAACCCGACCATAACGAACGGTCGTTTTCGTCAATTGCAGCGCGTGATCCTTTCCAAACTGTCTACTCCGAGCAGTCTACTGCGAATGGTCTACTGCGAGTGATCGATGGTTAACGATTTACTCTGACAGTTGAGAGGGTTGAGGCGGCGACACCTGATTGAGGAGATATAAAATGCCTAGCCCTCCCCAGCTGCTAACCAGCAGCAACAGCCAAAAACCATGTGCCACTTCAGTTGACTGGTCAAGAGCCCACCCCCCAAGCGGTGGGCCAATAAAGTAACCGATCGCCCAACACTGTGAATTAATAGACAGATACACCCCCCGCATCGAATCAGGCGCAATGTCGATGATAAAGGCAGACGCCGAAGGCAGATACGTCACCGTGGCGATCGCCAAGACCGCCAGCGCCAACAAAGCCCAGAGCAGATAGTGTCCTGAGGCCACCCCCGTCAGCACAATGCAGACAAACCCGGCACCCCAGAAAAGCAGCGACAGCCCTAAAGATTGAACCCGAGTCAAGCGGTTGAGAAACCGTGCGACCGGAAGCTGACACAAGGCCGTCAGCGCCACATGCCAGGTAAACAGGGTGCTAATCACCGAGGTTGAAAATCCGGTGCCGTCTGCTCCCGCAGGCACGACATTGCTGAAGTAGAGCGGCATTGTGCTCTGCACCTGCGACAGATAGGTGGTAATCAGAGTGCTGACACTGGCAAAAATCCACAGCCGCCGATCGCGCAAGGCCGTTTTCCAGCCCGCCAAAAAAGAAGGAGACTCACCGTCAGTCTGCAAGGTTTCGGCGATCGCCCAGTAGATGATGCCAAAAAACACGACATACATGACACCGTCAATCACAAACAGGAGTCGATATAGTCCTGTTAATTCAATCAGCACTCCTCCGAGCACGATACCTAGGCTCAGCCCCAGACTATCGGCAAGGCGCACCACGGCAAAGGCTTCGTTTCGTTGATCGTCTCTCGTCAGGTCAGCGACGACGGCTTCCGTTGCAGGCCAATAAAACCCGATGCCCAACCCCATCAGCAAATTCCCAATCACAAGCGTCGGAAAGTCGAAGGCTGTGACCAATGCGATATCGGCCACGGCAGAAATGGCGGCAGAAGTGAGTAACGTCTTGCGCCGCCCCCAGCGCGGCGAGTCAGAGATAGAGCCTCCGACAAACCGACCGACCACACCCGACACCGAACCGCTTCCTAGCGCAATCCCTACGGCAGTGGCTGATAGTCCGACTTGATTGACAAAAAAGATAGGCGCATAAAACAGCGTGAACCCGTTTCCCATCTGAGAGAGAAGACGACCAAAAGCCAAAATCCAGAGGCGGTGGTCAAACTTGGGCAGCCATGAGACCAATGCACGAAATCGAAAGTTCACGAAGTGACCAAAGTAAACATCTCAGGAATTGGTGGCAAATATGGGGCTCTAGAAGGCTAATGGCGTACCCATCATCACGTACACTTTGCGTGGTGAGGTCTTTATCGAGGGAATGAGTGCAATGTCTCAATCTCAAGCACCCTTTATGTTTATCACCGATCTGGATAATACGCTGGTTGGAGAGACTGATGCCTTAGCAGAGTTAAACGACCATCTCGACCAGCATCGGCAAAACCACGGCACTATCATCGTTTACTCCACTGGGCGATCGCTGACACTTTACCGTCAGCTTTTGACCGAAGAGATCCTCCTAGAGCCTGATTTTCTAGTGCTTTCGGTGGGTACTGTCATTTACCCCAAGGGCAGCCAAACCCCTCACCCAGACTGGATCAGATACCTCTCTCCAGGCTGGGATCGTGATCAGGTCGTGGCGATCGCCCAATCGTTTGCAGAGCTGACCCCTCAGGCTCAATCAGAGCAAACTCAGTTTAAGGCCAGCTACACCATCGACGGGGAAACCGCAAAGACCGTTTTGCCTCAGCTCCACACCGCATTACAAGAGGCAAACCTCGACACCCAGCTCATCTACAGCGACGATCAAGATCTCGATATTTTGCCGCAACGGGGCGACAAAGGGGCTGCGGTCGCTTTTTTGCAACAGCAAGTGGGCATGGGTGGCGATCGCACGGTCGTCTGTGGTGATTCGGGCAATGACATCGCAATGTTTGAGGCTGCCACAGCCAAGGGCATCATCGTGGGGAATGCCAAGCCTGAACTGCGCGCATGGTACAAAACTCAGGCGACCACAGACACCTATCTCTCTGAGGCTCACTGTGCAGGCGGAATTTTAGAGGGGCTGCGCCATTTTCATTTTTTGAATTAGGGTTGTGGATGGAAAGTATCCGCAGAGCTAAGTTTTAAGGCCGTACAAATCACCTACCACAAGACTTGAATGGCTCTTGTGTGAATCAGCGATATTATGGACTTTGCAATTCTGGTTCCCCTTCTACCCTAGGGAGAAGGGGTTAGGGGATGAGGGTCAACCTGCAAAACTGGGGTATACCTATGGCGATCGCCATATTTCCACCTTTTGTACTGAGCGATCCGTACGTCATGTAGAGCTTTGAACGTTTCTAATTTTTTCGAAGTATTTAGAAACTTTAAGAAAACTTGAAAACTTAAATGATCCAGAAGTAACCGTCAAACTAGCAATATGTTTCTTAGGATGTGTATAGAAATTATGCATCATCCAAAAATAAGTAATGAAGGTTACCTATGACGCAACCCCAGAATCACATTGCTACTCTGAACGACAAAATTGACTCTTTGCATAATGTGATTGATCAGCTGAGTGAGCGTCTCTCGCTTTTTATGGTTGAGAAGGAAGGTGCCCAGTCTCATGGAGGAAGGCATCCAGAACATGGGGCAAGCCGCCATTACAACGGTCGCCTAAGAAATGCTTTCGAACAAGAAATCATTAGTCACAAAGACGTGTTGAGTGAAGAAGATTACCTGATTGAAAGTGAGCGTGTAGCAGGAGATCAGGTTCTTTCATCAGAAGTTCAGGTGCAGCGACTCACAGCACAGTTGACTGCGGCATATAACCGCATTGCAGCCCTCGAAGAACAGCTCCTTGCTCGAAGAGTTCACTAGTTGGCGCGAGTCAACATGAGCTAGAGGCTTGCACTATAAATCATGTCGAAAATCAGTCATATCAAGAGCTACTGAGCCTGTGGGGAGTGTATGAGATGCACTCCCCATTTGTTATTGGGAGGCTTTTACCCAAGCTCACATCACCAGGACTTACGCAGTTTGTTGAAAGAGTGAGCGCGACGCACCCACCCTTTCAACGAGTTTATTCAGGCTTAGGCGAGTTGTGCGTAAGTCCTGATAACGTTGAGGTTTTTATGAGACACGGCACAGCAGCCCCCCACAAAAGTTTTCTGGCTAGGGGTGAGGGCGATCGCCCTAACCCCATTCACCTGCTCATGTCTTTCAGTTAAGCCACGACAACATCATCAACAGTGATCTCATTGGGTCGCACACCCTGGAGAATAGCCAAATCGCTGTCGGTTGCGCGAATGAGTGTGGTGCTGCCCTGACGCTCAAAGCTCAAGTCGCCAAACGTCAGTCCACCTTTCAGCACAAGCAAATCGCTGCCAGATTTGAAGTCGAGAATGGTGTCAGTGCCGCTTGCAATTTCTAGGGTGAAGCGATCGCGCCCACCTTCTCCAAACAGTTCGTCATCGCCTGCTCCGCCTGTCAGCACATCGTCGCCACCACCGCCCAAGAGAGCATCGTCGCCACTGCCGCCGATCAGCTGATCGCTGCCGCCATTGCCTCGCAAGGTGTCATCACCACTGCCGCCCTTGAGCTTATCGCCAGCGCCGCCGCCCCGCAGGGTGTCGCTGCCGCCACCGCCCGCCAAGATATCGGCGTCACGACCGCCCACTAGCAGATCGTCGCCGCCGCCGCCCTTGAGTTTGTCCTCGCCAGCCCGTCCTTTGAGAACATCGTCACCGCCCTTCCCTTTGATGAGGTCATCGCCCGTCGTGCCTTTCAGCACGTTGTCTTGGCGATCGCCAAGAATGGCATCACCCGGATTGTCGGTATTGCGTCCCGGTTCGATGCTAAAGCGCTGACCAAAGATGCCGCTGTCGTCGCCGTCTTGGGCAATGCTTTCCCACACCACTAACGTATCGCCAGCGGCTGTTGTGGCGATCGCCGGATTGTTTTGAGAGTTTTCTGTTTCGGTATTGATTAGAAACTCGGAGCCGATGGGTTGTCCGTTAGAGCCATAGTGGCGACCGTACACGCCCCGCTTGTCTCCGTCTTGGTCAGAGTTACTCCACGTCACCATGAAATTGCCGTCGGCATCAATGGCGATCGCCGGAGCAATTTGGTTGCCGCCGCCAGTGGAGTTGACCTGAAACTCGCTGCCAAGGGCATTACCGTCTGCATCAAAGCGCTGCCCGTAGATGCCGCTGCCGCTTTTATCTTGATCGTCACTTTCCCAGACCACAACAAATTCGCCATTGGGGCCGAGGGCGATCGCCGCATTATCTTGATTGCCGCTGGTCTCCGTATTGACCTGAAACTCGTCGCCAATAGCAACGCCATCGGCATCAAAGCGCTGGGCAAAAATCCCTCGGCGATCGCCATCCTGGTCTTCACTTTCCCAGGTCACGACAAAGTTGCCGTCGGCGTCCATGGCGATCGCCGCCCCATCCTGAGACTCATCAATCTCGGTGTTGATTAGAATCTCGTCGCCAAGGGGAGTGCCGTTCGAGCTAAAGCGCTGGGCAAAAACGCCGCTTTCGTCGCCATCATCGCCTGTCCAGACCACGACAAAGCGACCGTCTGTGGCAATGGCAACCTTGGGAGAATCTTGATTGCCTTGGGTCGAGGTGTTGACGCGAAATTCTGGCCCCACGCGATCGCCATCCGCGCTAAAGCGTTGAGCATAGACTCCTTCGCCGCTGCCATCTTGTTCGTCATCTTCCCAAACAATGACAAACTCACCGCTGGCATTCATGGCGATCGCCGCCGCATCTTGCTTGCCGTCAGTCGTCGTATTCACTCGGAATTCGTCACCGACTGCTCGCCCTCTAGCATTAAATCGCTGCGCGAAAATGCCAGTCTTATCTCCGTCTTGCTCGTCACTCTCCCAGGTCACCACAAAGTTGCCCTGAGCATCCATTGCAATGGCGGGAGAATCTTGATCGTTTTCGGTGAAGGTATTGATTTGAAATTCTCGACCGAGCGCTGTTGCAGTCATAGCTTTCCTCGTGCGTTAAAAACGCCTGAATCCTGTTTACATGAAGAATTGAATACGGGATTTGGGTCAAAAGCAGAGCCAATATTCCCCAAATTTTTATTGAGATGAATGACCCAATTTCAATGCAGTTTCAAATCCGAGCAGGTCAGCATAGATGCTTGAGATTTAGCCTCAAGAATCAAAGTTAGAACTTAGCTGCTGTCTACGAAATAACCTGCTTCGTCGCAGCTTTACTATCGAATCAAAATCTCTATTCCTAGCAGTAGAAAATAAAGTTCAATCATCTGTAACGTGCTGCTGCCAAGGCAATCCCAAATCAGTTATGAAAAGTAAATCATTCTGAACAAAGAGTTTCAGCCCCTGATTTCTCACCACTCAATTAAGACTGCTATGTCTTATTGGACACTCTTTAGTGCCCTAATAGTTCCACTCTCAATGCCGCTTTCTCGGCTGTCCTATGAGTGAATGTTCTAACGATGCTGATTATTATATGTGTGGCGATCAGGCTGTTTATGCGAGTAGCCAGTCAGACATTTGGACGGTGTGAACTGTTGAGTTGGAACGGGTTGACTGCCAACAGTTCATTTCGAGAGTATGGCTTACGCTTCGAGCTTGAGGCAGCCTCTCTCGCCTCTGGTTTATCTTGGCGATCGCGACTCTCCATATCGCGGCTCAAGCTATATCACGGCCCAAGGCGTCTCGGGGGTGGCGTCGGAGCAACGCCACTGGGTTGACCCGCACGGGTATTGCGGCAACAGCTATTTCAGAAGCGGGTGAACCTAGGCCAAAACGAGCTTAGAACGAGCTTAGAACGAGCTTTAAGCCCCGTGGGCAGATCTTACCGAGGATGTAGTTTGGTCTGCTCCCTTTATCTCAATCTTTGTCTCCATTTGGCTCAGCCCGCTCTGAAAAGCCTAAACTGGCTTCAACATAGCCTCAAAAAAGAGAACGGCCAAAACCCTCTTCAATAAAGGACTTTGACCGCTCTACTTGAAAGCTGGTGACAAGACTCGAACTTGCGACCGGCTGATTACAAATCAGCTGCTCTACCAACTGAGCTACACCAGCAATGCAGACATTTATCGTATCAACAATTGACCTAAATGTGTTTAAGTTTCCAAAACTTCTTAGAAGATGTTTGAAAAGAAAATCAGGAAGTGCTAAGAAGCTACGAATGAACTTCTTAGCATCAAAATGACACGACAATCTTACGACACCGATCTGACTGACCGCCAATGGCATCTGATAAAAT
>JBARXP010000111.1:0-3040 GCA_049647405.1 Elainellaceae cyanobacterium | reverse complement strand
CCCTTTTTCACGACTAAGCCCGTGGGCAAAGGCACAGGGCTGGGGCTAGCCATCAGCTATCAAATTATCGTCGAGCGCCATTTAGGACAAATTGAATGCAACTCCACCCCAGGGCAAGGCACAGAATTCATCATTCGGATTCCTCTCACGATGTCTCCGGCCTCTTGCCCATCGCAATTGTGAAAGGTTGATCGCTGACGCTCAAACGTTAAAGGTTAATGCGTAAACCAGAGATTGCAAGCTAGGGAGTTAAAATTTGGTCAGATACCCTGGAATCGAATCATCTGTCATAACGTATGTCTACTTCCCAATCGTCACTATCTCAATCATCACCGTCCCAATCATCACCGTCTCAATTGCCACCACCTAAATCACCTGCCGCTGAACAGACATCTTCTGAACAGGGCACTCCGATCGCCCCAAAACGACCCAAAGTTCTCGAAATTCACGGAGATCAGCGTGTTGATCCCTACTATTGGATGCGCGATCGCCACGATCCTGCGGTGATCGACTATCTCACCGCAGAAAACGATTACACCAGCGCCCAGATGCAGCACACTGAGGCTCTGCAACACCAGCTCTACGACGAAATGCTGGGGCGTATTCAGGAAACAGACTTATCCGTGCCCTATCAGCATGGAAATTACTTCTACTACAACCGGACAGAAGCTGGAAAAGCCTACGGTATCTTTTGTCGCAAGCAAGACACCTTAGAGGCTCCCGAAGAAATCGTGCTAGACAGCAATGTGCTAGCCGAAGGGGAAGAATTTTTTAGCTTGGGGGCGTTGGATGCCAGTCCTAATCATCAGATTTTGGCCTACTCTACCGACACTAATGGATCTGAGCGGTACACTCTACGCTTCAAAGACCTCCAAACTGGGACACTGTTCCCAGAAGCATTAACGGATGCCGATAGCGTAGCCTGGGCGAACGATAGTCAGACGCTGTTTTACGTCCGCATTGACGATGCCCACCGACCGTTTCAGCTCTGGAGGCATCGCCTCGGCACTGATCCCAGCAGCGACTGCCTAATTTATCAAGAGTCAGATGATGCCTTTTATCTCGGCATCCATCGAAGCCGCAGCAACGCTTACCTTTTTCTCTCATCGGAGAGCAAAATCACGTCAGAAGTTCAGTTTCTTGATGCGAACCAGCCGGAAGGGGAGTTTCAACCTGTGCAGCCCCGTCAGTATGGGGTAGAGTACCAAGTCGTCCATCATCCGGGAACGGGTGCAGAGTCAGGTGCAGAGTTAACGGATGGCCTCAAGGGCGATCGCCTCTACATCGTGACAAACGAAGACGCCATTAACTTTAAGCTGATGGTGACGCCCGTGGCGACTCCTAGCCGCAACCATTGGCGCGAGCTGATTCCCCATCGTGACGATGTCATGCTCAATGGGGTGAGCGCCTTTGCTGACTACCTCGTGATTCATGAGCGCGAGCAAGGATTGCCGACTATTCGGGTGCAGACTTTGGCGACAGGAGACATTGAGGCGATCGCCTTTCCTGAGCCGACCTATGAAGTCTATGCCGGGTCTACACCAGAGTTTGAGACTGATACGCTGCGGTTTACCTATACCTCGCTGATTACTCCGTCGTCGGTGTTTGACTACAACATGGCGACCCACGAGCGAGAGCTGAAGAAAGAAACGCCTGTGCTGGGGGACTATGATCGCACCCAGTACACCAGCCAACGACTGATGGCGACAGCAGCAGATGGCACAGCGGTGCCGATTTCGTTGATGTATAAAAACGGCAGCCTCAAGGGCAAAGACACGCCCCTGTTTTTGGTGGGCTACGGTTCCTATGGTTTCCCTTACCCGGCTACCTTTTCTTCTAATCGGCTCTCATTGCTCGATCGGGGCATTGTCTGCGCGATCGCCCACATTCGTGGCGGCGGCGAGATGGGTCGCAAGTGGTATGAAGAAGGCAAGTTTCTGCACAAGAAAAATACCTTCACAGACTTCATTGCCTGCGCTGACTATCTGATTGATGAGGAATGGACGAGTTCTAGTCATCTCGTCATCTCAGGCGGCAGCGCTGGAGGACTGCTCATGGGAGCCGTTTTGAATATGCGCCCTGAGTTGTTTCAAGGGGCGATCGCCGACGTTCCCTTTGTGGATGTGGTGACGACGATTCTTGATCCGAGTCTGCCACTTTCTGTCATGGAGTGGGATGAATGGGGCAACCCCAACGACCCCGATTTCTACCATTACATGAAGTCTTACTCACCCTACGACAATGTCAAAGCGCAAGATTATCCTCACATGCTCGTCACCGGAGGTCTTAATGATCCGAGGGTGGCCTATTGGGAACCCGCTAAATGGACGGCTAAGTTGCGAGACGTTAAAACCGATTCTCATCAGCTACTGCTTAAAACCAACATGGATGCAGGGCATGGCGGTGCATCAGGGCGATATGGTCGCCTAAAAGAAACCGCATTTGACTATGCATTTATCCTAAACTGCCTCGATCAAGATTAAGGCACGAAAATTTAGTAGGGGCGCACAGCTGTGCGCCCCTACTAAATTCCTAAAGGAAGCGGTTGAAAACCTTACGCGGCCTGAGGTATAGGATAATCTAAGCCATGTAGCGTCGGGCGTGGAGCCATTTGAGAGGTCACCTCAAGCAGCTTAGGAATTTCTCCGCTGTTGTAGACTCGAAATTCGCGGGTCACCACGGCCTGAGTATCTCGCACGGCCTGGTTGAGCACAATAGATCCATCGGGGTCAGAGACAGAACGGTGGAACGTGCCGGGAGGAATGCGCAAAATGTCGCCATCGGCTTCTAGTCGAACGATGTGGAACGGCTGCTCCCAGGCAAAATTTACAAGGTAAAAGGTGCGACCACCCGCCAAGGCAAGCAGATTATCTTCTTGATGAGGATGCAGATAAAACTGCCAGTGCCCGGTTGCAGAATTGTTGGGGCTGGTTGCAGGCCCGTCGTGGGCCACCAAATCGCGAGCATTGGACTGATTGACCGTGATGTCGAAAAATTTTACACCGGGTGTGTTGCGGAACTGCTTGTAGGAGATGAGTTC
>JBARXP010000110.1:0-24834 GCA_049647405.1 Elainellaceae cyanobacterium | reverse complement strand
AATCAAGCTCGATTGGTCATTTTCGCTGCGCCATGTCTCTAAATTAAATGGGCTTTTATTTTGGATTAACACGTCCCACCATCCGAAAACAGTGGCCATAATATGATCTAATTCTCGCGTAGTAGACGTGGGCCTTATATTGTGTAAATCAGGAAAGCAATAGGCGGCTAGATACGACGATCTCAAGAGATGAATCACGCCTTCGGAAAACCCTTCTCCTGCGTACACGAGACAACCTGGCATCCACATTGTTTGGATATCTTCTAGGCTGTAGGGAATTTTTTCATCCGCAGTTCCTTGGGTCTGCTGATATTTACATTCGATCGCCAAGGCTTTCTTCTGACATTCATCATGTAAAAAGATATCAATTCTACGGTTTTTGCCGATAATAGACTTCCCAATATAAACTTCTCGATAAACTTGGATTTGGCGATCGCCATAAACATTAGTGATATATGCTGCGACTAAATCCGCATATTGTTTTCCCGTCAAATGGTTTGTCATTGCAAGTGCACAACCTTGTTGTTCATGAATGTAATCCATCGCTTGATGCCGTTAAGACCCGATCTAAGATTCTGAGGTGCTTGTTTTACAAGGGATAAAAAGGTATAGAGAATTCATTCATAAATTAAATCTATCAATTCATTTGGCTGTAAATTCATTCAATGATTTAAGAACTTTTTAAGGTATGAAAAGAGTATCTTTTAACGTTCCAATATCTTTTAGTCGAGCCATCGTAACGTCAACAGCTTCTTGGCAAATATCATTGCCCGCAAAGTAGCGATTATTTTGGAGTGCAGCAACTCCAGCACTCCCTGATCCCATAAAAGGGTCTACAACAATCTCACCCATTTGTGTGCTTTGGCGCACTAAAATATTACTGACATCAACAGGCTTCTCTGTAGGATAGCCTTTCCAAATTCGATCGGCTTCGATAATATCTGGAATGCTGAGATCATTCAGCTTTCTCTTTCCCTTTTCAAAAAATAATACAAGCTCATAACGGGCACGGTAGTGGTATCCCATGCCAATTTTTCGTTTATCCCATATCAAGGGTTTCCAAAACTTGAACCCTATTTTCTCTGCGATGGGCTTGGCGACAAACATCGTTTCAGAGTCACAAAATAAGTAAAAATGTCGATTTTTCTTTAGAACTCGATAAACCTCAGTAAAGAGTTCTTCAAAGCGTGAGTTAGGAAATATCTGAAACCAGGCATTGCTAGATGCTTTACTATTTTTGAGTCGTGTTGTTGTTCCTATTGCACGATGTTTTTCTAGCGACTCATAGGGAGGATCGGTAATGACTAAATCAATAGATTCGTTGGGCAACTGATTCAGCCACTTCACCGCATCTTGTGAATTTAGGCTATACATCACAGGACTCAATAAATCTAGCTCAATGTCGTCTTTTGGATGATCTTGATTTGGCATAATATCTTGACTCGTGTTGAACTATAAAAATTCTAATTGCGTCGTCATAGGTAAAAGATTGGAGGGGTGCATCCCACTTCCCTCAATCTCCCAAACTTTCCACCACACAAACCGCATCCAACAAGATTAATCCCTGTTTTCTCAGCAGGGTGCAGCGACGAGGGGCGATCGCCAACACGGGTTGTTCTTCCCCGTTTAAAACCGCTAGAGCAGCGCTCACCTCCTGGTCATAGGGCTGAATCCAGGGGCGATCGCGCACATATTTAGGCTCAAAGGCACGTCGATCGAGCAGCCACACATCAATGCCATAGCGTTCGATTACCTCCGCGAGTTCTGCGGGATCAGGGCTGTATTGCGCCCGAATCAGATCGCTCACGCGCTGGCGAAACTCGCTGTAGTAGCCCTGGTGGTAGGGGATCGCATATTCGCTTGCCGCTAACACCGATCGCTGAGTAAAGCTGGGCAGGTTATCCGCCTCATCAGACAGCGAGGCGATGAGTGTATCGGCAGGCTGGGCTTGCAGCAGCTCATAAAGCTCCGTGGCGGTGCCTGTTTGGTAGGCCGTGATCGGAAACTGATCCGTGAGCGCTGGATAGGCGAGGACTAAGAGGGTTAAAGCGCTTGTGATGCCCAAGCCTGCGATCGCCCTTATTCCTGCGATCCCCTGCGATCGAGCGGGTTCTGAGAGTCCCCATCTCAATGCCCCATCGATGAGAAGTCCGATGGCGATCGCCGCTGCCAGGGTCACAACCACCCGAAATGAGTGCTGCGTGTAGCGGCTAGGCAAGTGCAGCCGAAACAGCAGCAGATGTGCCGCCCCAAACATCACCAGCGATGACACCAGCATCTGAGGCAATAGGGCGATTGCCCTCCGGATCTGTTGCGCCAGGGGAAAGGCTCTGGGCAAGAGCAGCAGTCCGGGCAGGAGCAGTCCCAATACATTCGTTGCAGGGGTGAGAGCCGTTGCCAGCCGCAGACCGCTGCGTCCTTTTAGCCAATATGTCGCCGGGTCATCGTCGTAGAAATAGCGAGAGCGACTGCCCTCTAGAGAAAATTCTGGTAGAGTGCGAGCTTCGGCAGCGGTGAGGGTGGGGCCAAAATCGTTGGTTTGGAGGGCGTAGGGTAAAAGGCTGAGGAAGGCGACGCTAATCCCCAGCAGCACCAGTTGGCGATACGGGCTACGCCCAGGCAAGCCAACGCCCCTCTCTTGAGTGAATCGCAATCGACCGTCTTGCCATCGCATAAGCTGAAACGGCAACATGCCCGCTGAAATAAACACCAACTGCGGATAAAACAGTCCCTGGAGGGCGATCGCCCCAGCCACCCCCCAGGGCGATCGCCGCTGCATCGCCCAGAGAAACAGCAGCAGCAGGGGATAGACGAAGGCTTTGGGGGTAGCGGAGACAATGGCGTCGGTGAGTCCGAGGCCCTGCCCCAGCAGCACGGTGGACACGAAGGAGACAAAGGGAATCGGTAAAAACTGGAGGCTGACCCCAAAACAGAGAGCAGCGGTGATCAGGTTCAATCCAATCGGTAAGATTTTGTGGAACGCCAGGGGATCAATGCCGACTTGTGCCGCGACCCAATACACCGCTTTGTATCCGGCGGGTGCGACCGATTCAAAATAGTCGGCGATCAGATCTTGGGGAAACAGCTCTGGGTTGATAAAACGCTGCATCCAAAACACATGCTGACGGGCATCGTCTTGAACCACGTAGTCAGAGGCGATCGCCTGCTGCCATGCCATCAGCCCATAAGCCAGGGCGATCGCCAAACTCAACGTCAGCCAAAACAGCGTCTGGGGTTCGGTCAACCGTTTACTTGGCGTGAGCAAACTATTTTGCAAACGAGACATCAGACGGGGCATCATGGGCAAACCGTTCCTCAGCAATCATGACCTTAAGCGACAAACTCAAGCCAGTATCTCACTATTCGCTGATTCTGAATGGAAGGTGCGGAATGGTTAGAGAATGGTTAGAAAAGATTAGAAGTAGCCCACTCCATACGTATGGTGGAGTCACGGACTCTCGTATCGCTTCGAATCTTGCTTCGAATTCCGTGCGATCTTCTGTGAGCCGCCGCTCATTTTTTTGGCTTGAATGTCGCTCTACATTTTTCGCTCTGCATCTTTCGCTCTGCATCTAAGGCAAATCTTGTTGTTTACCCCAATTCCCCATGTATTCCATCAGCACTGAAACCCAGCAGTACGAAACCTATATTTTGACGGATTCAGACCGTCAGGCTCGCTTGGAAGTCGTGCCCGAGCGGGGCGGCATCATTACCCGCTGGCAAGTCCAGGACAAGGAACTGCTTTACCTCGACGAAGAACGGTTCGCCAAGCCCGAAATGACCGTGCGGGGCGGCATTCCGATTCTGTTTCCTATCTGCGGCAACCTGCCCGATGGCACCTACACCTACGAGGGCAAGACCTATGCGCTAAAACAGCACGGCTTTGCTCGCAACTTGCCTTGGGCGATCGCCACCCAGTCCACAACAGACGGCGCGAGTCTTAGCCTGAAGCTGACCAGCACTGACGAGACGCGCAGCGTTTATCCGTTCGACTTTGAGCTGCTGTTTACCTATCAGCTCAAGGGGAATAGTCTGACTCTGATCCAGCGTCACACCAATCACTCTGCCGTGGCGATGCCCTTCTGCACGGGTCTTCACCCTTATTTCACCGTCAGCGACAAATCTCAGCTCCAGTTCGAGATTCCAGCCACTTCTCTCTATGACCACATAACTCAAGAGAAGGCTGAGTTTAGCGGTCGCTTTGATATGGAGCAGGACGAAATTGATGTCGCTTTTCCAGATCTGTCGGCAGCGTCGGCAGCGGTGGGCGATCGCCAGCAACACACGACCCTCCGCCTCGACTATGACTCGGCCTATCCCGTTCTTGTGTTTTGGACGATCAAGGGCAAGGACTACTACTGTCTTGAGCCCTGGAGTGCGCCTCGCAATGCCATGAACACGGGCAATCATCTCATGCATCTAGAGCCTGGAAAGAGTTTAGAGAGCCGCGTTAGCTTCAGCGTTGAAGTTTAAATTGAGACTTAGATGGAATGGAGATGAAGCTTTTTTAGAAATTTGAGTTACTTTGGGTCTCATTTGTGTGTTAGTTTAGTAACTGGCTTTTTGAATGTGTTTTCTGAGCTGTGGGTTATCCCAGCGGTTCAGAAAATTAAGCAGTAAAATAGCCCAAACAGCTTGTAGGATAGATGAGCAAGCTGGTTAACTGGGTCGCTAACTCAACGGTAGAGTACTCGGCTTTTAACCGAATAGTTCTGGGTTCGAATCCCAGGCGACCCATATTTTCAGTTCATATGTCTTCTTCGTTCTGGCCCTACAAAACGCCCGGTATTTCTGATCATCTGTTTGAGCGACTTCCGGGCATTCCCATGAGTCAGAGAGAGATTCGCCTTCTGCTGATCTCTCAGTTGAGGCTCAAGGCTGATGCTGTGCTGTGGGATATTGGCGCGGGCACGGGCACGATTCCGATTGAGGTCGGGCTGTTGTGTCCCGCAGGAGAAATTTTCGCCATCGAGCGAGACGAGGATGTGGTGGATCTGATTCGCCGCAACTGCGATCGCTTCAACGTCCGCAATGTGAATATCATTATCGGCAGCGCCCCTGACTGTCTCACGGATATTCCCTCGACCCCAGACTGCATCTGTATTGAGGGGGGGCGTGATGTGAAGACGATTGTGCTGGAGGCGTGGCAGTATCTGCGATCGTCTGGGCGCATCGTCGCCACAGCCCAAAATTTAGAGAGCCTTTATCGAATATCTGAAGCCCTCGCCGAAGTGCAGGCGCGCAATATTGAGGTAGTGCAATCTGCCATCAATCGACTCGAAACGCGGGGCAATAATCAAATTTTGGTCGCCACCGATCCGATGTTTGTTCTGAGTGGAGAGAAGGTCGATTAGCGTTGATGAAGGGCGATCGCCTTTTCGTGTGGACGATTGGCGATCGCTCAAAAAAAGTTCGGACGACTCGTGAGCCGCCCGAACAGAGAAATTTGGTTCATCAGAATATTTCAAAGAAGAGGCAGGTTATTGTGCGACCTCTTCCCTGAAGATGTGCCTTATTTTGCAGGCGTCAGCACTTTCTCTTCAACCGAGTCTTGGGTGTTGACCTCTGGCGTATCGGCTTCAGAAGGAGGTACGACCTGCCAGAACTTCGGCAAGTAATTTGACCAGTCTTCTAAGATAGCTTTTGCTTTGGCACTGCCCGTGCGGTCGAGATGGGTTTCGATCAGTCCTTTGAGCTGCTGCTCTCCCGCCGCTGTCGATACCCGCTGGAGGCTGACAATTTCGGGATTCACTTTTTCAGGAAATCCGCCATCTTCATCGAGGAAGTAGGCCAGTCCGCCTGTCATGCCCGCGCCGACATTACGTCCAGCCCGACCCAGCACCACGACAACTCCGCCCGTCATATATTCGCAGCAGTGATCCCCTGCGCCTTCGATGACGGCCTGTCCCTTCGAGTTGCGAACCGCAAACCGCTCTCCGGCCTGACCGTTGGCAAACAAGATGCCGCCTGTTGAGCCATACAAACAGGTGTTGCCGACGATGACGTTTTCAGCCGGGTCGAAGGTAGAGGCTGCGGGTGGCTTGATGATGATCTCGCCGCCGTGCATTCCCTTGCCGACGTAGTCGTTGGCTTCGCCTTCCAGCCGTAAAGTCATGCCAGGTAGGATAAACGCGCCAAAGCTTTGGCCTGCGCTGCCCGTTAGATTCAAGGTAATTTGACCTTCGAATCCAGTGTCGCCATATTGCTTGGCGATCGCCCCTGAGATTCGGGTGCCGACTGTGCGATCGGTGTTGACGAGCTTCAGATCCTTGGTGACGCTGCCTTGGTTGGCGATCGCCTGCTGGACATCGGCATCGTTGAGCAGTTCGTCGTCTAGCACGACACCGTTGCTGTGGACTGGCTCATGGTTGAGCCAACTGCGATCTTCTCGCACGTCTGGGAGGTCGGTGAGACAGTCGAGATTGAGCGACGCTGTCTTAGTCAACGTGACGTTTTCTCTGGGTTTGAGTAAGTCTGAGCGACCAATGATCTCGTTTAGGGATCGATAGCCTAGCCGTGCTAAAAGCGATCGCACTTCTTGTGCAACGAAGTAGAAGAAGTTGACCACGTTCTCTGGCGTGCCCGAGAAACGCTTGCGCAGCTTTTCTTGCTGAGTGGCGACCCCTACCGGGCAGTTGTTGGTGTGGCAAATCCGAGCCATGATACAGCCTTCTGCAATCATAGCGACGGAGCCAAAGCCATATTCTTCCGCACCCATGAGTGCTGCCATCAAAACATCCCAGCCCGTTTTGAGTCCGCCGTCAGCCCGGAGAATGACGCGATCGCGCAATTTGTTTTGCACCAGAACCCGATGAACTTCCGTCACACCCAGTTCCCAAGGGGTTCCCGCATGTTTGATGGAGCTGAGGGGCGACGCACCCGTACCGCCGTCGTGGCCTGAAATTTGGATAACGTCTGCGTTGGCCTTGGCGACTCCAGCTGCAATCGTACCGATGCCAATTTCCGCCACCAGCTTCACAGACACCTTCGCTGCTGGATTAATCTGATGCAAATCGAAGATCAGCTGAGCTAAATCTTCAATCGAATAAATGTCATGGTGAGGCGGTGGAGAGATTAGGGGAACCCCGGCCTTTGAACGCCGCAGCATGGCGATATAGGGGCTGACTTTCTTTCCGGGTAGCTGTCCCCCTTCACCCGGTTTTGCGCCCTGAGCCACCTTGATTTCGAGCTGCTGACCGCTCATCAAATACGCAGGGGTAACGCCAAACCGACCCGATGCAATTTGCTTGATGGCTGAGCTGGCGGTGTCTCCATTGCGGAGGCCGTGGAGATGGGGCATTAGCTGCGATTTGCCGTCTCCGTTCACATCCGACAGCACCTTATAGCGAGTTGAGTCTTCGCCGCCCTCTCCCGAGTTAGACTTGCCGCCAATGCGGTTCATGGCAACAGCCAGGGTTTCATGGGCTTCCCGTGACAAGGCACCGAGAGACATACCGCCCGTGCAAAACCGCTTGACGATATCTTCGACAGACTCTACTTCGTCAATGGGAATGGAGGTGCGATCGCCCTTCAAGTCCAACAAATCACGCAGTGCAGTCGGCGGACGACCTGCCAAGTGCTTCTGATAGATCTCGTAATGGTCGGGGTTCTTATCCGCTACAGCCTTGTGGAGCGCTTTTGACATCTCCGGACTGTTCATGTGATATTCGCCGCCGGGACGATATTGAATAAATCCGAAGTTTTGCAGCTTTTTGGAGGTGAGTTCAGGGAAGGCTCGTTGGTGAATCGCAATCACCTCTTGAGCCAGGTCAGCTAGACTCAACCCCCCGACACGAGACGTGGTTCCTCGGAATGCTGTGTCCAACAAGTCCATGCCAATGCCGATGGCCTCAAAAATCTGGGCTCCGTTGTAGCTCGACAGCAGGGAAATTCCCATCTTCGAGAGAATTTTTAGCAGGCCAGCTTCGATGGATTTGCGGTAGTTGGCCTGGGCCTCCTCAATGGTGATGGCCTCCATTCGACCCTTCGACATCATGCCTTGGGTCTTCGAGCTGCTCCACCACTGACGTACCGTTTCCAGGGCTAGGTAAGGACAAACCGCACTTGCGCCAAAGCCAACTAAACAGGCAAAGTGATGGGTGCTCCAACACTGAGCCGTATCAATCACGAGAGACACCTTCATCCGCAGCCCCTGCTGAATCAGGTGGTGATGCACCGCTCCAATGACCAGTAGAGGAGGCAAGTAGGTATATTCTTCGCTCGCGCCACCGTCTGAACCCTGAGGATGATGGCGATCGCTCAAGATTAAAACTGAGGCTCCTTGCTTCACCGCAGCGTCGGCCTTTTGGCACAACGCATCAACGGCTTGCTTCAAGCCCACAGGGCCATCTAATAGGGAATATAGGGTGGAAAGGGTGGTGGTGCTCAGCTTTGACTGCCGCACCTGCTCCAATTCGGCCTCATTCAATAGAGGCGTCGATAGCTTAATTTGACGAGCATATTCTGGCTTCTCGTCGAGCAGATTTCCTCTTGCCCCTAGTCGCATCGCCAGCGACATGACCAGGCTTTCTCGCAGGGGATCAATGGCCGGGTTTGTCACCTGGGCAAACCGCTGCTTGAAATAATCGTAGAGAAGACGCGGCTTTTCAGACAGAATGGCAAGCGGAGTGTCATCGCCCATGCAGAAAGTCGGCTCTTTGCCTTGAGCCGCCATCGACTCGATGATCATCTCCACATCTTCGGTGGTGTAGCCAAAGGCCGTTTGCTGCCGCAGAACGGTGTCGCTATCCATCTGTGGCTCGGCGATGTAAGGCTGCGCCGTTAGTTCTTGACGGTTGTCAGCTAGCCACTGTCCGTAAGGTTGGGTCTTCGCAATGCGTTGCTTCATGTCCCAATTGCGAAGAATTTCATGATTCTCTAGGTCAACGGCGATCGCCTGACCGGGGCCAAGTCGCCCTTTCTCGATCACGTCTTCTTCCGCAACAGGCACAACTCCAGCCTCAGACGCAACGATGACGCACCCATCCCGAGTGATGACATAGCGAGCCGGACGCAGGCCATTGCGATCGAGGGAGGCTCCTACGGTCTTGCCATCGCTAAACACGAGTAGCGCAGGGCCGTCCCACGGTTCCTGAAGGCCACCGTAGTATTCGTAGAAGTCAATGATTTCGGGATAATTGGCTAGATCGGGCTGATTGCGATAAGACTCAGGCACCATCATCATGAGGGCTGCTAGGGGCGATCGCCCAGACCGCACCAGCAGCTCCATCACGTTGTCGAGGTTGGCAGAGTCGCTATTTTCAGCCCGAACGGTCGGCTTGAGAATCTCAAGGCGATCGCCCCAGGTCGGATGCTCCAGATCCGCCTCCCGCGCCATCATCCAGTTAATGTTGCCGACTAGGGTATTGATCTCACCATTGTGCCCCAGCATCCGCATGGGCTGAGCCAGCGGCCAGCGCGGCATGGTGTTGGTGCTAAAGCGACGATGGTAGAACGCGAAGGGGCTCTCGTAATCGATATGGGTCAAGTCGGCATAAAATGCACCCAGAATCGCAGAGCGAACCATCCCCTTATAAACAATCGTACGGCTAGAGAAAGAGCAGATATAGAAGTCTTCTAGCTCCTCGGCGACTTCCTCAACATTTCCCAGGCGCTGATCGACCGCTTTGTGAATCTGACGACGCACCAGAAATAGCTCTTGCTCAAACACATCGCCAGTTAAGGGTGCTCCGTTGTGCTGGGGAGCCTGTACCAAAATCTGTTCGATAATCGGCTGATTTTCTCGGGCTTGAACTCCCAACAACTCTGGATGAACAGGAACAGGACGCCATCCTAAAACGGTCATTCCAGCAGCGCTGAGCACTTCGTTGCTCGCCGTTCGTGCAGCCTGGGCCAGAGCCTCATCCTGAGGCAAAAACACCATCGCCACACCCAGCTCTTTTTCGGGTGGCGCTTCTTTTCCCTGCCCTTGAAGCCATGCATCCAAAATTTTCCGGGGCAACGCAGTTAGCACCCCCGCACCATCACCGGAGTCGCGGTCAGCACTGCACCCGCCTCGATGCTCCAGGCAAGTCAAAGCTGCCAGGGCTTTCTCCACAAGATCGTGACTCGACCGTGCTTTCACATCAGCGATAAAGCCTACACCACAAGCATCTCGCTCTTCTATCAGCCATCGTTGGCCGTTGTAGACTTGCTGCGTTTTTTGACGCTGAATGCCATCTTTTTGATTTGCGCTCATGTCATTCATAGATACCAGTCCCATTCACACATCCTGAAATAAATTTAAAGCTTAATTAAAGAAAAAACAGAAGAATACAAATTTGGGCAACCTGTAGCGAAGCCAACGGCTGGAGAGACGTGCATTAATGCCGTAGTGGGCACCCAACCCTTCAATGCTTTTCAATTTGTTGCAATTCTGATGACGCTTGCTTTCGTCAATAATTACTTTTGAATATAGACGAAACTAAGCGATCGTGGATACGTCTTTTCACTATGCTCTGACTCATATACTCATATAAGGGAATGGTGCGAGGGAAACAAAGATGAAACGTAGTCAGTAGATGGGGCTGAGTTATGCTTGGTGAGCAGGTTAGGACACCTTAAAGGATGAATAATTTGGGATGAATGACTTATGGTCGAACTGACATCGCTCAAAAATTCCCTGGCTTTTCCCTGACTCTTATTGGATTTAGACCTGCAAACCTAGCTGTGAATTTGTCTGCGTAGCCCCATCACCATCCTATCGATCTGCATGACTCTTACCGATTTGATCGAGACGAGTCTTTAGTGCAAGAGTATTATGAAGGATAATTGCTGCTGCTGCCGCTGTTTAGTTGTCTTGCCCTAAGTCTCTGACTTAAAACCCAATATCACTCAAGCCCAACATCACCGAGTTACGATTCTGAATCTGGCTTGCTGATAAGCAATTCTTATCTTAAAACCTTATTCTGTCAAGAATGCACGGAAGGAGCCTGTTCGGGATAGGCCAAAATGTCAGGGTTTGGTTAAAAACAAGAGTGATGTTCTTGATAGAAATCGCTAAGACGATTCCACTGTCAATTCCACTATTGCCAATTCCACTATTTCTTCACTACTCATTTTCTTAGAGCTGCTGTTTAACGCTATCGCAGAGCATGACCCAAAAAAAACGCAAATCTTTCGGGATACAAGCTTTTTCTAATTCTGGTCATTCTGGCGATCGCCCTCGTGCCTCAAGGGTTGGGCGATCGCCCAAAATGGCGAAGCTTTGGTTGCTACTCTTTACCGTGTTTTTAGTCGCCGATGCAGTGCAGGCTTATCGACAAGCTCCTGCAAGCCCGACTCTAGACATCGCGAACTCATCCACCAATTCATCGGCTAATTCATCGACAGCTTCAATGGCAATGTCGAACTCGTCCCCTGTGGGCAGACAAGGCACTGCTGCTGTTGTTGAGACATCTGAGGCTCCGGCAAAGCTAGACCTAATTCGTCATCTGCTGGCTCAAAATACTTCGACTCAGGGTTCTCGTATCCAGATCAATGGCCGCACAGTGAATGGGCGATGGACAAAGCAGGGTAACCAGATTCATCTGGCTGAAACAACTCTGATGCAGAGCGTTGGCGTTGATCTGTTGAGCACCGATGATGCCTCATCTCAGCCGATTCAGTGGTTTTCGGATGAGGCTTCCTCCTCGATTGACTTAGCTACAGATTTTGATGGGCAGGGACGCGCCCTCGATCTGACATCGCTGACCCAAGCCTACAATTGGCAAGTGCGAACCCAGGGAGATGTGCTGGCGATCGCCACACCTGCGAGCCAGATCCTCAGTCTTCGCCATGGCAATCAATCTTGGGGCGATCGCCTGGTAATTGACCTCGATCAACCAACGCCGTTCCAGACTGACTTAAATGCAGATAGCGTATCTATTACGCTCGATGCGCGTCTCTCCAATCTGATTCCTTTGCCCGATCCCGATACCACCAACACGCTCTCTTCGCTATCGTTGACCCCCCAAGGCAACCAGACCCGCCTTGATCTCCGATTCTCTAGCCAATACCAGGCGCGAGTATGGACGGTTCCTTCCCCTCCTCGGCTGGTTGTGGATCTTAATCCAGGCTTCATCCAGTCAAAAACGATTCAATGGCAGCCCGGTGTGTGGTGGCGGCAGGGAGCCATGAATTTAGGCTCAGACCAATTTCCGGTTGTGTTTATTGAGATTGATCCCCGCCAGCCCAACGTTAGCCTCAAGCCGATTTGGACGAATCCTTCAGCCATGCCAGGGATTGCGCCTCTAGCCTCTACGGCTCAGCGCTGGCAGGCCGCAGGAGCCATTAATGCAGGCTTTTTTAACCGCAATAATCAGCTCCCGTTGGGAGCTATTCGTCGAGATCGCGAGTGGATTTCTGGCCCCATTCTCAATCGCGGGGCGATCGCCTGGAATCAGCTCACTGATCTCGGATTTAGTCGCCTTACTCTCCGAGAAACCGTGACATTAGACAGTGGCCAGTTTTTCCCTAGCCTGCATCTCAACAGCGGATACGTACAGGCAGGGTTGTCTCGCTACACTCCTGCGTGGGGTGCAAGCTACACGCCTCTGACAGATTATGAAACCTTGATTACCGTTCAGAATGATCGCGTTACTTCCAAGCAGTTGATTGAATCTGCGGGATCATCATCGATCTCCATTCCCCGAGACGGCTACGTGTTGTCTGCCCGATCCTATCGAACGGCAGCAGATGCAATGCCCATCGGTTCGGGGCTCCAGCCAGACTCGGTGTCTGTCCCTCCAATTTTTGAGCAATATAGCCACGTCATGGGGGCAGGCCCACTTTTAATTCAAAATGGGCAGATTGTCTTAAATGCAGAGGGCGAGGGCTTTTCATCAGCATTTGCGCGTCAGGGAGCAGCCCGGAGTGCGATCGCCAAAATGCAGTCGGGCAACATTGTGATGTTGACGGTGACGCGACGAGTCAATGGCTCTGGCCCGACGCTGGCTGAGCTGGCTCAGATCCTCAAGCAGATGGGCGCAACCGATGCCCTCAATTTAGATGGAGGAAATTCTGCCTCTCTTTTCTTGGGAGGGCAGCTGATTAACCGCCCTGCTAGTAGTGTCGCTCGCGTTCACAATGGCATTGGTCTTTTCATCACGCCCTAATCAAAGCAGGGGAATGGGAGCAGATGGCGATCGCTTTTCTTCACGCTGGCGAAAATTATTAAGGCGGCAATAAACGCAGCATTGAACTACAAAATCTGTGTGAAGTTCAATCTGGATCGATGACGGTTTGTAATCCTCACTGATAAAGTGAACAACAGTAAGAGCACAAAACAGAGTAATTTTCAACCTACCGTTCTACCGCTATCAAAAACTTGCTAAACGGAATTGTCTAGCAAGCTGAAGCCTTGAGTTGTCGAGTAATTTCAGAATCAGTCGGTTCTAGCAAATATGCCCATGTTCAGCGATTGGCGATGGGGTTGCATAAGTGCGCGTAGGCTAAATGCTATCGATCTCCATTTTTCGGGAAAGCTAAGAGTGATTCCGACTTCGGTCAAGCCTGGTGTCATTCACGCTTTTGATAGCCGTTGATTTTGTTATTTTGCGCTTGACCTCAAGTTTTGACTGTCTTGACTTAGACCCTAAATTGACACAATTGACCAGGAGAAGTGATCGTGGTTCAGTCCAAAGAAGCAACTAAAGCTAATTCTGACAATCATTCCGGTTCTGCCATTGCGGAAGCGCTGAAAGGCGTTTCATCGGCAGATCAGGGTATTGCCTCAACAGAACTTCGTCCTTGGGGTTCATTCACGGTGTTAGAAGAAGGGCGCGGATACAAAATTAAGCGTATTGAGGTGAAGCCTGGACATCGCCTCAGCCTACAGATGCACCATCACCGCAGTGAGCACTGGATCGTCGTATCTGGAACGGCTAGAGTCACTTGCAATGAAAATGAAACATTGCTCAGCAGCAACCAGTCTACCTACGTTCCCCCTTGCTCTAGCCATCGACTAGAGAATCCTGGTGTCCTGCCCTTAATCCTGATTGAGGTTCAGAACGGTGAATATCTGGGCGAAGATGACATCGTTCGCTTTCAAGATGATTATGCTCGTGCAAAGTAGATTGAGCTTGCACGTCACATAAGGTTTACTTGGATGTTGTGCAATTAGTCAGAGCTAGCGAAGTTACTAAAGCTGGCAAAGCTCAGCTGGCAAAGCTCAGCGCTTGCTGATTCCGACATCTTAGTCGGGTTTACTCAGACGGAGTAAGCCCGATTTTGCTTTAGATATTTGCTTTAATGAACTGATGTAGCCCCACCCTAAGATGTTGTGATCCTGTTCACGCGTAGATGGACTGGTTCAAAAATGAAATTTTGTAGCTCGTATGATTCACTTTACTGCTTCGGCTCGTCAAGAAATTCGACGGATGTGCGATCGCCAATTGCTCCCCAATCTAAATGTCCGAATTAATGTTCAATCTGGGGGATGCCTGGGCTGGTACTATCACCTAGCTCTTACAGAAGCAAATCACGCCAGTGACCACATAAGATTTCAAGAGCAAGACCTGTGCGTTTTGATCGACTCTGGCAGTCAGCCATATGTAGAAGGTTTAGTCGTTGATTACTCTGAGGATCTCATGGGCGGAGGGTTCCGATTCCAAAATCCAAATGCTACACAAACCTGCAGCTGTAGCAACTCTTTCTCTGTCAATCAACCAATATAGGAGAAAATTTCTGAAGAAATAAAGACTGGAGGTTTATGATTGTAGAGAGATGATCAGTCAAGTAGCGGATGATTGACACTGTGTGATTTACGATGCTACGATTTTAGACTGTTGAAATTTTTTGCAGTTCCCTGGCGAAGTGCTAACTTGGGTACGGGGATTTAAGGAGAATCACTTAAAGAGTCAGCTATATGCCAACTATCCAGCAGCTCATCCGTAGCGAGCGACACAAAATAACTCAGAAAACAAAGTCTCCAGCTCTCAAAAGCTGTCCTCAGCGTCGAGGGGTGTGTACGAGGGTCTATACCACTACGCCAAAAAAACCCAACTCTGCTTTGAGAAAAGTGGCTCGTGTGCGCTTGACATCCGGATTTGAGGTGACTGCATACATTCCAGGAATTGGGCACAACTTGCAAGAGCACTCTGTTGTGATGATTCGAGGGGGGCGGGTCAAAGACTTGCCTGGAGTTCGATATCACATTATTCGCGGTACGCTAGACACTGCGGGAGTGAAAGATCGAAGGCAGGGACGCTCTAAGTATGGAGCAAAGCGTCCTAAGGCTAAGGCGTAGCTCATTCTGTTGCCTCATGGGTCAATCGCAGCGCAGCTAAAATAATACTTGCTGTTGCAGGCAATGTTTCTAGGTTCTCTATCAATGATCATTGGGTAGATTCCCCTAGCTTTTAAGTTGAGTAAACGCTCTCAGAGGGTAAAGATAACGATTAAAGCAGTTACAGGCTTTGATTGCTTTATCTAGCCAAGGCTTTAGGTAAAAGATGTCTATGCTGAGTAGCTGGTAACTCTGAATCATTTTGAACGTACATACACAAATCTCTGAGAAGTCATGTCTCGTCGTACAGCAGCCCAAAAGCGTCAAGTTAATCCCGATCCTGTTTACAACAGCCGTCTTGTGAATATGATGGTGAGCCGCATCATGAGAAGCGGAAAGAAATCAGTTGCATATCGCATCATCTACGACGCATTTAAAATCATTCAAGAGCGTACAGGGGCTGATCCGTTAGAAACGTTTGAGCACGCTGTTCGAAACGTGACCCCACTGGTAGAGGTAAAAGCTCGACGAGTAGGGGGAGCGACTTACCAAGTGCCGATGGAAGTGCGATCTGATCGAGGCATTGCACTGGCGTTGCGGTGGCTCATTCAATTTTCCCGCCAGCGCGCAGGACGCACTATGGCAATGAAACTAGCGAATGAATTGATGGACGCTTCCAATGAAACAGGAAGTGCAATTCGCAGAAGAGAAGAAACTCATCGAATGGCTGAAGCAAACAAGGCATTTGCCCATTATCGATACTAAGTTTTTAGGCCAAAAATTTGTAGGCCCAAAGGCCGCTCTTTATGGGCGACGTTAATGTAATAGTGTCGTTATAACAGCGATAGAGGCTAAGGAGGTGGCTGTGGCGCGGAATATTCCGTTGACACGGGTGCGAAACATCGGAATTGCCGCTCATATCGACGCGGGTAAGACGACGACGACAGAAAGAATTCTGTTTTATTCCGGTGTGGTTCACAAAATTGGCGAAGTCCACGAAGGAACTGCTGTTACCGATTGGATGGATCAGGAGCGTGAACGCGGCATTACAATCACAGCCGCAGCCATCAGCACGAATTGGAGAGAACACCGAATCAACATCATCGATACTCCCGGTCACGTTGACTTTACGATTGAAGTCGAGCGATCTATGCGAGTGTTGGATGGAGTCATTGCTGTCTTTTGCTCGGTTGGCGGAGTGCAGCCTCAATCTGAGACGGTGTGGCGACAAGCGGATCGCTATCATGTCCCTCGCATTGCCTTTATCAATAAGATGGATCGGACGGGGGCCAACTTTTTTAAGGTTTATGATCAGCTGCGTGATCGTCTGAGAGCCAACGCAGTCCCGATACAGATTCCTATTGGCAGCGAAGATGAATTCAAGGGTGTCATAGATTTAGTCAACATGCGTGCACGCATCTACAACGATGATTTGGGCATGGATATGGATGATGTCGAGATTCCTGTAGATGTAGCTGAGTTAGCTCTAGAGTATCGGGCAAAACTGGTTGAGTCAGTTTCTGAAACTGACGATGGGCTAATGCTTAAGTACCTTGAGGGAGAAGAATTATCTACCGACGAAATTGTTGGTGCTATTCGTAAGGCCACTGTTGCTGGAAAGATGGTTCCACTGTTATGTGGTTCTGCTTTCAAAAATAAGGGTGTGCAGCTTCTCCTTGATGCCGTAGTCGATTATATGCCTGCCCCTATTGATGTTCCTCCCATTCGTGGCCTATCGCCTGATGGAGAGGAGGTGGCTCGCCATTCCTCCGATGAGGAGCCATTCGCGGCTTTAGCATTTAAAGTTATGTCCGATCCTTATGGTCGGCTGACCTTTATTCGAGTGTATTCAGGTATACTTTGTAAGGGAAGCTATATTCTTAATTCAACAAAAGACCAGAAAGAGCGTATTTCGCGTCTTATCATACTCAAGGCTGATGAGAGGAGTGAGGTTGATGAGCTTCGCGCTGGAGATCTCGGTGCAGTGCTTGGGTTGAAAAATACGTTTACTGGCGATACACTTTGCGATGGTGACGACCCAGTTATTCTGGAGTCTCTTTACATTCCGGAGCCTGTCATATCAGTTGCGGTTGAACCTAAGACAAAGCAAGACATGGAAAAGCTGTCAAAAGCTCTTCAGTCTTTGTCAGAAGAAGATCCGACGTTTCGGGTAAATACTGACCCTGAAACAAATCAGATAGTCATTGCAGGCATGGGAGAACTTCATCTCGAAATTCTCGTTGACCGGATGTTGAGAGAATTTAAAGTCGAAGCAAATATTGGCGCTCCCCAGGTTGCATATCGTGAAACTATCCGGAAAGCGGTCAGTGCTGAAGGAAAGTTCATTCGTCAGAGTGGCGGAAAGGGTCAATATGGTCATGTCGTTATTGAACTAGAACCCAGTGAACTTGGTAGCGGCTTTGAATTTGTTTCAAAGATTGTGGGTGGCTCAATTCCGAAAGAGTATATTAGCCCTGCTGAGGAGGGCATGAAAGAAGCCTGTGAGTCTGGTATATTGGCTGGGTATCCAGTGATCGATCTCAAGGCTACTCTGGTGGATGGGTCTTATCACGATGTGGACTCTTCGGAAATAGCTTTTAAGATTGCCGGTTCTATGGCAATTAGAGAAGCTGTGATGAAGGCATCTCCTGTGCTTCTTGAACCCAAGATGAAAGTTGAGGTTGAAGTTCCAGAAGACTTTCTGGGAGACGTTATGGGTGATTTAAACTCTCGTCGGGGTCAGATTGAGGGCATGGGTTCTGATGAGGGAATTGCTAAGGTAACTGCGCAAGTATCCTTGGCGGAGATGTTCGGGTATGCAACCGACATTCGGTCTAAGACTCAAGGTCGGGGTATATTCTCGATGGAGTTCAGCAAGTATGATGAGGTTCCTCAGAGTGTTGCTGAGGCGATCATCGCAAAAAGTAAAGGGAACGCATAACATTTCAGAGGAAAGGGATACGTAACTCATGGCACGCGAAAAGTTCAAAAGAGAAAAGCCACACGTTAACATCGGCACCATTGGTCACGTTGACCATGGTAAGACTACGTTGACAGCTGCTATTACGATGGCTCTGTCTGCAAAAGACTCTACCAATAAGGCCAGCAAGTACGAAGATATCGATGCTGCGCCTGAGGAAAAAGCTCGTGGTATTACCATCAATACAGCTCACGTAGAGTATGAGACAGAAAATCGTCACTACGCTCACGTTGACTGTCCAGGTCACGCTGACTATGTTAAGAACATGATTACGGGAGCAGCCCAGATGGACGGGGGTATCCTCGTGGTTTCTGCTGCTGATGGCCCTATGCCTCAAACCCGTGAGCACATCCTGCTTGCTCGTCAGGTCAACGTTCCTAGCTTGGTTGTGTTTCTAAACAAGCAAGATCAGGTCGATGATGAGGAACTGTTAGAGCTTGTTGAATTAGAGGTTCGTGAGCTTCTAAGTAGCTATGATTTTCCTGGGGATGATATCCCCATCGTTGCAGGCTCTGCCTTGATGGCCGTTGAAGCCATTGATGCGGGCAATAACGACGATCCATGGGTTCAGAAAATCTATGATCTGATGGCGAATGTAGACGCCTACATTCCCACACCTGAGCGGGATGTGGACAAGCCTTTCTTGATGGCAGTTGAGGATGTCTTCTCAATTACTGGTCGTGGAACAGTTGCGACTGGACGAATTGAAAGAGGCCGCGTCAAGGTCGGTGAAGAAATTGAAATTGTTGGCATTCGCGATACTCGCAAGACCACAGTGACCGGGATTGAAATGTTCCGGAAGAGCCTTGACGAAGGAATGGCTGGAGACAACGCAGGTCTACTCCTGCGTGGCTTCAAGAAAGAGGACATTGAGCGGGGTATGGTGATTGCAAAACCCGGTTCGATTACTCCTCATACTCAGTTTGAGTCTGAGGTTTATATCCTCAAGAAAGAAGAGGGGGGACGTCACACTCCGTTCTTTTCTGGATATCGTCCTCAGTTCTACATCCGGACAACTGATGTAACTGGAACTATCAAGCAGTACACTGCTGACGACGGCAGCTCTGTTGAAATGGTGATGCCTGGCGATCGCATCAAGATGACGGTTGAACTCATTAACCCCATTGCGATTGAGCAAGGAATGCGCTTTGCAATTCGAGAAGGCGGTCGTACTGTTGGTGCGGGTGTTGTCTCCAAAATCTTGAAGTAGGTCTGATCCTAGTTCAACGTTTAGAGAACTATCGGCTTCAAATTAGATGAAGTCGGTAGTTCTTTCACTGAGTTTTCTCAAGTTTTACTGAACCTCGACAATTTAATTTAAAGTTTGGAACCTATGGCAACGATTCAGCAGCAAAAAATTCGTATTCGGCTAAAAGCATTTGACCGCAGTCTCCTCGATACATCTTGTGAAAAGATTGTAGATACGGCAAATCGTACAAACGCAACAGCGATTGGCCCCATTCCTTTACCGACAAAGCGTAGGATTTATTGTGTCTTGCGATCGCCCCACGTCGATAAAGATTCTCGTGAGCACTTTGAGACTCGCACCCATCGTCGCATTATTGATATCTACCAGCCTTCATCAAAGACTATTGATGCGCTGATGAAGCTAGATTTGCCCGCAGGGGTTGATATCGAAGTCAAGCTGTAGGATGTAGCTTTATTGAGCTGCTGATCTTCAGTCTGCGTAACTTTCGATGAAATTCTTGATTTCGGATAAGACGATGTTCCTTGAGAATGGGATATCGTCTTTTTTAGTAGCTTGCCCTCACAGCATTGTTTGTGCGTCGTCCTGGATCTCTGAAAAGTAGAATGCAACTGCACGGTAACCCAACCCGAACGATTCGTTTTCATCCTGATCATGGAACTGTTGTTCAGGTCATTGATCAAAGGCTTCTCCCTCATCACTTTCAATGGCTTGACTTGAGCAGTGTTGATGAGGCTGCCTATGCGATCAAAGACATGGTGGTACGGGGTGCGCCTTTGATTGGTGCGACAGCCGCAATGGGCCTGTATTTAGCTGCATTAGAGGCACAAGAGCAAGCAGAGTTTCACGACTGGATTCGGTCGGCGGCTCAGCGGTTAGGAGCAACGCGACCCACGGCAGTCAATTTACAGTGGGCGATCGCCCAGCAGCTTTTAGTTCTAGAGCAGTGTCGCACGCCAGATGAGGCGGTTCAGCATCTACGCTCAAATGCAGAGCGCCTGGTGGAACAAGATGTCGAGCAGTGCTATGAGATTGGTCGTCACGGCTTGAGCTTGATTCAGGCTATCTATAAAGAAACTCAGAAAACGGTCTATATCTTGACCCACTGTAATGCGGGCTGGTTGGCCTGTGTCGATTGGGGCACCGCAACGTCGCCTATCTATCAGGCACACGATAGCGGGATTCCGGTGCATGTCTGGGTCGATGAAACGCGCCCCCGCAACCAAGGGGCGAAGCTGACGGCCTGGGAACTGGGACAGCACGGCGTGCCTCACACGGTGATCCCCGACAACACGGGGGGACATCTGATGCAGCATGGCTTGGTTGACGTCGTTATTGTGGGGAGCGATCGCACGACTCGTCAGGGAGACGTTGCCAACAAAATCGGTACCTACCTCAAGGCTCTTGCCGCCAACGATAATGACATTCCTTTTTATGTGGCGCTGCCTTCTTCTACGATTGATTGGAGCTTGGGCGACGGCATTCGAGAGATTCCGATTGAGCAGCGGAGCGATCGCGAAGTCAAATACATGAGTGGCAAAATGGCAGATGATTCGTCTGATCCCCGCATTGTTGAGGTGCTGATTTGTCCAGACTCTTCACCTGCTGCAAACTACGGCTTCGACGTGACTCCAGCCCGTTTGGTGACAGGATTAATTACTGAAAAAGGGATTTGTGAAGCGTCGGAAGCCGGACTGCGATCGCTCTTTCCTTCCGACCAGGCATCGGGGTGAGAGTCAACTATGCATGATGATGGCGTCATCAAGTTTTCCTGTGACTGGCAGCAGACCGAGCAGCTCGACTGTTCTGGACTTGACCCCGTTCTGGACTCACTCATTTCCGTCCGGGATCAGATGGTTGAAGTCGGCTTTATCGGCGTTTATCCTGACGGAATCGGCTACGGCAACATCAGCCACAAGATTAGTCCTAGAGAATTTATCATCTCAGGAACTCAGACCGGACACCTGCGCAGTACGAATCCCGATCACTACACCCGCGTAGATGCCTGGGATATTGAACAAAATTCCCTGCACTGTACGGGGCCAGTTAAGGCATCGTCAGAGTCTTTAACCCATGCAGCTCTCTATGAGGCTCGCCAAGATATTCAAGCTATCATTCACATTCATCATGCTCAGCTTTGGCAAACCTCGCGGGATCAGCTCCCCACAACGGGCGCAGATGTGCCTTATGGAACACCTGCTATGGCCCATGAAATGTGGCGACTGTTTCGAGAGAGTCGTTTGGCTGAGCAAAAAATTCTTGTGATGGCGGGTCACGAAGATGGCATGATTGCCGTGGGGCAAACTCTGGATGAGGCGGCTTCGCGTCTACTCAGCTTAAAAAAGTGACGCTTCCTCTAGCCCAGATCTCCAACCCAGATCTCCAACCCAGAGGAGTTGCATGATTCGCGCAGATCATATTTCCTGAGATTATCTTCTGGAGCATTACTTTTTGAAGCCAGACTCACTGAATGATCCTTGAATGATTCTTGAATCATCTCTTATCCAGAAGATTAGCAGCACATTGTTCGTTAACTTGACTCACTATGGTTCAGTCTTCTATCGGCATCGGCGTTATTGGTACAGGGTTTGGGCAAAAAATCCACATTCCAGGATTTCAAGCTCATCCCAAAGCCAATCTGGTCGCTGTACATAATCGCGACCCGCAAAAAGCAGAGGCGATCGCCAGCCAACACCAAATTCCAAATGCCTGTTCGTCAGTGGAGGATTTGCTTGCGATCCCCGACGTGCAAGCGGTCAGCATTTCGACCCCGCCCTTTCTTCACTACGAAATGGCAAAGCAGGTCATCGCAGCAGGTAAACATCTGCTGATCGAAAAGCCGACGACGCTCAATGCGGATGAAGCGAAGGAACTGCTGGATTTGGCGATCGCCAAGGGCGTTGTCACCTGTTTAGACTTCGAGTTTCGCTACGTGCCTGCCTGGATGCGATTGGCCGAACTGCTGGAAGATGGCTACGTGGGGCAAAAGCGGTTTATCAAAGTGGACTGGTTAGCCTCAGGGCGAGCCAATCCAGAACGGGCGTGGAACTGGTATGCGCGCCGTGATTTAGGCGGAGGAGCCTTGGGTGCCTTTGGTTCTCATACCTTCGACTACATTGCCTGGTTATTTGGCCCGGTGAGTCGTCTCTGCGGCAGCTTCAGCACGGGGATCACCGAGCGCCCTGATCCCCAAACGGGGGAGATGAAGTCTGTGGACAGCGATGACACCTGCCGAATCTGGCTCGATATGGCCGACGGAACGCCCTGTCAGGTGCTATTGAGTTCTGTCACCTATCAGGGACGAGGGCACTGGGTTGAAGTGTATGGCGATCGCGGCACGCTCATTTTGGGCAATGACAACCAGAGTGACTATGTGCATGGGTTTAAGCTCTGGGGCAGTCAGCAAGGGGAACCGCTCGAAGAGATGAGCATTCCGCAACGGCTTCAGTTTCCCCAGACCTATCCAGACGGTCGCTTAGCTCCGTTTATCCGCGTCGTGGATCACTGGCTGCAAGACATCGCCCAAGGAAAATCCACGGCTCCTTGCCTCTCAGAAGGGCTGTATTCTCAACTGCTGATGGACTTAACCCATGAATCTGATCGGCAACAGGCATGGGTTAAGGTGCCGTCTGACTAGATCTGTCTGATGAGAGCAAGACTCCACATTGACGCGCCGGAACCTTAAGAACTCAAAAGAAAAAGGACAAATAAGAAAATCCCTGACCAAAGCCAGGGATTTGAATCAGGGTGCATCTACCACTTCTTTCTTCCAGCCGTGGGGATCAAATCAGGATAGAAAAACTTCGACTCGCTCAAATCACTGAAAAGCAAGTTCTCTCTGATGCCAAATTCTTCCGAAACAGCGATCGCCACAACTTCTGTTATCAAGCAATTGCGACTCCAAGGTGCGTCTCTGCTGCTGTATGCCTCTGTATTCAATGATCCCCTAGGTCAGACCTTTCTCGAACTGCTCGATCGGCTGCAAACTTCAGAAGATGAGCTGGCCTGTCTCCAAACCTATAGTCACTGGTTTCAGCTGTTAGCCGATTGGGGCGACAGTTGGGGCAGCTATATCCAAATGCGGCTGTTGCTGGACGACAATCCGTTCACGCGGCAGGTGCAGCGGCAGTCATGGAGTGATTTACCCTCTTCCCTCAAATCAGCGGTTCACCACGACCTAGCGGTTTTAGACACGATTAGCAACTGCTCTCCCCAACACATTTGCGAGTGGATTCAGGGAATGGCCTCAGATGGGCGATCGCCCATTCCGTGGAGTCCCACGCGAGAAGTCGAATCGCCCGTGGCTGAGATGTCCGAAGAAGGCAGTTCCCAGAATTCACAGACTGCTCTGCGATCGCACCCGATTTGGGATCAGCTCAGCTCCACATCAGACTGGAGTTCTCTAGCCGAATCATTGGCGGCCTACCATCACCAGGCCGGAGCCGGACTATTTGCCCAATATCGCGCCCTGCGATGGCACGGTCATCAGCTAGTGGGCATTGCTCAACCTGATCCGATTCGGTTGGAAAACCTGGCTGCATACGCGATCCCGCGTCAGGCTCTGGTTCAGAATACGGAAGCGCTGTTGGCGGGTTACCCAGCCCTGAACGTGCTGCTGTATGGCAGTCGGGGATCGGGGAAATCCTCTCTAGTCAAGGCCCTGCTGAATGAGTATGGCGATCGCGGCCTGCGGCTAATTGAGGTGGCCAAATCAGATTTGCAGCATCTGCCGTCGATGGTCGATGCCATGCGGAACCTGCCTCAGAAGTTCATCATTTTTGTGGACGACCTCTCCTTTGAAGACGATGACGATGTTTATAAATCTCTCAAAGTAGTGTTAGAGGGAAGTCTCACCGCTCGCCCTCAAAACGTGGTGGTCTACGCCACATCTAACCGTCGCCACTTGGTGCGACAGTTTCACAGCGATCGCCCCCGTCCCAAAGACGCAGAAGAAGTCTCCGCCTGGGACACCATGCAGGAGAAACTTTCCTTTAGCGATCGCTTTGGCCTGACGCTGACTTTCGAACCTGCGGATCAATCTACCTATCTTGATATTGTGTTTCACCTGGCTCGTCAGGCTCAGCTCACGATTTCTGACGAAGAATTAGCCGCGCGATCGCTCCAGTGGGCAACTCGTCACAACGGGCGGTCTGGGCGATCGGCTCGACAGTTTGTGGATGCGCTGGCGGCGGAGATTCGTCTCCAAACTTGAGTAAAATTTTTGGTAGTTCTGAGGTTATTGCCAAGAAAACTGACTAGCATTTTGATATGCGCAGCTTTGAGTGAGAGCGCTGCCTAACACTGTGATTCATTCCTGTGACTCAGCCCTCCGACTTAGCCCTTCGACTCAGCCTTAAAGCCTGGTTCCCAATCTGAATGTTTCTGGAGAAAATAACCGTGAACACCCCAAACGTTTTTTCAAAACGACGGTCAACGCAGCTT
>JBARXP010000109.1:0-2398 GCA_049647405.1 Elainellaceae cyanobacterium | reverse complement strand
CCAGGAAAACCAAATGCGGGCATGGGGGTGCTTAAATCATTGCCTCTCAACCGAGTGAATTGGAGAAATGCATCTGTCATTTGAGCACAAACGACATGAGCGCCCATATCTCCTCCCCCAGTACGACATAATCCATCCCGATAAAACCCTGTCATCGGAGCTGTGCAGCAACTTTCTAAGTCTGTACCCAAAACGTTTTTAGCCTGACTCATGATGCTCTCCTTGATCGATAATTTGACGTCTAATCGTTCATCTGCGACGTATGATGCCATAAGCAATACACAAGCCTGATTATTATGGCTCTGTCGTGGTTAAGCAGCATCCATCAACTCTGGAATCCAAGACATTGTGGATGCCTACCCTGTAATTTTTCAGAAGTTTTGGGAATCTATAGCAACCATAGTGATTTATACTTATCAACACGCAGACCATAAGAGAAATTAAATGATCTCGATTGAGACATCCCTTGAAAGACTGCGTCTCGATTTGCGTCTTCTAGGATGCGGGCAAAAATACACGAGCCTAGATCAATAATCAATCCTGATTAGATTCACGAGGCTCAATACCTGTCAACTGGTTTATTTCGCCATCATCCTCTGTGATCATTTGTTCATGAAGTCTTTACAGCCTTTGAGTGATCTGAAATTGATGGTGACTGTAGTTTGAGAGATTCAACTTTTGAGATGTTCAAATACTGTGAATTCTCAATCTTTTTCCATTTATTGAGTTTTGGTTTGCATCATCCCTATTCGCCAATGAGTTGTCCACCCTAATTTTGTCCATCCCATCAGGGAACACTTAAGTTGCTAGACTGAGTGACCTAGCTGCCGTAGCTTGATGCTTATGAGCAGGGTTAGCGACGGGTTTCTTGCGATATCTCATGCGTGTGATGCCTCAAATGTGTGATGCCTCAAATGTGTGATGCCTCAAACGTGTGGTGTCTCAAAGTAGATTCACTCTGTTCCACTGATTTCATTCAGATTTTCATTCAGATTTTTAGATGTGCGTTGGTATCAAGCACAAGGTAAGTGTCTTCAAGGGGACGAATAAGCATGATAAACATATTCAAAAAAGATGAGTGGTTTTCCAATATAAAAAATGATGTATTGGCTGGGGCTGTTGTTGCCCTGGCCTTGATTCCAGAGGCGATCGCCTTCTCTATTATTGCTGGCGTTGACCCTAAAGTGGGTTTATACGCGTCATTCTGTATCGCTATTGTGACCGCTTTTACGGGCGGACGGCCAGCGATGATTTCTGCCGCGACAGGCGCAATGGCGCTCTTAATGACGACCCTAGTCCGAGATCACGGCCTTGACTATTTGATTGCCACCACAATTTTGACGGGGATTTTGCAGATTGTCTTGGGCTGGATTAAGCTCGGCAATCAGATGCGATTTGTTCCGAGGGCTGTGATGGTGGGGTTTGTCAATGCCCTCGCTATTCTTATTTTTAATGCTCAGCTGCCTCAGCTCCAGGGCGTATCGTGGATTGTCTACGCCATCGTTGCGGTGGGGCTCCTCATTATCTATGGCTTACCTCAACTGACCAAAGCTGTGCCGTCTCCCCTTGTGGCGATCGTTGTATTAACCCTTGTGGCTAATCTTGCCGGATGGACAGGGTCACCTGACTTAGCCGGGGCTGCGCAGGCATCTCTGGTTCCGACTGTGGGCGACATGGGAACGCTGCCGTCTAGCTTGCCTACCCTTGGGATACCATCGGTGCCCCTCAATTTCGAAACCATCGAAATCATTCTGCCTTACGCTTTAGCGCTGTCTCTTGTGGGTTTGATGGAGTCATTCTTAACGGCTAACGTTGTCGATGATATGACAGATACGGCTAGCAATAAGAATCAGGAAGCCGTCGGTCAGGGCACCGCAAATATCATCGCGGGTTTCTTTGGTGGCATGGCCGGATGCGCCATGATTGGGCAGTCGGTCATTAACGTGCGATCGGGAGGACGGACTCGTCTCTCAACTCTATGTTCGGGTCTGTTTCTCATTCTGTTTATTTTGGTTTTTGGAAACTGGGTCGCTCAAATCCCCATGGGGGCACTTGTCGCTGTCATGTTTATGGTGTCGTTCAGCACGTTTAGCTGGAACTCTTTGCGAAATATTCGAGCGGTGCCTAAAAGCGAAACAGCCGTCATGATTACGACTGTTGTGGTCACTATTTTGACCCACAACTTGGCGATCGGCGTGATTGTCGGAGTTGCCCTGAGCGCCATTTTCTTCAGTCGGAAAATTGCAGACATCATTCATGTCGATTCTCAACTGAGTGACGATGAATCTGAACGGGTTTATCGAATCGATGGCCAACTCTTTTTTGTCTCTGTAGAATCGTTTATCAATTCGTTTGATTTTCGGGAAAAGGTGGAGCAAGTGAAAATTGACTTGACCCA
>JBARXP010000108.1:0-4118 GCA_049647405.1 Elainellaceae cyanobacterium | reverse complement strand
GTAGCTCTGCCGTACGCTGCTGCACTTTCAGCTCCAATTCTTCATTGGCACGTTGCTGAATTTCTTCTGCCCAACGTCGCTGGGTGATATCTCGAAAGGTGACCACCGCACCAATCAGCACGCCCGCTTCATCTCGAATGGGGGTGCTGATATATTCCACCGGAAAACTGGTGCCGTCTTTGCGCCAAAACACTTCGTCGGTGACTCGCCGAATGCTGCCATCTTGAAATGCGGCATAAATCGGGCAGTCTTCTCGGCAGTAGGATGTGCCATCTGCATAGGAATGGTGCAACACCGCGTGCATAGATTTGCCAATCAGATCTTCCATCGGCCAGTCGATCATGGCGGCCGCCGCTGGATTAACAAAAGTCACGTTGCCCTCAACATCAAGACCATAGACGCCATCGCCAACCGCATTGAGAATTAGCTGCTGCTGACGGCGAAGGCGTTCTAACTGATGGTCTGCGGAGTCCGCAGCAAGATGATTTGATGGCGTCATACGGTTAAGGAAGTGTCATGAACAAGAATGTGTCGTAACTCCTGATTGTCTGGCACAAGATGCGGCAGAGGGCGGTTGAGGCCGGGGCTAGGCTTGCCAAATCGGCCTGTGCCGACTCAGCAATTCTCAGCATGGCGAATCGGCCATCTGGCGATGTTCCTCGCTCGTCCAAACGTGCGGACTAATAGCGAAAGCCCTGCTGGGGCTAAGACCCATTGCTTGGCAGTCCCGCAGGGACTTTGTTTTTTGTAGCTCGCACTTCAGTCGCGAGCGTGGTGACACAGCCATACTGAGCATTGCTAGTGCCGACTATCTCTACCCTGCGTAGGCTGTAGCCTTCTAAAAATTGTATTGCAGTACACTACGAAGTTGCTTTTTAACGATTATCTAAAAGAAATCGAGCGATGAAAAATATATAAGTCCTTGCACTTGTCAAAGCCTAAGAAGGCTACATGGTTAAGGATTAATGCTTGCTTATTTGAGCCTAGAATTTTGCCTGACCTCTCATTCCTGGATTTGTCATGACGTCCGTGCTCGTCATTGAAGATGAAACACAAACTCGCAATATTTTTTTGAAATGTCTCGAATTCGAAGGCTTTCAAGCATTAGGTGCGAGTGACGGCTCAACGGGGATGAACCTGGCTCAACAGCATCACCCAGACTTGGTTGTCTGCGATATTATGATGCCTGATATGGACGGATATGCTGTGCTTTCGGCATTGCGGCGATCGCACGATACCGCTTCAATTCCACTCATTTTCTTGACGGCTAAAGTCACCATGTCTGACTTGCGACAAGGCATGGAAATGGGAGCAGACGACTATCTGACGAAGCCTTGCACTCTCGATCAGTTTTTAGCGGCAATTCACACTCGTCTCCATCGACAGAAGCAGCTAGCCCAGTTCTATCAAACGTCTTTTCCACCCTCTTCTGTGCCCTCTAATGAAGGATCTAATGAGGAAACAGAGTCAAGAATGTTGCCCAGCTTATGGAATACAAATATCTTTCCTGACTGTCCCCATTTAAGGTCGGTATTTCAATTTATTGAAGCCCATTATCATCAGCCGATTACCTTAAATGATGTGGCGCAGGAAGCAGGATATTCCCCGGCTTATCTGACTAATTTAGTGCAAGAACAAACCGGACGTTCTGTTAAACGCTGGATTATTGAGCGCCGTATGGTTCAGGCTAAGCATTTGTTATTGCATACAACTGAGACGATTCGACATATTGCTGAAGTCTCTGGTTATGGCGATTCAGGATATTTTGCTAGACAGTTTCGCCAGTTTTATGGAGTCTCACCTAAGGCTTGGCGACAGCAGTCTGTAGTTAAATTAACGAAATAATGATTAATTTGACGATGAAAAGAAAGTCCATTAAAAAGTCCTGCTTTTTGCAAAAGATCATCTAATGTATTTTCTGCTCATGCCTGATAGGTTGAGTAGTAAGATGCCCGTCAGTTTGCCCGATGGTGATTGTATTTGAGTCCATGTAATTGAGCCCAATCAATTGAGCCCAAAGTAATAGCGGAGTTAAGTAGAGAAGTTAATTATGGTTTTTACTTCAGCGACACAAGCGTCTCAGAAATGGGGAAACCTCAACTGCGATCGCGGCGAGCTTTCTGACCTACAGTTGGCATGCATCATCTGTGGTGGGCAACACTTTACCCGCGACCACTACGAATTTATGCAGACCATGCCCCAAGACCCGGTGGACATGGTAGATGACCTAGTCAAGATGGGAGTCTATAAAGAAAATCAGCTCCGCGCTGCCGATACGGTTAACGCCTATGAACTGCGAAAGGCGTTGTTCCTCAAAACTGTTGGTCGCGGCAATCCTCAGCGGGAGAAGCTGATTTTAGGGCTGTGTAAGCAGGCAGGCGGGTTGGAAAATGCCTTCTCTGCTGCGTTTGGCCCCAAGGCAGGGCTGTTTTTTGCCGACTCTATTCGCAACAGCGATGTCACTCGGCGAGAGTTTTTACGCAACATGGCGGTTGGTGCAGCGCTGGTGACGCTGGCGAGCTGTGGCGGTGGCGGTGAGCCAGTCGCAGAAGAAGATGATGCACCTATAGCCACGGGAGACTTAGAAAAAACTGACTTGCAGATCGGCTTTATTCCCATTACCTGCGCGACGCCAATCATCATGTCAGAGCCGCTCGGCTTCTATGAAAAGCATGGGTTTAACGCAAAAGTCGTGAAGATGCCGAGCTGGGGCGCAGTGCGTGACTCGGCGATCGCCGGAGAGCTAGACGCCTATCACATGCTGGCTCCTATGCCCATCGCCATGACTCTGGGTCTCGGCTCAGCCGCCTTTGGAGTCAAGCTGGCCAGCATCGAAAATATCAACGGTCAGGCGATTACGGTTGCCGAACGTCATAAGGGCAAGGTCAACGGCCCTGCTGACTTCAAAGGCTTCACTCTGGGTGTGCCGTTCCCCTACTCGATGCACAACCTGCTGTTGCGCTACTACCTCGCAACGGGTGGGCTAGACCCCGATGTCGATGTGCAGATTCGTCCCGTTCCCCCGCCGGACAGCATTGCGCAGATGGTCGCCGGAGATATCGACGCCTATCTGATGCCCGATCCGTTTAATCAGCGTGCGGTTTACGAAGGGGCTGGCTTCATTCACCTGATTACGAAAGACCTGTGGCCGGGTCATCCTTGCTGCGCCTTTGCGGCTAGCGACCAGTGGATCAGCGACAACCCCAATACGTTCCGCGCGCTCAATAAGGCCATTATCGAAGCGGCAGGTTACGCTAGCGTTCCGGAAAACCGACCCGAAATTGCCGCCGCGATTTCTGAGCGAGCTTTCTTAAACCAGCCTGTAGAAGTGGTTGAAGCGGTGCTAACGGGCAACTATGACGACGGCAACGGCAACATGATGGAAGTGCCAGACCGCATTGGCTTTGACCCTTACCCTTGGCAGAGCTTTGCTAACTGGATCTCATCTCAGCTAGTGCGCTGGGATCTGCAAGGAGACGGGCTGGTCACAACCGCTATTCCTGAAGGTGGCTACGACCAGGTGGGTCAAGACATCTTCTTGACCGATTTGGCTCGTGAGCTGTCTCAAGAATTGGGTCAGACACCGCCTTCAGATATTTATCGGACTGAGGAGCTGAAGTTTGACACCTTCGATCCTGAGAATCCAAGCGAGTACGTCAAAGAGCAAATCGACAAGTACGGCGTATAGCGTCATTGCAGAGAGGGATAGCCGATGGCTCTGAGTAAAGCAAAAACCGGATCGCTGGGCAGTACGGGCGGAGAGTCTTTCTTCAAAAGCGAGGGTGTCAGAGCGTTTGCTCTGTTTATGCTCTCACTGGGTCTCTTCCTGTTGTTTTGGGAAATTGGAGCCCGTTCTGGCTGGTTTGCCAAGGGGATGCCAACCGCGTCTAAGACGATAGAAGAGTTTTGGTGGTGGACGACCAATCCGTTCTTTAAGAATGGCCCTAACGATATGGGCATTGGCTGGAATCTGTTGGTCAGTCTGCGACGGGTGGCGATCGGCTATACCCTAGCCTCGGTCGTTGCGGTTCCTTTAGGAATTTTGATCGGAATTTCGCCAGTTGCACGTAGGGCATTCAATCCCTATGTGCAACTGCTGAAGCCTGTGTCTCCCTTAG
>JBARXP010000107.1:0-2526 GCA_049647405.1 Elainellaceae cyanobacterium | reverse complement strand
GTGACCACGCCAATGCCTTTGATCACCCCGTGGGCATTGCCGCTGTACTGTCGTCTAACCAACTCGATAGCGGCAGAATACTGCTTATCCAAAACCGTGTCGTCAAACACGACATAGCCCTGCTCCGCCCCAGTGATTTGAGCTGATGCGTTTTCCCAGACCAAGCGAGGAGTAATCCGTTCTCTACGCAGATAGCGATTCACAGTATCGTGGCAGAAGCGCTCACTGTGGTCAGCAAAGTGCGTCAGCGTATAATTGATCGGGCTGACTAAAAGATATTGGCAGTAGTCTAGGCGAGTGATGGAGTCTTTCATCGGTCACGATTCTTGCGGCTCTCTAGACAGATCCTAGCGCTGGTCTCTAAAACTGTTTAGCGTAAGTCCTGTTAAAGAAAAACGGACACAATATTGACCTATTCATATTGACCCATTCACTTTCGAGTGCTGGTAGAGGAAACGAAAGCAGCCGGAATAGAGCTGTTTACGATAGTATGAGTTACTGGAAGAGTTTGTTTTAGCTCTTCTTGGTTCACGTTGTCATTTTTTCTCAGAGATACTGTATGAAGCGTCCGACTATCGAAAATGCTCAGCTCATGCGTCGTGCAGAAGACTTGGTCAATGCAGCCTCCAATCGCTATCGCATCACCGTACAGGTTGCTAATCGCGCTCAGCGTCGGCGTTATGAAGAATTCGACAGTATTGATGATCCCAAAATGAAGCCTGTGATTCGTGCTGTGATTGAAATGTCAGATGAGCTAACCCAGCCTGAAATCATTGGTGAATAGTCAGCTTCAGCCGAGCAAATAGTGATGAGACCCGTTCTCTTTGGGAGTATGCGGCACATTTTGATGGAGACACGGCAGGGATACGGATGGCGATCGCGCTGGCTCCGATTCTTAGCCCTCGCAACAGCGACGGCACTTGTTTTAATAGGTCTTTATGGGCTGCCTGCTCGCCAGGAGCCTCAGGCTTTAACGCAGAGGTCTTCTCATCATCAGCTAGCGTCTCTTTTTCAAACTCAACCCGTTGCGGCGCAGCGTCTGAGAGCGTCAGATATCGCTGAGATTGTCTATGCTCAGCATCCCGATTTACCCCTCGAAAATACTTATATTGATGACGATTCTGGAGATGTCGATGATGACAGTACTCTGATGAGTCGGTTTATTCGATATCACGTATATGTGGTGCGGCGGTTCCCAAATTTTCGACTCGATTGGAAGCTGACGTTTGCCGACTACCTCGGAGCCAACGAGTGGGTTTTGGAAGACGAATATCCTGGAGTCATTAACCTTAGAACTAACCCTAGGGATCAAGACTTAGAAGCCATTCGTCAGCTCAGCATTGCACAGCGAGATGCCGTTATCGAGACGCTAGTCGAAATTTTCACCAGTGACAGTTCTCGTCTGCCAGGTTTTGGCATTTGATAGCAGTGGTGTAGAAGTGAAGTGTCTTCAGGTCTTCTTCCCGAACCCAGGCAAGCATGGGGATCAACGGGAGAGCCAGTGTCTTAGCACAAACGGTTGAATGGCACGGAAGATTGAATGGCACGACAGCAATTCTCATTATGGTTACGCTACAACACCCGCAACTAAATTGCGGGCTACAAATGATCAAGTCCCTTCGGGACTGATAGCCGACTGAATCTTAGCCCCAACGGGGCTTTCACTGATTAGCCCGCACTTTATTCGCGGGCGGGTCGGAAGCGCAGCCAGATAGCCAACTCGCCAAACTGAGAATTGCTGATGGCACGAAGGATTAAACATGGAGAAGGCTGGCGCATTGGCTGGGATGATGAAGCAGACACCTACCAGGGGCTAATCGGAGGAGACCTGTGGTCTCTTGAGCTGACCCAGGCAGAATTAGATGATTTTTGTCGGTTAGTCTTGCGGCTTGATGCTGAAATTCGTCAGATCGCCCAAGAGCTGATGGAGGCGGAACGGCTGACCTGTGAAGCAGAAAGTCATCTACTGTGGCTTGAAGCTGATGGATACCCTAACTCCTATCGCTTGCACGTGATGCTTTTAACGGGGCGAAGGGGAGAAGGGTTTTGGCCAGAAACGGCGACGCAGGAGCTAATCCAGGCCATACAAACTCTCTATGTGTTCTAAAGCCGCAAGAAGCCATCTTTCAACAATGGCGATCGCAACGCGGTAAGCAGAATTTTTTCTTGAGGAGCGACCTCGCTTCCCCTCAAAAAGATCCTAGTGTCACGGGCTGCGGCTATAGCTGGAAAATATATCCGAAGAAGACTACAGGTTTTCGAGAATGAATCTATGCAGGCCAATTTAGACGTAAATTTACTCGTCTCACCTTGATTGATGCCCTCCATGTGTCAGGATAAGTCTGAGTCGGACTGAAATATGGATGCACAATCTTGCACCATCCATATTTACCCTAGTCTGAGCAATTAGATTTATCATGTGCCGCTTCCGGAGCAAGTAGTGTCGTGGAGACTGGTTCAATCGATCCCCAAATTCCTGCTGATTCAGCACTAACCCATCTTTCTGAGTTCGACAGCGAGTTTGAG
>JBARXP010000106.1:0-2067 GCA_049647405.1 Elainellaceae cyanobacterium | reverse complement strand
CCTGTCCGGCCTTGCCGTTCCAGTTCTGTATCGAAGAAGGTTAGAGGATTAGACAGCGAAAAGCTAATTTTTTCCTGCTCTTTGACAAAAATTCCCTTTCCTTGCTGGGTTTCGACTAATCCTTGATTAATTAAGTTAGTGATCGCCCGTCGAACAGTCGTTCGACTCACATTAAACAGTTGACCTAAATCGAACTCGCTTGGCAGCTGATCACCAGGCGCATATACCTCGCTTTCAATTTGCTTACGCAACTTTTCAGAGATAGTCAAGTGCATTGGCGTTCGGGCTGTGCCCTGATCGCGCCGTGCCATAGAAGAAGAAGCCATTACCATGCGTAGGTCTACGCTTGGTATCTTAGCCGACAACGAGCGATCGCCCAAAATTTTGTTACTCATGCTACATAGTGCAGTCAACCCAATAGGGTTGGGACGTAAAGGATTCGGGTAGGGGCACAAGGCCGTGCGCCCCTAAGATTCAGCGTGCAGATTGAGCGACCTAGGCCATCACAGTCTCAAAGCGAGACAGCTTAAAGAGACTGGTGTCGTGAGGGGTGCCGCCATCGACCGTCAGATCGGCCAGCATCTTGCCCATCAGCGTCGTGAACTTGAAGCCGTGCCCCGAAAATCCTGCCCCGATTGCAATTTGAGGATATTGGGGATGGGTATCGACAATGAAGTGCTTATCTGGCGTCAGCGTATAGAGACAGCGACGGGTCGAAACCGTTTCCCCAGCAGCATCAGGAATATATTGACGCGCAAAGTTGCGAATGCGCTCAACCCACTCATCGCTGGGGGTGTAGTCAATTTCGCTGGGGTGCTCGACGGTGTTCCAGCCATAGAAAGTGGTCATTTTGTAGCCAATGCTTTCATCTTCGTGGGGAATGCCGTAGGGCATTTCGCCATAGTCGCCGTTCATATGGGCAAAGAAGACGGGCATGGTGTCTGGCTTAAACCGCTCAGGCGCGAGAGGATGATAAAACCCAAGCTGACAGGGCATGATCTTGAGCGGCAAGTCGATGCCCTGATCGGCGAGAAGAGACTTAGCCCAGCTTCCGACCGTGATCACAACTCGTTCAGCAGCATAGGTTTCGGTTGCCGTGTGAACTTCAACTCCCTGCTCAGTCGGGACAATCTGCGTAACGGGCGTTTGGTCGATGACGGTCGCTCCGTGAGCCTGCGCTAAGCGCACATGGGCGAGAACGCAATGTGAGGTTTTGAGCAATCCGGTCGCTTCTTGAAACAAGCCTTCCATGCCATCGTCAGGGTTGAATTGAGGAAAACGATGGCGAATCTCATCGGCAGACAGATGCTCGTAGGGTAGCTCTGCCGTATCCATGCTGGCTTTTAGATTTTGGAAGGTCTCTTGGCTGGGCATGCCAAAGTCGAGCCCTCCGGTTTTGACATAAAGCTCTTCGCCCGCTTCTTCTTGCAGGGAAAACCAGAGCGGATAAGCAGCTCGCATGAGGTTGACGTAGATCGGGTTGTCATAGCTGTAGCGAATCACCCGTGAAAAACCATAGGAGCTACCATTTTTGTGGTCTAGCTCAAACTGTTCGAGCAGCAAGACTTTTTTGCCTGCCCGAGAGAGATAATATGCGGCGGCGCTGCCAACGCCACCCGAGCCGATTACGATCGCGTCAAACTGCTGGGTCATATCACGAGGCACTCCTTGAAACGGCAATAGGTTGAGTCATATGGAACAGAAAACCGAAATAGCAAAACGAAAAAATAGGCAAAGGAAAGCAGAATTCAATTCAGATCATGCAATTCAGATCGTGCAATTTACGATCATGCAATTCAAACAATAAAAAGCCTGCGCCCCTAATACCCCGTTGGGAAATAAAGCCAAAGTGACCAAGAAGTGATGGGTTTCAAGCCCTGCCCTTTAGGGCAAAAGTGCTGGTACCATCGTCTTAGCGGCAGGGCATGTCGTCTTTAATGGGCGTGTGAGCCAGTGTCAGACCCCGTCTTGGGGCAGTTGGCGATGATCCGTTTACCCATCAGGAGTCAGTTTAGTGCTGGCAGACTGGGAATCCCCGCTCCTTTAGGTCGGGGAGGATGTCAATAG
>JBARXP010000105.1:0-18304 GCA_049647405.1 Elainellaceae cyanobacterium | reverse complement strand
CAGAATTGTTGGGGCTGGTTGCAGGCCCGTCGTGGGCCACCAAATCGCGAGCATTGGACTGATTGACCGTGATGTCGAAAAATTTTACACCGGGTGTGTTGCGGAACTGCTTGTAGGAGATGAGTTCAAACATGAAGGAAAGCGCTGAATGAGGACAGGACGAATAAGATGCCTGGAATCGTCCAACCGTGAAAGACGTGACGAAGCCAACGTGCAATCTCGCACCTGGAATCAAAAAATAGGAGCACACAGACAGTCGAGACATCTCATTGGTTGATGTAGTCCACGGTAACGCTGCGATTTGGGAATAACAAAACTCTTCCTGACGCACATCTATGCAGATATCGAATGGAATATGTAGTGGTCTATCCAGTTTCTGAATAGGTATTGCAGCAGAATGAGCGGTTGGAAAAGATGTGAGAACTAGGGCTGCTGGGTGCGCTGGTCTTGTGTCGCCTGGTCTTGTGTCGCTTGTTGGGCGATCGCCCGTGCCAACCTTCGTGTGTAGGTTTCAGCGGCTGGAGCCAGGAGATGATCGGTATTTTGCATTTCCTCAGCATTGAACGTGACAGGATTTTTGAGAATGATATGGAAGCGATCGCTCGTCTCTGCAAAGTCGGAGAGCGATCGCTGCATTTGGCGAAAATAGCGGCGAAACTCTTCGTCTTGATAGAGGCCCTCATACAGGGGAGCTGATGTTAGATACACTTCGATTTGATATTGCTCTGCAAAGGTTCGAATTTGTTCGAGAGTTTTTTGATTAATGGCTGAACGTTCAAAATGATGATCGCCAACGAATTCTAAATGTTTGCGAACGTCTTGGCTAAATAGACTCTGATTGATCTCTTTTCTGGGCATAAAGCCACGATCAGTCACAATAAATTCGCGACTTTCACGAAAAGATTCAACAGGTTCTCTAATCCATTCTTCTAACGACTTGTTAGCAGAATAAAGAGGAATAGAACGGTGCAAAAAAAGCTCAAGACGATCTTCTGGCTCTAACGACAACGGTAGAGAAAACTTATCAAGTTCGTCATTTGATAAAGGAATCTGAGCTAAATGAGCGAGTGTTTCCTCTTCAACATCTCGATGCCAAATATCATAGACATGAACGATGACGAGATTGCGGGGTGGCCCGACTTGATTAATGTGCTGTTCGAGCATCCACACATCATCAATGGTCAGCATTGACCCCACCGTACAAAGGTTGAGAGCCTGTCCTCCCAGCTCATCCATTAACACGTCAGGGTCAACCCCTTGATTACAGCTCGAATCTCCTACAATGAGCCAATCAACAGGCCGCGATTGCTGCATTAACAAATTCCACTTGAGGCTCACTAAGAAATAGCCTCGGTTGGAATTGAGATAGTTTAAGAATAAATCTGCAAGACCATTACATAACAATAAAACCAACAAAGTTCCTATCAAACCGACCCAGAGTTCTCGCTTACGAACAGGTTTGACAATCTCTTGGGGAAGGGGCTTTAAAGCTTGATTGACTCGCTTAAGAGGAGAAAAGAGCATCGTCAACTCGGTTGAGGAAATCGATTAAAAAAAGCTGCGGCTTGAGCGGACTATTCGGATTGACTCAGTTAGACTCATCGAGCATAGCGTACTCAGCCGTGATAAAGACTAACGGCGAATGAAGACGATGGTGCTGGCTTGCCTGGGCGGAGCCCGCCCGTGCCACTCTTATGACCCTAGTTGACTGACAAAACTCTTGAAACCCTGATTCTGTCGTAGGATGGGTTAGCGTTAGCGTAACCCATCGAAACCGTTTCTACTGTTGGGTTGTCTCCTTCGGAGACGCTTTGCGAACGCTTTGCTCAACACCAACCTACATCAGAATTCTTGTCAGTCAAGCAGCTTATGATCACATCTCTTGCCCGTTATGAAAGCACGCCGATCACAATCAGCAGCAACCCCATAACGCCACAGCCCACCATGCCATAGAAGGCCATTTTTGCCCCCTGATCGGCATTGGCTGCGAGTTCTTCATCAGATTTTAGGGAGATGATGAATTTCTTATCGCTTTTGACAGGGCGCTGGAGCACAAGTTCGCCAGTCACATCAGATGCAGTACCGATGACCAGCATTTGCCGATCGACGGGTAGAAGAGATTCGCTGTACTCATAGCCGAGGGTTTTAGTATTCGCTCGTGGGGTTACAGTTCCGAGCGTTTGAGAAAACCCACCAAAGCGAATTTCAAGATGGTTGCCGCCTTCGGGCTGAAATTCACTCACGACCTTGATAGTCTCGATATCGGCTCCCGTTGGGTTAACCTCAATCTCGTCGCCGTGGCGATCGCGCAACCGAAAGGGAACCGATTGCTGGTTGCTGGCGACGGTCTGAGTGCGTTGACTGGTGGTTTTCTGAGTCTTCCCGCTTTCGTCTTTTCGGGTCACGATCTCTTCGTAGCGGCGCTTGACTGACATGCGGTAGTAGACGCAGGGCTGCTGTTTTAGCTCTGAGGTGAGGGGGCGATCGCACAGCACCGTGCCATAGACCTTGACGTAATCGCGCCAGTTGCCGCCGCCAATCTCATCCGCAATTTCGCCTGCGAGTTGCTTCAGCTCTGAGATCTGAACTGGGCGGGCTGACTTGACGCTGAAGGATTTTGAGCCTTGCTGTTTTTTAACAAAGAAAAGAATACCGCTGACGATCAACAAGATAAAGCCCAAAATTTTCATGATTTCACCACTTCAACGATGACCTGCCGAAGAATCATTCAACAAGATTCAAGATCGGCAAAACTTACTGCAAACTAACCTTTTTTGGAAGCAAAGCGCTCAAATATTAAAGCGCTCAAACATTAAAGAAGATTTCTCCCCAAGATAGTCGTTACAGCGTGCTTGCCTTAAACATGCCTATTTTATCAAGCGTGCCTATTTCAATTGTTGCAAAACCTGCTCAAATTCTCTAATGGCAACGCTCGATCCTTTTTTCCAGGCTCGCTCAACATAATCAGGAATCAACTCTTTGACAGCAATGTTAGGAAACAAAGGACTTTCGGTCTGTTCTTGGTAGTGTTGACCCTCGAATGTGTAGATATATAGAGCGTTCTGGCGATAAATCCAAAGTTCAGGGCTGCCGATGTCGTCATAGTCGTCAATAGAGGTGAGTGAGGTCAAATCAACCTCTAGTACGAGATCAGGAGGGGGATCAACCGTCAGGTCAATGCGCTCTTTGCCGAGAATGGCGGCTCTGTTTTTAATGTAAAAGCAGTGATCAGGCTCTACTCCTTTTTGCTGAGATCGCTTGAGGGTAATCGGATCAAAGCTATCCCAATCTTGCTTCTGATATCGCAGCAGGCATTTCACCAAGTCAGAAAGGGTATCTGATTTTTTACCGTGCCCTGGGAGAGGAGCCATAATCCGAATTTCTTGGGTCTTGGCGCTAAATGTGATTTTGATGGCGGCGCTGTCTTGCCGGGTTTGCAGTAGGGTTTCGTAATCATCCCAGGTTTGATAGCGCAAAATGACTTCACCGCCAGGGGGCACATCTAGGGTTGTGGGCGTAATGGTCGGCAACATAGGAAAACCAGCGCAGGTCTGCTCTCAGTATGTCATTCAAATGATTTTCGTAGGATGGGCAAAGAGAAGCGTGCCTATCTAACGTTGTGCAGCCTAAAGGGCGATCGCCACACCCATCACGCAATCGGCGATCGCCCCTCCCTTCGCACAAGGTTAGAGCTTAATCACTGAGAGGGTAATTTCACCCCTGTTGTCATCAGGATGGGTATCTAAGAAGAAAGCATGGAGAGTCGCAGGTTCATGAACATGGAGGGTCAACGTGTCGGTATACCCGTTCAACGTTGACCAGGTTGACGTTACAGGAACATTCGTCTTTTGGTTCATCACCTTGCCACCAAAGATCCAGAGCAACACAAAAGGCTCACCGGGATATGAAACCTCACCGTAGTTAAACATGCCGTCTCGAATTCGCAGAATGTAAAGCCCGGTCTCTAGAGAATGAGTTGTAGAAACTGTTTGAGTCAGGTGGTTGACTTGTGCCTCGTCTAGTTCTAAGGCATTGTGACGGCTGTGAACCCGGATAGTCTTAATCGCACATGAGCCAGTGGTGGATGGGGGAGCGACGGTTTCGACTCCTGTTGCCAGTGCCGTAGCCGCAGCGGCAACCCCTAACCCCGTGGCGTTGGCAACGCCTCTCTGAGGGAGCATCGCCCCACCCTTGTACTCCGCCGGAGTATGGATATGGGACGAGCGGACTAACCTAATCCAGCGATTGTCGGATGTCGCATAGCCGACCTCAGCTAGGTAATCTCGATCGACTTGAGGGATAGGCACTGAATGCAGGCCCTGTTCAACATCGCAGGAATACTCATCCATGCGGTGGGCAGACTGGGTATCGAGGTCGATAGCGGTGACATCATAAACCCGCACTTGGAAGTCTTCTCCACCTTGCTGTTGGGCTTCAATCTTGTCTTGCTCAGCAACAAACCAAGACACCATCATGGCTCGCTCAGTATGAGGCGCGATGATGGCGCGACTTTCATGGTGATCCGTTGTCTCTGGCTCTGCCGATTGGGGTGTGGCGATCGCCGCGAGCCCTAAGCCCGTAGCCGCTACTGCCCCCAAGCCCAAGCCTGTGGCGATCGCCGCGTCATCACGAGCTGGAACATGAATGTGGGGCGATCGCGCTAGCTTAATCCAGCGGTTATCTGGCGTGGCATAGCCCACTTCAGCTAGGTAGTCTCGTTCGGCTTGGGGCAATGAAACTGAATATTGACCCTCGGCGTCGGAGCAGGAGTATGTATCGACGCGATAGGCCGGCTGGGTATCGAGGTCAATTGCGGTGACATCATAGACTCGCACTTGGAAGTCACTGCCGCCTTGCTGTTGTGCCTCGGCTTTAGCCGCGTCGGCAATGTTCCAAGATACTCGTGCTGTTTTGTCAGGCTGCGGTTCAATCGCGACATGACTGACTTCGCGACTGGCTGGCTGCGACTCAGAAGACCCATCGCCAACCACTGCGCCCATAGCCAATCCTCCTGCTAAGGCCGCTGCACCGCCAGTGATAGCGCCCAGAGGTAAACCGCTGCTATCAGAACCAGAGGCATCAGAATCATAGGCATTACTATCCGAGGCATCAGAATTCGAGGCATCAGAACCAGAGGCATCAGAGAATTGTTGCAGGAAGCTGTCTGGCCTCACTTGCCCAGAGCAGGCCAACTCTAGCCACCCATCATTTTTAGTCCGGTAGCCAATTGCGGCGATGTAGTCGCGACGGGGATCAGGCAAGCGAACTAGGCGATCGCGATCGGTTTCTGCTAAATCGTAAGTCATCACGTCATGGGGCGGGTGCTCGCTGATGTCGAGATCTGTGACATCGTAAATGCGCAACTGATAATCGTTGTAGCCTTGCGCTTTGAGCTTGGCTTGGGTCTGCTCTGACACCTCCCAAGACACATCAACGTCTTGGCGATTCCGAGGAGTGATCGCCACTCGACCGGGGTCAAATTGCAGGGGAACAGCTGCAGTATCGTCTGGCGCGAGGGTGGCGCTATCTTCGTCAGAGCCTTTCGCTAGCCCTGCGATGCCAAGGGCTGCTGCACCCGCTGCTAAGGCAGCTCCACCGATCGCCCCACCCGGTATTCCTGGAGCCGTAGCAGATTCTGCTGCTGTGCCCGAAATCTGAACAGCATCTGACTTGGCTAGGCTCAGCCAGCGGTTTTCTGGGGTGAGATAGCCCACTTCGGCCACATAATCTCGATCGGGTGTGGCGATAGGAATATCCATCTCTTGGGCTGTCTCTGGGCACTCAAATTCAGCCGTATGAGTCGGCAACGTGGCCTCTGGTGCTTGACCCGTGACATCATACAGCCGCACCATCGGCCTGTAGCCTTGACCCTTGACGGCTTCTAGGCGATCGCCAGGAATATCCCAGTGAACATGGATGTTTTGTGAGTCTGTGGGGGTTACGGTGACGCGACCTGACTCAGGCGATCGGCCTGCTCCTGCTAGCCCAGCCGCACCCAGGGCAGCGGCTCCTGCCAGTGCGGCACCGCCTAACGCGGCACCACCTAGTCCGGCACCGCCTAACGCGGCATCACCCAATCTGGCACCGCTCAATTCTGCTCCTGACACATCCCCTGTCCCGTCAATCGTTGTCCCGTCAACAGCCGTCCCGTCAACAGCCGCAGGAATATGGATAGAATTCGACGCCACAAGGGGCAACCAGGTCTGATCAGCGGTTAAGTAGCCCACTTCAGCTCGATAGTCGCGATCGCCCAACTCAATCGGCATGTTCAAATTGGGGTCGGAGCCTGTGCATTCAAACTCAGTCAGGTGAGTGGGGAGGGGAGCGTCTGGGGCTTGTCCTGTCACATCGTACAGCCGCACCATCTGCTTTTCCCCGCCCTGGCGCTTGGCTTCTTCTAGGCGATCGCCAGGAATTTCCCAGGAGGCGTAAGCCTCTCGCGATGCGCGTGGAGTTAACACCATGCGCGGCTCAGAAGCACCGGGCACAATCGGCGGGATAACTGGAGCAACACCCGCTGCCGCCGCACCCGCCGCCGCTGCGACTCCAGCCGCTCCTGCTACTACTCCAGCCGCTGCTGCTCCAGATCCTCCATTTCCAGCCGCTGCTGCTGCTCCAGATCCTCCATCTCCAGCCGCTGCTGCCCTATCTCCATCTGCTGCTTCAGCCGCTGCTGTTCCAGTTCCAGCCGCTCCTCCAGCTCCTTCATCTCCATCTGCTGCTCCAGCCGCCGCCGCTGCTGCTGCTGCCCCTGCCGCTGCGACTCCTGCTGCGACTCCTGCTGCCCCAGCGACTCCAGATCCTGTCCCAGCAACTCCTGCTGCTCCAGCGACTCCAGATCCTGTCGTTGCCGCTCCAGATCCTCCAGTCCCTGCCGCTGCTACTCCTGCACCGGGGGTAACTGCTGCCCCGGTAGAAGCAACACCACCCTCAGTTGGAGATGCCCCAGCACCGCCAGTGGGTGCCGCCGCCGGACTTGCTGCGGATGCTCCAGTCGGTGTCGTACCCTCTTTACCCTTCATGAGCCACCACAGCAGCCCTCCTAGTAGAGGAATGCCAAGCAGCCATAGTAACCACCAGGGAAATCTTCCGGCTGTCTCGCCATCTATCGCTTCAGTTCCTGGTGCCAGGGTCGTGTCTTGTCCCGTTTCAGCATCGGAAGAGGAATCTGATGTCGCACCTGTCGTTCCATCCGCTCCTTCCGTCCCGGCTCCAGCTGCGTCAGCGCCATCTGCATCAGCACCTTCTGCATCAGCACCTTCTGCATCAGCGCCTGTCGTTCCAGCAGAGTCTCCCCCAAACACTTCTTGCCCTGGCAGCGTTGTGGCAAACCCTAGAAAAGCTTGAACGGGAGGCGCTGGATTTTCGTTGTAAATAAAAGCCCGATATTGCGAATAGGGATAACGGGGATCATCCGGCAGCGTTCCGTGCATGGAGAGAATGCGCACATCGTCCCGAGCAAACACCTGAGAGGCTACAGCATAGCCAATTCCATCATCGCCCAGGGCTGCAATCACATCGTCTGTTTCATCGTCTGACACAGAATCGGCAGTATTTCCCGTTTCAAACGGTCTGCCCTCAAACACCTGATAAGTACTCAGGGCACGACGTGTATCGCTGTAGTCGGGGCGATCGACCATTCGAATGGGTGCATTGGGGCCACCGACTTCTGACCAGTTGGTAATTTCGCCGCGAAAGATCTGGGCAAATTGCTCGAATGATAAGTTGCCATTAAAGGGGTTGTCTGGCCCCAAGATAATCGCTAACTTTTCCCGCTGAATCGGCACTTCGACCAATCCCTGCGCTTTCTCTGCATCGGTAAGCGGACGCCCCGAAGCCACCACACCCACATCACCATTGAGGAGCGCAGCTAATGCATCATCCGTGTTGCTGCTATCAAGCTGCACGTCGATGTTAGGAAATTGCTGCTCAAATCGGGATGCAACCTCTTCATTGGTCAGTCGCATACTCGTGGAGCCATCGACCCTTAGGGTGGAACCGTCTGGGAGAGCGTTGGGAATCGGGAAACTATCGGGATTTTCGCCAAAGGATTGGGCTAGGGTCGGGGTTTTGACAGCAAACTCACCTACGACCTGAGTTACCGTCGCTGTTGCCAACAGGATTGCAACGAACGTGATCGGGGAAATCTTACGATGCGCCATGGCTATCTAGAAGAAATAGTATTGTCAGAGCAGTGAATGTTAGAGCGGTCAATATTAGAGCAGTGAGGCAAATTTGGGATACGGCGATCGCCCAAACAGAACAAACGAAACAGAGCAAACGCCAAAATAGAGCAACCGACAAAAGGGTGTGATCTCGGTGAATTAGATTCGCACAACCGAGATTGTTAATTCGCCATGATTATCGCTGGCATTGGTATCGAAGAAAAATGCACACAATGTCGCAGGTTCAATCACCTCCATCACCAGAGCGTCATCGTAACCATTTAAAGACGCCCAGGTTGCTGCAACTTCTACATTGGTTTTTTGATTGACGACTTTGCCGCCGTAAATCCAAAGTAGGACGATGGGTTCTGCCTTCGCTGCCGCATCAGCACTAAAGCCAAAAGCCCCTTCCCGAATTTTGACGATGTTCGTTCCTGGCTCTAGAGCAGTCGAGACTCCTTGATTTTGAATCGCCTCCATTTGCTCAGCACTGAGGCGATAGCAGTTTTGTTGACTATGCACTTTTAGATCTGTAACGACACACCCTTCCATATCACTTCTCTCCATAGACGTTATCAAGGTGACTCTATCAGTCGATCGTTAAAAACAGATAAACCTACAGTTTTTCTTACAGATTAAATAGACAATCGCAAAATACAGCAAGTCTATACGGGTTGTATTCAGTGGGGCAGGCCACTGCTCACACACAATTCACAGGCGATCTAGGATCGCTATATCATCGGGTTGCAAAGATAGGCTATGAGATGAGCAGGCGTTCGGTTGGGCGAGACGGGCTACGCCCAGGTCAACCAACGCGCTTTAGCACTCGTCCGGTTCGAGTTCCGGTTGAGGCTTTCTCAGTCCAGGCGATCGCCCCATTCACCAGCACCACCTCAATGCCGCTAGCGGCATTGAGGTGGGGTTTTCAAAGCTGGCCTGATCGAGAATGGTGTCGGCATCGAACACGACCACATCGGCAAAGGCTCCGGCTTTTAGCACGCCTCGATCCGTGAGGCGAAACTGGCTGGCGGAGAGTCCGGTCATGCGATGTACGGCTTCTTCGAGTGAGAACAAGCCCACCTCACGGACATAGTGACCGTGGGATAAAACAGCCCGGTGGAGAAGCCGATCGCCCCGGCATCTAATGCTTCTTGGAGCAGCGATCGCATTGTCTCAAGTTCGCGATCGGCATTCAGGCGCAAATCGTGGAAGGCGATTTTGCAGCTCGAACGACCCACAGCGGGCAAGGTCTACTTTGAAGATGCCGAACTGACCCAGATGAGCGGCGAAACCCTGCGCCAGCAGCGGCGGGAAATGCAGATGATCTTCCAAGATCCTTATGCGTCGCTGAATCCACGCATGACCGTGGGCAGTATTGTCGGCGAACCTCTCGAAGTGCATGGGCTGGCCTCAGGCAAAGAAAAGCGCGATCGCGTCGCCGACTTGCTCCACACTGTAGGGCTGAATCCCAAATTCGTCACTCGCTATCCGCACGAGTTTTCCGGCGGTCAGCGGCAGCGCATTGTGATTGCTCGCGCTCTGGCCGTGAACCCCAAATTTATTGTGGCAGATGAACCCATTGCAGCTCTCGATGTATCCATTCAAGCTCAGGTCGTCAACCTGATGCAAAAATTGCAGGACGAGCTGGGGCTAACCTACCTCTTCATCGCCCATGACCTAAGCGTGGTGAGGCATATTAGCGATCGCGTCGCGGTTATGTATCTCGGCAAAGTCGTCGAACTTGCCGATCGAGTATCCCTCTATGAAAATCCGCTGCATCCATACACTCAAGCCCTGCTCTCGGCGGTTCCGATTCCTGACCCGGCCATTGAAGCGAAGCGAGAACGGATTATTTTGCAGGGTGATGTGCCGAGTCCGACCAAGCCCCCCCAAGGCTGTCGGTTTCACACGCGCTGCCCCTATGTGATGGACGAATGCCGCCACGAACCGGAGCCGGAATTCAAAGATGCCGGAGATGGGCATTATGTCGCCTGCCATCTGGTTCATTAAACGACGTTCTGTTCATGATGCCCATCAGAGGTAGAAAATCTGAGAAGCCGAGTTATCTCCGAGGGTTAGATCTGGCGCACTGCTCTCATCAATGTCTTGCGATCACTGAGGTATTGCTTCTGGCTGGCAAGATTTCAACGGATTAACCGCAGGCCCTTCAAGAATGTTGCCTTCAGTGTCAAAGCGAGAGCCGTGACAGGGGCAGTCCCAACTCTTCTCAGCCCCATTCCAAGCGACAATGCAGCCTAGATGAGGACATACAGCGGAAACCTGATGTAAGACTCCGGCATCATCTCGATAAGCTGCTACTTTCTCGCCTTTTGCCGTCACTAGCTTCCCTTCACCGGGCTTTACATTCTCAGGGCTATCGAAAAGACCCTTGAAGCGATCGCCAATCCAGTGAGTCCCCACATCTAGGTTATTTTTGATGGAGTCTTGACTGATAAAGGGAGTAGGACGAGTCGCATCATATAGTTCTGCCCAGGGATTAGGTTGACCCAAGATCAAATCCCTCAAAATCATGGCCGACAAAGTCGCATTACTCATGCCCCACAGGCTGAAGCCTGTAGCCACATAGATGTGCTGGTTCATGGGAGTGAGTTGACCAATGTAAGGCAGCTTGTCGAATGACACCATATCTTGGCTAGACCAGTAATAGTCAATGGCTTCAACCCCAAATTTACGATGGGCATAGTTGGCCAGACGGGCAAATCGAGCTTCGCTATCAGAAACCTCACCCACTTTGTGCCCCTCTCCTCCAATCAGTAAGAGGTGCCCCCCATCATCAGTAGGAGTAGCGCGAATCGAGCGATAATCTTTTCCTGTCCCAATCAGCATGCCATCAGGAGCCTTAGACGGGTCAATTTTGGCTCCGATTAAATAGGAGCGCTGGGGGAAGGTTTTAGCAAAGAACAGACCCTGATCTAAAATCGGCAAATGGGTCGCGATAATCACATCGTCAGCCGTCACCGTCGCACCATCCACCGTTCTGACATGGCAAGGTTTGTCGCCATCAACGGTGCTGACGCGAGTCTGCTCAAATACGAAACTACCCTCGCCATCGATCTTGCCCGCCAGATTAAGAATATATTTGCGCGGATGAAACTGCGCTTGATGGCTAAACTTCACTGCACCGAGCACGTCGAAGGGTAGAGGGGTGTCTTTTACATAAGTGGCAGGTAGCCCCAATTGTTGAGCTGCTTCTACTTCAGCCTTGATTTTGTCTAGAGTCTCATCCGTCTCTGCGAATGTATAGGCATCTTTGCGTTCAAAGTCACAGTCGATTTGCTCAGTGCTGACTAATTTTGCAACCTGTTCTACAGCAGCTTGGTTTGACTCACCATAGAGACGAGCTTTATCTTTGCCTATTTCATCAATGAGAGAAGCGTATAGGAGGTGATGTAGCGATGTCACTTTGGCCGTGGTATGACCCGAAGCCCCTTCAGCAATCCGTCCAGCTTCTAGCACAGCGACTCGCTTTCCGGCCTTTTTGAGCAACATAGCTGCGGTGACTCCAGCTAATCCTGCACCCACAATTACAACATCAACCCGCATATTTTGGGTAAGGGAAGGATAGCTAGATTGAAGGGTAGAAGCAATCCAAAAAGACTGATGGTTGCTTGAAGAGGTTAGGGTATTCATCATTTTAAAGAAGTGTTGGAACTAAAAAGAAATACTGGAGCTAAGTAGGTAGCTACAATTAAACGATGCCGCAGAGTGTGTTGCAGCTTGAGCCCAACGCACCATCAGCTAGAGATAAGTATGTCATCGTCTTGCGTGACGTACTCTATGATGTTTAAGGCGACTTGCTTACCTGTATTTAGCGTTATTTTTTAAAGAAACTCATCTATCCCTAGAAGGATCTAGATATTCAGTCGAAGTACTTGATTTTCCTAAAGGTTCGTGGAAAGCCTCAGAAAATTAAGTTTATTTTTTAGAAAGAATCAAATCGTAGAAATCCGAAAAAGCTGCTTTTGACCACATAATTAATGTTGATCTAAAAAGCTCTTTATCCAAAACTCTTGCAGCCAATTCTGAATAATGAGCGTTAGGGGAAGAGCCAGCAGCAGCCCTAAGAACCCAAAAAATAGGGCAAAAACTATCTGAGAAACTAATGTTAATGCAGGCAGCAGAGACACTTGCTTTCTCATCACAATAGGAGTCAATACATTACTCTCAATCTGCTGAATTAAAATATAAAGGATAATGACAGCTCCTGCTTTCCAAGGGGCTTCTAGAAGTGCGATCGCCGTTGGTAGTACAACGCTAATCACAGGGCCAAGATTGGGAATAAAGGCTAAGAGTCCTGAGAGTAGGCCATTGCCAAGAGCAAGGGGAACTCCTAAAATCCATAGTCCCACAGTACTCAATACAGCAATAACTGTCATGTTAAACAAAATGCCAACAAACCACCCCGAAATAGATGATTCGCACTCATCCATTACATGCCAGACTCGCTGCCGAGCAGATGACGGAAAAGCTCTGACAAAAAGCTGTCGATATGGAACTGGATCTAGCAATAGCATGATCGTGAGTACAATTACGAGTAATACATTCAACGTGATTGTTAAAGTGTTAGAAAATAGCTTGAAGAAACGTTCGAGCAACATCCTGATATCTAGAGATTGCAACTGCTCGACAATACTCTTGAGTCCCTCAAAACCTGGCAAGATAATTGGTAAGGTTGACTGCTGTGCTCGATCGATAAAATTTTGAAGCTGATCAATAATTTGCGGAGTTAAGTCAATCAAATCCTGAAGCTGGTTGATAAAACTTGGAGCGATGACTGCACCAAAAACACCTAAAACTAAAATCATGACTGCGGACAGAGCTAAAATAGATAACCGACGAGAATCAATCCAGCGTTGCAGAAAAATGATGGCTCGATTGAGGACTATAGCAAAAATGATTGCGGTTAAACTTAAAAGTAATACGCTTCGAATTTGCCATAGGATGTATAGGCAAACTACTAAAATGATTAAACTTAACCACTGACTATATTTCACGTTTTATCTAAAAATGGTAAGAGCGCTTAAAAAAGAAATTAATTGCTAAGTATGTGGTCAAAACTAAAAGAAACGGTATGTGCCCCCCGTCGGGGGGCACATACTCACATCGCATCGTTTAATTATGGATACCTACTTAGATGTTTTCCAACTGAGTGTAAATTAATAATAATGACCAACAGATGAGTCTGTTGGTCAAGTCATCAAGAAGCCTATTTTTGATTAACCTTGTCGATGTTAAATATTGATATCTTCAATGTTAGTGGGTCAAACATCATCTAACTTCGGATATAGATTCTCCAGATATATTACTTTAGAGGTATCTTGAGTTGAAAAAATGACTTGACATCAATCCTTGCTATCTCCAAAAGCTGATTTTTTCTTGTCGATTTAGAACCTCATCTTTTGGAGGATGACCTGAAATAACGATAGAGGATTCAATAATCTACAAGAAAGAAAGGCTAAAATCAAACTTTGGGAGAACCAAAAATGGACATTGTAGATTGCTCTTGTCGGTTTTAGTGCCTCCCCTTGGAGTCTTCTTACAAGTAGGAATCGGGCTACAGTTTTGGGTTAATATTGTGCTAACTTTGCTAGGCTATATCCCTGGTATTATTCACGCTGTCTGGATTATTGCGAGACGCTAAAGCTGGGCAATGGAAAACTTAGCTGTGAGTGACGAGCTAGAAATAATCCCTATCGTGACGACCCGGTCTATACGAGAAATGGTTCCACTTCGTTCACTCGATCTAAAACGGTTAAATACTTACTCCATTTTAATGCTAACTTCCAGCCAGTGAGCTTTCGGATGCGTCTTCACCGAAATCTAGGAGGCATAACGCTCCGCTTCACCCGCCGCTAGTAACCTCTCGAACTCAACCAACTATACTGATACGGTCGGTGTGCAAGCGGATTGTTAGCGGTCATTTAGTGACTCAATTCCTTGTTCTTTAAGCTTAACTAATCCATCTTTCATCGCTTTGACTTGCTCTGCTGAATGTCCTTGCCAGATTAAAACTTCACCGACAACCTTAAAGGCGTGTGTGGAACGATAAGACATTGTTGGATTCCCTGGGAACTTTCTGTCGGTTAAATCGGGGTCGTCCTCAATTGGACCTGTTGGCTCCACCAAGTAAATTCTTTCGCGACCATCTCCACGCGCAAGCTCAGCCCCCCAAATTGCAGCATCCAGAGTAGCCGCCAAGAAGATATATCTTGCTTTTTTATTTTGTCCGAAGTTTGAGTTAAATCCAGTTTCTATTAAATCCCCCAGCTTAAGATCAGCCTTTGTTCCATGAAAGAACGTCTGAGAGAAAGGGGTTGCGCTTTGTGTATTCAGTTTGTTCATACTTCCTCACGCTATCTGCGCGCCTTACCACGATACCTTTAAACCAGTTTGCCAAAGGACAGCTGCAATGACCGCTAACGTTCCCTTCAGCAGCGGTAGGCAGCATTGATTGATGGGTACCAATTTTTCTCCGTCTGCTGCAAGGGAATTATTATCTCAATTTTCGATATTTCGATTTTCGACAATTCTTTGACAAGTATGGTGAATGGTCTGCCTCAACCAAAGGTTTTCAGGATTCTGATCGTTAAGCGTACTCCACACCATGGATATTGACCAAGACGATAAATCGAGTGGAATATCAAATACCTGGAGGGAATAGTGTCGAGTAACGTGGGCTGCCATGCATGAGGGAATGGCTACTAACAGATCGGAAGACTCGATCGTTGAAGGCAAGGCAAACCAGTAGGGAACCGTGAGGGCAATGCGTCGTTTTAATCCCTGATTAGCCAGGGCTTGATCGATGATCCCGATATCATCTCGCCGTAATGTAAATAGCCCATGGGGAAACCCAACAAAATTTTTTAGACTCATCGCTCCGTCCTTTAGCGCCGGGTGTCCACTACGGGCAATGCCAACAAACTGCTCTGACAGCAGCGTTTGTTGAAGAATATAGGGCGGCAAATTAGCGAACGTACCTACGGCTAAATCAAATGTATCATTTTCGATTGAATTGACCAGCGATGCCTTTTCCACCGGAAGTAACCGCAAATTAACATGCGGGGCTTGATGCCTGAGAAGGTCTAACAACACTGGCAGAATCATGCTGGCAAAGTAATCTGAAGTGGCAACAGTGAAGGTTTTCCGCGAAGAGGCAGGATCAAAGGTTTCTACGTCAGCCAATGTGGCCCGGATCGTGTCTAGCGCAGAGATCACTTGTGGCGCGATCGCCACCGCCTTGGCCGTTGGCTTCATGTCTCGTCCTACTCGCACAAACAAGTCATCATCCAATCGCATGCGCAATCGCCCCAGGGCCGCGCTCATCGCAGGCTGTCCGATGTGGATGCGCTGGGCAGCTAAAGTGACACTTTGATGGATATACAGAGCCTCAAAAGCAACAAGGAGGTTGAGATCGAAGGCGTCAAGGTCAATCGATTTCATTAATAGTCAGAATTTTTATAATCAATTTGATTTATCTTAATCCTGCCACTATCCTAACTTTTAGACGGTTTTTTTAGAGTCAACCCTAGGAATATGACATGAAGGCCATAGAAAATATAGCGTTGCCACGGCTGATCGCGGTGTTGTCCGATTGAAATCCTTTCCCCACTATGAAAAAACATTTTTTTGGGGTGCCGAAAGGCGATCGCATCATCACGTTTCATGCCACTCACGCGATGCGGGTATAGAACGACAAGATGAGCGAAAATATCGTCAGCGCCGCTAACTGAGAGTTTGAAATATTAATGACTCCTGCACTAATTCCAACTGATCTTGAGGTGAAAAATGACATTGCCTCCTATTTACGCGGATACCCCCGTAGACTTACTTCCCGCACAATCTGTTGCGACGTTTCCGGTTAATACATTTCTAGAAAATTTGGCGATTCTCCCATCTGGGGAAATCTATCTCACCAACCACGAAGCAGGAGCAGTCATCCAGCTAGATCCCAGCGGTAACCTTTCGGTTTACGCTCAGCTCAGCGGGAAGGTCAGCGGCATCGCCTGGATTGAGCCCAATCAATTCCTGATCAATGGCTGGAATGCAGAAGGCGTTCCCTTTGTTGCCCTGCTATCGAATGGCGAGGTGCAATTCCTCCAAACTCTGCCAGAGGCTCAATTCCTCAATGGCATCACGCCATTGTCTGCTCGTTATTACCTAATGGCCGATTCCTATCGTGGGGCCATCTGGTCTTTTGACGTTATTACCCAAACCGTCAAACTCTGGTTGGAGCATTCCCTTCTGGCTCGCAGTGATGAGGGCAGTATATTTCCAGCCGTCAACGGCTTAAAGCGATTTGGCAATCGTCTCTATGGGTCTAATACCCAACGAATGCTACTATTCCAGATTCCATTGGATGAAAGCCTCAACTCCCAAGAGCCGGAGATTTTCATCGAAGGGACAAACATCGATGACTTTGCCTTTGATATTCACGGCAATCTCTACGGAGCCACCCATGTTTACAACAGCGTGATTCGCATTGACCGCGATCGCCACACTACTATCCTTGCCCAAGCCAGACAGGGCGTCACAGGTTGCACCGCTGTTGCTTTCCACGGCACTGATTTGTATGTAGTCAACAACGGCGGCATGTTCTTACCCCCTGAAACTGGCGTGGAACCCGCACAGGTGGTTCGTCTAGCCGTGGGGGTGAGTGGTGCGCCCTTGTTGAGTGAGGGTTAGAGCCATGCACACCGATCCTCCTGTAACCGTGGAGGTGGTACAGCGGGTTAGAAAGAGCAAGGAGCGTGAATTTGAAGCATTACTAGAGCAGATTATCAGCACGGCCAGCACCTTTGAAGGTTATTTAGGTTCATCGGTGTTTCGTCCGAGTCATCAAGACGACAGCGAATACCGCATTGTTTTCAAGTTTGATCGCTTAGAAAATTTGAAGCGGTGGGAACATTCCTCGGTTCGCCAGCGGTTTCTGACGCAAGCGCACAATCTTACTGTAGATACTGGCACATTCTCAATTATCACCGGGTTGGAAACCTGGTTTACGCTGCCTGCAAAGCCGGGAATGTTGCCCCCACCCCGTTACAAAATGGTGCTGGTTTCGGGCCTTGCCATTTTTGGTATTAATCAGCTTCTGACGGTTCTTCCTCTAGATTGGCTGGCACCACTACCGTCTGTACTTCGCCTGCTAATTCTGGTTTTTCTAACCACCACTTTGATGACCTATGTGGTGATGCCGAGGCTGACAAAGCTGTTGGCGTGGTGGTTGTATCCCAAACGTTGAATATTGTAATCATATTAAGGAGAAATCATGATGGCAGACTTGTGCGTGATTGTGGGCATGGGTGAAGGCAACGGCATGGCGATCGCCCGTCGGTTTGCCCGAGAAGGATTTGCGATCGCCATGCTGGCCCGGAATGAGCTTAAATTGCAGGGCTACCAGGCCACACTGCAAGCAGAAGGCATCACGTCTCACTACTACCTGGCCGATGCCGGAGACGCAACTGCCCTTACTACAGCTTTCACCGACATGCAAAACCAATTGGGCACACCAGTTGTGCTCATTTATAACGCGGCTGTGCCTCGGATGGAAAACGTTTTACAAACAACCTACGACACTCTCGTAAACGACTTTCGTGCTAATGTCGCAGGAGCCGTGGTTTGCGTTCAATCTGTCCTGCCTGCCATGCAGCAACAAGAGCACGGCACAATTCTGTTCACGGGAGGTGGATTCTCTGTCTATCCTCAACCTGAGTTTGTGTCGCTGTCTATCGGCAAAGCTGGCATTCGTGTTCTGGCCAATACGCTGCATTCGGCCCTCAAAGACTCACCGATTAAGGTTGGAACAGTTACCATCTGCGGCACAGTAAACGGCGATGACCCCAAATACAGCAGCGATCGTATTGCCGAAGAGTATTGGAAACTGCATGTTGCCGACAATGCGGAGTACGAAATTGTTTATTAGCTAAACTGAGCAAACACTTCAAGATAACTATTAATTAGAGGGAAAGTTTCCACCTAAGATCCCATATCAGGATCTTAGAAGATGTTTGAAAAGAAAATCAGGAAGTGCTAAGAAGCTACGAATGAACTTCTTAGCATCAAAATGACACGACAATCTTACGACACCGATCTGACTGACCGCCAATGGCATCTGATAAAAT